>JADLGL010000050.1 GCA_020849325.1 Bauldia sp. | reverse complement strand
TCGCCGCGCATCTCTGCGGCCTTTGCGAGCGCCTCGAGGGCGAGGCGGGCTATGGCGAGCACGATGAGCGCCTCCGGCGCTGGCTCGACGGCGGGCGGCGGCCGGAGAAGCCTGCCGACCTTCCGGCGTTCCGTGGCACCGTGACGGTCGCTGACGTCCTCGCCGCTGACGACCCCGAAAACCACGTAGCCGCCGCCGAGCGCTGGGCACACGCCGTCTGGGACGCGTATGCTCCGTTCCACTCCCTGGCCCGCGAATGGCTCGCGATGGCTTACGCCTTCGCGCCGCCGCGGCGACCGAGCCGCCGAGGCTGACCGATGCCCACCATGCTCACCCCCGATACGCTCGGCGCCGAAAGCGTCACCGCTCCGCAGCTCGCCGCGCTCCCCGGTATCCGCCACGGCTTCTTCACGCGCCGCGGCGGCGTGTCGGCGGGTGTCTATGCCAGCCTCAACTGCGGGGTGGGTTCGGGCGATTCCCTGCCGCTCGTTCTCAACAACCGGGCGCGCGTTGCCTCGGCGCTGGGCGTCCGGCGGGAGCGTCTCGTCTCGCCCTACCAGGTCCACGGCGCGGTGGTTGCCGTCGCGACCGAGCTGTGGGAGACGGGGAAAGGCCCGGAGGCTGATGGCATCGTGACGAAGGAGCGCGGCCTCGCGGTCGGCGTCGGCACGGCCGATTGCGCGCCGATCCTCTTCGCCGATGCCGAAGCCGGCGTGATCGGCGCTGCGCATGCCGGCTGGGGCGGCGCGTTCAGGGGCGTCCTCGAAGCGACGCTCGACCGGATGCTCGACCTCGGCGCAAGAAAGGCGCGGATCGTCGCCGCGATCGGGCCGACAATCGCGCAGGAATCCTACGAGGTGGGCCCTGAGTTCGTGCAGCGCTTCCTCAGCGTGGACCTCAACAATGCCAGGTACTTCCGGCCGTCGGTGAAGGAAGAACATGCAATGTTCGACCTGCCGGGCTACGTCGCCGGCCGGCTCGATCGCCTCGGGCTCCGCTCGGTGACCGCGCTCGGGCTCGACACCTATGCGGACGAGGATCGCTTCTTCTCCTTCCGGCGGACCACCCATCGCGGGGAGAAGGATTACGGACGGATGATTTCCGCCATCGTGCTCGCCTGAGGGCGCTCGTCCCGGCTGGCAGGTTCCGGTCTTTGCCGCTAGGTTCCGCGCGGGGGCTGGAGTCTCATGCACGGAGGCGGCATTGGCCGTGATCCGCGTTCTTTCGCTCGTCTGCGCCCTCGTCCTCGCCGGCTGCGCCACGCCGGCGACGGTGACGACCACGACCTCGCCCACCGGTGCGTCCGGGCCGACGGTGCTCGTGACACAGGTGGAGGGGGCGCCGGCCGGCCTCACGGCCACCTTCACCACCGCCTATGCCAACGCAGTCTCGGCGCGCGGCTATTCGGTCGTCGCGGCGGGCGCCGGCTACACCTTCCGCACCTACCTCTCCGTCGTCGGCAGCACGGCGGGAACGCTCCTCATCTACGTCACCGACGTCACCAATGCGATCGGGGTCCGGGTCACGCGCATCTCCGGGCAGGCGAACTCCTCGCAGGTCGCGAGCGACCCGTGGCGGGTGGTGGCGGACGGCCTGATCGGCCAGGCGGTGGCGCGAACGGTCGACCAGTTCGCGGCCTATCTCGCCGGCAATGCGCCCGGCGTCTGACCGACCGTCGTTTTCGGTCGATTGCCATGCGCCGAAGAGCGCCCTAAAAGCCGCGCCTTGGGCCGGGCCGTCCCGCCCGGCTAGCCTCGGGGCCACATTTTGACCGAACCGCGTGCGATGAAGCTCGTAGCCGGCAATTCGAACCGCGCGCTTGCCGAAGCAATCTCGCACGAACTGGGGCAGCCGCTGGCGAAGTGCATGGTCCGCCGTTTCGCCGACCAGGAGATCTTCGTCGAGATCCAGGAGAACGTCCGCGGCGAGGACGTGTTCGTCATCCAGTCGACGAGCTACCCCGCGAACGACAACCTCATGGAGCTCCTCATCATCATCGATGCGCTCCGCCGCTCGTCGGCCCGGCGCGTCACTGCGGTGCTGCCGTATTTCGGCTACGCACGGCAGGATCGGAAACCCGGCCCGCGAACGCCGATCTCGGCGAAGCTCGTGGCGAACCTCATCACCCGCGCCGGCGCCGACCGCGTGCTCACGATCGACCTCCACGCCGGGCAGATCCAGGGCTTCTTCGACATCCCGACCGACAACCTCTATTCGGCGCCGGTCATCACCCGCGACATCCAGCACATCAACAACCTCGCCAACGTCATGGTCGTCTCGCCCGACGTCGGCGGCGTGGTGCGTGCCCGCGCGCTAGCCAAACGCATCGACGCGCCGCTCGCCATCGTCGACAAGCGACGCGACACGCCCGGCGAATCCGAGGTGATGAACATCATCGGCGACGTGACGGGGAAGGACTGCATCCTCTTCGACGACATCGTCGATTCCGGCGGCACGCTCTGCAACGCCGCCGCGGCCCTCATGCAGCAGGGCGCGGCTTCGGTCCGCGCCTACATCACCCACGGGGTCCTTTCGGGCGGCGCCGTCGCCCGCATCACCGCCTCGAAGCTCTCCGAGCTCGTGATCACCGATTCGATCCAGCCGACAGAGGCGATCAAAGCGGCGCCGAACATCCGCATCCTGTCGATCGCGCCGCTCCTCGCGGAGGCGATCAAGCGCACGGCGCGCGAAGAATCGGTGTCGAGCCTCTTCCACTAGGAATCCCGCGATGGACGCCGCTCCGAAGGTCGCCCTCGTCACCGGCGCCGGCAGCGGCATCGGCCGCGCGGTCGCTCTCGCCCTCCTTGGCGCCGGGTGGCGCGTGGTTCTGGTGGGACGGCGGCGCGATCCCCTCGACGAAACCGCCCTTCTCGCCGGCGAGGCCGCAGCCGACGCGATTGCCGTGCCGACGGACGTCTCGAACGCCGAGGCCGTCTCGTCGCTCTTCGATCGCATCGCGGCGTTCGGGGGCCGGCTCGACCTCTGCTTCAACAATGCCGGCTTCTTCCCGAAATCCCGCCCGATCGAGGACGTTCCGCTCGACGAGTGGCAGGAAGCGGTTGCGGTCAACCTCACCGGCGCATTCCTGATCGCCCAGGGTGCGTTCCGCATGATGAAGGCGCAGGCGCCGAAGGGAGGCCGGATCATCAACAACGGCTCGGTCTCCGCGCACGTGCCGCGGCCGAACGCCGTCGCCTACACCGCCACCAAGCACGCGCTGACCGGCCTCACGAAATCGCTCGCCCTCGACGGCCGCGCCCACGACATCGCCTGCGGCCAGATCGACATCGGCAACGCCGCGACCGACCTGATCGTCAAGATCGGCGACGCCGCCCGCGCGCGCGGCGAGGCGACCGAGCCGACGATCGACCTCGACGCGGTGGCGGACGCGGTGCTCTACATGGCGGGGCTGCCGCTTTCGGCGAACGTCCTCTTCACGACGCTGATGGCAACGAAGATGCCGTTCGTCGGCCGCGGCTGAGCTCCCAGCGGCCGACGGTTCGGGCCGAGACACCGGCCCCCTAACGCACGTATTGCTGGAACTGCGGCACCCCGTTGGTGGTGACGGTCGCCGTGAGCGCGCCAGGCGCGACCTGGACGTCGATCGAGAAGCTCGCGCCGGCGAGATTGCCGCCGGTCCAGAAGCCCTGGCCGGTGGCGAAGGTGACGTCGCCGTCCGCGCCCCAGATGACGTTCGCCACCCAGGTCGAGGTGCTGAGCGAGAGCGACGTGCCGAGGTCGGTGATGTCGAGCGTGCAGGTCTGGCAGCGGGTGCCGTTGCCGATGAGGAACCAGCGGCCGACATAGAGCGCGGACGGCGTCGTGGCCCCGCCCGTCACGCCCGGATTGCCCGCGCCGCCGCCGCCAGTAGCGCCCGGCTTGGTCGGCGTGGTCGTCGCCGGAACGCCGCCCGCGGGGGGCGTGCCCGCCGGCGCGACGCCTGCAGGAGCGGTTGCGCCGCCCGTCGCTGCGCCGCCGGCAAGGATCGGCAGGAGGTAGTCGTGCGCCGCCCAGCCGGTGATGTTGCCGTAGCGGATGCGGACGAAATTGCCGCTCCGCTGGCCCTGGTCGAAGATGCCACGGGCGAGCGGGGGGATCGTACCCGCGGCCGAGGCGCCGGCGTTCGGCGAGCTGCGGATGACGAGGTTCGCCGCGCTGTTGAGGTTCTGGTACTCGGTGGCGCCGCCCGATGTCGGCACCAGCAGCGAGCGCTGGACGAACGCGGTCGTGCCCGCGCCGCGCCGCGAGACGACCTGCACCCACTCGACGCCGTTCGAGCTGCCGGTGGCGTTGAGGCTCATCAGCTCGGTACCGGGCGGGAACGGGGCGAGCTCGACGCCGCCGACGAAGTTCGAGAAGGCGCGGAGCGGCGCCGATCCGACGAGGAAGAGCGGGCCCGTCAGCGCCTGACCGGCGGACGGCGTGTTCTGGCCGACGCCGGCAGGTGCGGTTCCGGCTGGCTGGGTCGGCGTCGTGGCCGGCGCGGCGATGCCCCAGATCGAATCGCAGATCTGGAAGAAGCGGGTGATGGCCGCGTTGCTGCCGCGGAGCGGTGCCGTGAAGAAGTTCCGGCCGTCGAGCGAAAAGAACGCCTCCGAGTCGGCGCGGAAGCGGCCCCAGATGACGTCGTCGCGGCCGAGCATCAGGGTGCCGGCGGGCCCGAAGCCGGAATCGATCATCCGGCCGGGGCGGGTCGTGGTGGCGAGATTGTTGGTACCGAAGGTGATTTGTACCTGCTGGCCGGGAAGATTGGCGCCCGGATTGATGTAGAGCTGCATCTCCACCTGCCGGGACGGCTGCGCCCGGCACATGGCGACGAGGACGGTGTCGTCGGTCTCGGGAACGCCGAGGACGAGCGTGCCGAGCCGCACCCCGCCATCGACGTTGTCGAAAGCCTGCCAGGCGAGATTGGCCTGGGCGAAGGCCGGAGCGGCTGCGACGGAAACGAGCGCAGCGAGGCCCGCCGCGAGTGCCGCCAGGCGAACGGAAACCGACAAGGATTGCCCCCCTCGAACACGCCACCAGGTGCGGCAGCGTACCGATTGTGCCACGGAAGCCGCGCCGCGGCACGCCCCAAGATGGGGCTCAGCGTGATCCTCCCGGATGGACTGCGGGTTATCCCGCGCCGCCCGCGAAAGGTCGGAGGACGGCGTACAGCGTCGAGTGGACCGGCGTATCGATGCCGTGCCGTCTGCCGAGCCGGTCGATCGCCCCGTTGAGCCATTCCGCTTCGATCGGCTTGCCGGCGTCGAGGTCCTTTGCCATGGAGCTCCGCGCCTCGGCGGGCGCGCCGTCGAGGAAGCGGTGGTAGCGCGCGGGCGAATCAGCCGGCATCGGCACGCCCTCGGCCCGCGCCACGGCGAGCGCCTCGTCGATCGCCCGGCCGAAGGCCGCGCGCATCACGGGATCGGAGCGCACGGCGCCGACGTTCGAGCGGGTCGCGGCGACCATGCCGGACATGGCGACGAGGTAGGTGAACTTCTTCCACATCTCGAGCCGCATGTCGGCGGGTTCCGGGGCATCGATCGCGGCGCCTGCGAGGAGCGTGCGGAAAGCACGGCTCCGCTCCGACTGCGACCCGTCGGCCTCCGCGAAGAAGAAACGGCCCGGCGCGCCGACCTGCCTGATGTGGCCGGGCGCCTCGATCTCGGAGAAGATGTAGCAGGCGCCCGCCATCGCGCGGCCGGGGCCGACGATGGGTGCGAGGAGGCCCGTCGCCTCGACGCCGTTCTGGAACGGGATCATGCCGGTGCCGGGCCCCAGCATCGGGAGCGCGGCGCTCGCCGCGGCCGCAAGGTCCGGCATCTTCACGGCGAACACCACGATGTCGACCGGACCGATCTCGGCGGCGTCCGACGTCGCGATGCGGGGGCTGGTGGTGATCGTGCCGTCGGGCGTCGTCAACCGGAGACCATCCGACCGGATCGCATCGAGATGACGCCCGCGCGCGACCACCGACACGTCCGCTCCCGCCTGCAGCAGAAGCGCCGCGAGATAGCCCCCTACCCCGCCCGCCGAAATCACGCCGATCCGCATCGCCGCTCGCTCCATCCGTTCCGCTTCGCATAGCGCGCGCGGCAGCACGCCGCGAGTCCGGGCGTTGTGAATCGCGGTGGGCGCGGGGATGCCGCTATTTCGGCCGCGTCTTGATGCCCGCCTCGAGGAGCCTCACCGTCTCCGCAATCCGCCGCGCCCGCTCCTCGGGCTTCCGCCGGGCGCCGTCGATCCAGGCGACATAGGCCTTCCGGTAGAACTGGGCGAGGTCGCGGAAGAACGCTTCGGCCTTCGGCGATGCCGACAGCGCCGCGGCGAAGTCGTCGCCGAGGTCGTGCGCCTCGGGGCCTTCGAGGGCGAGCGTCACGCGCACCCTTTCGCCCGGTCCGATCCCGACGTCGCGGCACCACGCCGGGCCCAGCACCAGGCGGGGATCGCCGGCGGCGACGATGCCGCGTGCCGGACGCCCGTTCACCGCGCCGCCCACGTGGAAGCGCGGCCGCACGCCCCACGCCGCCGCGGGGTCGAAGCCGAGGCGGATCGAGACGCCGCCATTGTCGGCCGGCTCGACGACGGCGTCGAAGGTCTGCGGCGAGGACAACGTCGTCGCCATGGCTAGAGCGTGATCCGTTGAAGCCGGATCACGCTCGTCCCCACCTTGATGGAGCATGATCTTCTTCGGAGAACCGGCGGCCACTTCTTCGGATCATGCTCTACCCTCCCGCCTCCTCGCGGAGGAGTTCCAGCCGCAGCCAGTCGTCCTCGGCCGCGGCGAGCGCGGTGCGCGCCGTCTCGAGCGCCCCGGTCGCGATGGCAAATCCCCTGGGGTCGCGCGCGTAGAGGCCGGGATCGGCGATCGCCCTTTCCTGGCGGCGGATTTCGTCCTCGAGCTTCTTCATCTTCGACGGCAGGTTCTTCAGCGCCTGCTGATCGTTGAAGGTGAGTTTCCGCTTCGGGGCGGCTGGCTTCGCTGTAGGCGCGGCTCCTTCGGCCGGCTTCGGCGGCGGTGCCGGGGCCGCCGCCCTTGCCGCGATGCCGTGGCCGCGCTGGGCGACCATGTCGGAATAGCCGCCGGCATATTCCTGCCAGCGCCCCGCGCCCTCGGAGGCGACGGTGGAGGTCACCACGCGGTCGAGGAAGTCGCGGTCGTGGCTGACGAGGATCAGCGTGCCGTCATAGTCGGCGAGCATCTCCTGAAGAAGGTCGAGCGTCTCGAGGTCGAGGTCGTTGGTCGGCTCGTCGAGGACGAGGAGATTGGCGCTGCGGGCGAGCGCGCGGGCGAGCATCAGCCGGCCGCGCTCGCCGCCCGAGAGGGCGCGGACGGGCGTGCGCGCCTGCTCGGGACGGAACAGGAAGTCCTTCATGTAGCCGACGACGTGGCGCGCCTGGCCGGCGATGACGACGTTGTCGCTGCCGCCGCCGGTGAGCGTGTCGGCCACGGTCGTGTCGAGGTCGAGCGTCTCGCGCCGCTGGTCGAGCGTGGCGACGTCGAGATTGGTGCCGAGCTTCACGGTGCCGCCGTCCGGCTGGAGGTCGCCCGTCAGCATCCGGATCAGCGTCGTCTTCCCTGCCCCGTTCGGCCCGACGAAGCCGACGCGATCACCCCGCTCCACCTTGATGCTGAAGTCGGCTACGACGGTGCGGTCGCCGAAACGCTTCGAGATGCCCTCGGCCTCGATGACGAGTTTTCCGGCCGTCCGGATGTCCCCTTTGGCAAAGGCGACGTCCCCCACCGGCCGCCCCTCGCGCCGCGTCTTCCGCTCGGCGCGGAGGCCGTGGAGGTCGGCAAGGCGCCGCTGGTTGCGCTTCCGCCGGGCGGACACGCCATAGCGGAGCCAGTCCTCCTCGCGCGCGATCTTCCGGTCGAGCTTGTGGCGGGCGAGTTCCTCCTCCTCGAGGAGCTGGTCGCGCCACGCCTCGAAGGCGCCGAACCCGCGGTCGAGCCGGCGCGTGGCGCCGCGGTCGAGCCAGACGGTGGCGTTGGTGAGGTTGGTGAGGAAGCGGCGGTCGTGGCTGATCAGGACGATCGACGAGCGGAGCGCCTTCAGCGTCTCTTCCAGCGTCTCGATCAGCGCGAGGTCGAGATGGTTCGTAGGCTCGTCGAGGAGAAGGATGTCGGGCTCGGGCGCCAGAACACGCGCGAGCGCCGCCCGGCGCGCTTCGCCGCCCGACAGGCGGCGGGGATCGGCATCCGGCCGGAGGCCGAAATCCTCGATGAGCTGGCGGCCGCGGTGGGCGTCGTCGCCCTCGCCGAGGCCGGCCTCGACATACGCGGCGACCGTGGTGTGGTCACCGAAGTCCGGCTCCTGGGCGAGGTAGCGCACGGTCGTGCCGGGCTGGACGAAGCGCGTGCCGGAATCCGGCTCGACGAGCCCGGCGGCGATCTTGAGGAGGGTCGATTTCCCGGACCCGTTCCGGCCGACGAGCGCGAGGCGCTCGCGCGGGCCGACGGAGAGCTCGGCGCCGGTCAGGAGCGGCGACTGACCGAAGGTGAGGTCGACGGCCTGGAGAAGGAGAAGCGGAGGCATGGCGCCTTGTGCCGCGCCGGCTCGAACGGAACAAGGGGCGCGCCGGGGGTGGCTCGTCGCGAAACTGTGCCCTCGCGGCCGCTGACATGCGGCGCCAATCCTGACATTGTTCCTCCAACGAGGAGCCGAACGGCCAGAACGGGGGAAGACGACGATGACGGCCTTCCGAACGAGCGCTTTCGTCGGCATCGGCGTCGCGGCTGCCGTTGCGCTCGCGGCCGGAGCCAGCTTCGGCCAGGGGCCCGACGCGGCGCTCGAGGCCCGCATCGCGGCGGCCGACGTGGCCGCCGGTCAGGTGCTCGCCTCGCAGTGCACGATCTGTCACACGCTCGACGCCGGCGGCAACGCCGTGATCGGGCCGAACCTCTACGACATCGTAAACGCGCCGATCGCCCGCACGCCGGGGTACAACTACTCGGCGGCGATGGCGGCACTCGGCGCCGCCGGGGCGACGTGGACGGTGGAACTCCTCGACGCCTTCCTCGCCAGCCCCGCGGTGACCGTCATCGGCACGCGGATGGGGTTCGCCGGCATTCGCGACGAGACCGACCGCACCAACCTCATCGCCTGGCTGCGGCTGCAATCACCCGCACCGGCGGCGCTGACGGCGTTGCCGCAGACCGACCCGACGACGCCGGTCTTCCAGGGCTACCAGGCCGATTCCGGGCAGCTCTACTACGGCGAGTATTGCGGCAACTGCCACGGGCCGACCGGCGGCGGCGAGGACGGTGTCGGGCCGCCGCTCAACGGGCCCATTTTCGAGGCCAACTGGAACGGCCGCACCGTGTGGGAATTCTTCAACTGGACGCGGCGCTTCATGCCCGCGGACGAGCCCGGCGGCCTCGAGGACCAGATGGTGGCGCGCATCCTCTCCTACGTCCTGCAGGAGAACGGGTACGTCCGCGGCGACCAGCCGTTCCTCGTCGATCGCGAGCACCTGGAAACGCTCGTCTTCCGCTTCTAGGGCGTGATTTCCCTGAGCCGGATCACGCCCCGGCGACAGGCACGTAAAAATCGCGTACCACGTGCGGAACGCGACGGACGATCGCGCGTTGATTGCCGCCGGTCCACCCTCCCACCGGCTCCCTCTCCCCGCCGGGCCCCGCAAAGGTCCGGCGTTTTCCTAACGGGGGGCGGGTCGCGCCGGGATCGGACCGCGGCGTGGTGAAGCGATCCTTGCGCCATTTCCCGACCAGCAGCGCCGTTTCGTTCGCCGACGCCGGTTAACGCCGGGATCGCACTGCGAACGGACCCCGTCCAAAGCGGACCGCCTGCCGCAGGAATGAAGCGGGAATGAACGGAACCGGTCGGAAGGTTCCGCCTGGCGAGAACCGAATCTTCGCGATGAACCAGTGGTTTACGATCGCACTTTCGCCCGCGTCCCGCCGCGAAATGACCCCGATTGTTTTCGGAACGGTCGGCCTCTGGAGCGGTTGCCTCGACGATCCCGGACTGTGGGGCACAAGCATAGGAGAACGACGATGCGGAACCTTCTCACCGGTACGGGCGTGGCTGCGGCACTGTCCCTTGCCCTCCTGACCGGGCCTTCATTCGCCCAGATCGATCCGGGCACGTTCACGACCGCCAATGTCGATCCGGCCGATCCCTTCGGTCCGATCGACGTCGACACTGCAATCACCGACGTGCCGACGTTCCTCGCCACGCTGAGCGCCGAGACCCTTCTCGAACTGCAGCAGCGCTGCGTGGTCGTGACGACCAACGCCACGCTATACGACGCGACTGCGGTTGCCTTCTGCACCGCGGCGCTCGCCGCGGCCACGACGCCGGTGGAGCCGGTGCCGCTGCCGACGCCGGTCACGCCGCCGGCCTAGCCTGGGCTTCGTCGGAGACAACAGCCCCGTCGGCCCACGGCCGGCGGGGTTTCGTTGTGGCCGCTCAATGCGCGACCAGCGGCTCCGGCGGCGGGTCGAGCCGCGCCTGGGCCTCCCAGGCCATCATGTCGGGGTCGGCGAGCATCGTATGCTTGTAGGCTTCGGCAACCGGCGAGGTCAGGGTGACGCCGTAGGTACGGAAGCGCGTGGCAACGGGCGCGTACATCGCATCGGCGATGCTGAAATCGCCGAAAAGATACGGGCCGCCGTGCCTTATGCCAAAAGTCTCGCGCGCCTCGGTCCAGAGCGCGGTGATGCGGGCGAGGTCGGAGGCGACGTCGCCGTCATCCGTGCGGACGTCCGGGATCCGGTCGAGGAGCTTCATGTCGAGCCGGTCGCGGAGGGCGCGAAAGCTCGAATGCATCTCGGCCGATACCGACCGCGCCATCGCCCGCGCGGCGCGATCGGCCGGCCAGAGCTGCTTCTGCGGGAACAGCTCCGCGAGGTACTCGCCGATCGCGATCGAATCCCACACGCGGATCGTCTGCCCGTCGGACTGCTCGTGGATGAGGAACGGCACCTTCCCGGCCGGGCTCAGCGCGCGGAGCTTCGCTTTGTCCTCCGGGCGGCGGTAGCGGATCATCACCTCCTCGAACGGCGCGCCGGTCTTCCGCATCATCATCCAGCCGCGGAGCGACCACGACGAGGTGTGGCGATAGCCGATGAGGAGCTTGAATTCGGGCATGGCGGATCCCTGGCGGATTGCGAGGGGCGCGGCTCCTGCCGGCGCCCGCCGAAACTCCTAGAGCGCCGGGGCGGGCCCGCCAAGTCCGTGGGGCGGGATCACCTCCCGCGACTGCGTCAGCGCCTGCCGTGGGTCGCCGCAGGAAGAGTTCAGGTGCGAACCGAGCGTCGGAGAGCTAATGCCCCGCGAACCCGAACAGCGTATGCACCTCGACGCCGTGCGACGCGACCTTCTTCGACCCGCCGAGATCAGGCAAGTCGATGATGAAGGTCGCGGCCACCACCTCGCCGCCCGAACGGCGGATGAGCCGCACCGCGGCGTCGGCCGTGCCGCCGGTGGCGATCAGGTCGTCGACGAGGAGGACGCGGTCGCCCTTCCGGATGGCGTCGGCGTGGACCTCCATCGTGTCCACGCCGTATTCCAGCGTGTAATCCTCACCGATCACCTTGGCCGGGAGCTTGCCCTTCTTGCGGATCGGGATGAAGCCGCGGCCGAGGCCGTGGGCGACCGCGCCGCCGAGGATGAAGCCGCGCGCCTCGATGCCGACGACGAGGTCGATCGGCGCGCCGATGAACGGGAGGATCATCGCGTCCACGGTCGCGCGGTAGCCGACCGGGTCGGCCAGGAGCGTGGTGATGTCGCGGAACATGATCCCCGGCCGCGGATAATCGGGGATGGTGCGGATCAGCGCCTTGAGCGCCTCGGGATCACGGAACGCCATTCGTGGTGACCGGGGCCTCGTAGCCGAGATAGGACGCGACATCGACGTCGAAGGCGACGAGCGCCGCAACGACGCCGATGACGAGCGCGGCGGCGATGATGCCGCCGACCAGGATGCCGGGGAACTGACGCCACCAGCGGCGCGAGCGCTCGAGCTTCGCGACGGCCGTCTCGACACGGCCGGCGATAGCCTGCTGCGCGATGAGCGGCTTCTCCGCCTCGACGGCGACGAAGGCGTAGGAATCGAGCACCTGACGCGCGCCAGCGCGGTAGCGTTCACGCTGCGCCGACGTCATCTGGCCGTTGACGAAGGCCTCGACGTGGTCCCCCGTCGGCTCGGCGTTGTGGGCGCGCTTCCACGAGATGAACCAGTCGCGCTTGTCCTGCTTGTAGAGCGCGTAGGCGATGAGGCCGATCACGTCGTCCTCGCCTTCGACGAGGTGATCGTAGACGCGGCTGTACGGCCGCGGAGGGGCCGGTCGGGGAGCCGACGGCACCGGCGAAGCCGGGGCCGTTGCCGGCGGCAGCGCGAAGCCCGGCTTGTCGAGGTGGGGTTCCAGCGCCCGCGAGAGCGCCGCTTCGACGGAATCGTTGTTCTGGTCGTTCATGGGCTCCCCGTAACCTCACTCGACCGACGCGATCGGAGAACTTTGCGGGCGGCCCGGAGGCCGCCCTGATGGACATCGTCGCGGAGGAGCATGGCCGGGAAAGCCGGCGCGCGCGCGGTATGCTTCGGCCGGCGCGTGAAAACGCTGTCCGAGGCAATGAGCGGCGCGCGCCTGTCGCGCACCGCACGGCGTCCCGCGGCATCGTCGATCGGCATCCGGCCTCCGCTCCGATGACGCGGTCAGTGATGCGCCCGTGCCGGGCGCGTCGTCAATGCTTGACGTTCCTCCATACCTGACGCTTCGCGAAGTAGAGGAGGACCGCGAAGATCAGGATGAAGACGATCGCCTGGAAGCCGAGTTGCTTGCGATCGGTCAGCTTCGGCTCCGCCGTCCACATCAGGAAGGCAGCGACGTCGCGGGCGTACTGGTCGACGGTCTCGGGGATGGCCTCGTCGGCATAGGCGACCCGGCCATCGGACAGCGGCGGCGGCATCCCGATCGCCTCGTCGGCAACGAAATACGGGTTGTAGAACGTGCCGGGGGAAACGGTGGTCCCCGCCGGAGCGGCGTGGTAGCCGGTGAGGAGCGCGTGGATGTAATCCGCGCCGTTCTCCTGGTACGGGATGATGCCGTCGATGAGCCAGGCGGGGAAGCCGTAGGAAACGCCGCGGGCTTTCGCCATCAGCGACAGATCCGGGGCCGGCCTGGCCGAGCCGAAGGCAGGCGAGCCGGGGAAGTAGTCCGCCGGGCGGGCCGGGCGGCGGTCACCGGTGTCGGCGTCCACGACCATCACCGAGGCAGCGACCTCGCGCATCTGCTCCTCGGTCAGGAACGGGCCGGTCTCGGAGGCGAGCGTCCGGAACGCGACGCGCTCGAGGCCGTGGCAGAGCGCACAGACCTGCTGGAACACCTGCAGACCGCGCTGGAGCTGCGCCGCGTCATAGGCACCGAACGGCCCCGCGAAGGACCAGTCGAGGCGCTCCGGCTTCTCGAGCGGGTAATGCGGCACGCCGCCTTCCGCGTGATCGTCCTCTGCTTGCGTCTCCACGACCGCGCCGACACCCTCGATGACGACCGCGGGCGTCTCCTGCGCCAGCGTCGACACGGTACCGAGCGCAAGGCCCAGTCCGGCGAGCGCCATTTTCGTCCAGCCGAGCGACGCCATGACCGATCCGATCCCCCTCCCCGCCATCGTCATGCCTCGGCCCGTGCGGCCGTCTTGCCGTCGTTGAGCACCGCTTCGCTGATACTCGTCGGCAATGGCTTGGTTTTCTCCATCTTGCCGAGGAGCGGCAGGACGATGAGGAAGAACGCGAAGTAGTACGCGGTCAGGAAGCGCGAGATGGTGAGGTAGCTGCCCTCCGCCGGCTGCGAGCCGAGATAGCCGAGGCCGACGGCGCAGGCGACGAGGAGCCAGAAGAAGGTCTTGAACACCGGCCGGAAGCGGGCGGAACGGACCTTCGACCGGTCGAGCCACGGCACGAAGAACAGCACCACGATCGCGCCGCCGAAGGCGATGACGCCGCCGAGCTTGGACGGGATCGCCCGGAGGATGGCGTAGAAGGGCAGGAAGTACCACTCCGGCACGATGTGCGACGGCGTCACCAGCGGATCGGCCGGGACGTAGTTGTCGGGGTGGCCGAGATAGTTCGGCTGCACGAACACGAACCACGCGAAGAACAGCACGAACACCGCGAGGCCGAAGAGATCCTTCGTCGTGTAGTAGGGGTGGAAGGGCAGCGTGTCCTGCCGGCTCTTCACGTTGATGCCGAGCGGGTTGCCATTCCCCGGAACATGGAGCGCCCAGATGTGGAGCACCACGAGGCCGGCGATCATGAACGGCAGGAGATAGTGCAGCGAGAAGAAGCGGTTGAGGAGCGGCTGGCCGACGGCGAAACCGCCCCACAGCCATGTCGAGATCGCCTCGCCCACCACGGGTATCGCGCCGAAGAGGTTCGTGATGACGGTGGCGGCCCAGTACGACATCTGGCCCCACGGCAGCACGTAGCCGAGGAAGGCGGTGGCAACCATCAGCAGGAACAGAAGGACGCCGATGATCCACAGCACCTCGCGCGGCGCCTTGTAGGAGCCGTAGTAGAGGCCGCGGAACATGTGGATGTAGACGGCGACGAAGAACATCGACGCGCCGTTGGCGTGGATGTAGCGCAGCAGCCAGCCGTAGTTGACGTCCCGCATGATCGCTTCGACGGAGTTGAACGCTCCGTCGCTGCTCGGGATGTAGTGCATCGCGAGCACGATGCCCGTGACGATCTGGACGGCGAGCATGAACGCCAGGATGCCGCCGAACGTCCACCAGTAGTTGAGGTTGCGCGGCGTCGGGAAGGCGATGAAAGACGAATGGATGAGGCTGCCGAGCGGCAGGCGGCTCTCGAACCAGCGCGCGGCGCGCGACTTGGGCTGCCAGCGGGAAAGGGCTTCCAACTCCGTGCCTCCCTAACCGATCCGGACGGTCGCGTCGTCGAGGAAATTGACGACCGGGACATCGAGGTTGAAGGGGGCCGGTCCCAGGCGGATACGGCCGGCGGTATCGTAGTGCGAGCCGTGGCAGGGGCAGAACCAGCCGCCGAAATCGCCGGCATCGCCGAGCGGCACGCAGCCGAGATGCGTGCAGACGCCCACCATGATCAGGATGGCCTCATGGCCCTCGGCGGCGCGGTTCTCGTCGGTCGCGAGCGCGTCGGCGGGGAGATTGGCGTTCCGCGCGGTCTGGTCCTTGAGGTCGGTCAGCGGCACGGCGCGGGCCGCGGCGATCTCCTCTTCCGTGCGATGGCGGATGAAGACCGGCTTGCCGCGCCACTGGACGGTGAGCGACATGCCCGGCTCGACGGCCGAGATGTCGACCTCGATCGTGGCGAGCGCAAGCTGGGCTTCGTCCGGGTTCATCTGGTCGATGAACGGCCAGGCGACGAGCCCGACGCCCACCGCGCCTACGGTCGCGGCGGCGATGTAGATGAAATCCCGCCGACCGGGATCCTGCGGGTGATCCGGATGCGCGGAATCCGGCTGGGCCGATGTGCTGTGGTCCATCCCTCCCCCTTCGCGGGTCCACCGTCCCCCGACGGCGTCCTCAGTCCAATCCCGCGTGGTCGCCCGGAATGACCCCCCGGGCGGCCCGCTTTCTTGCCAGCCGTTGTGGAACTTGTCCAGAAAATGATCGGAACCGCACAGGCGGTCGCGTCCGGGTCCGTTGCGGACCGGATTGCGGGCACCGGCGACCGCCTCTAAGTCTCGCCGGCGACTTCGTGCGGACAGCGTGCCGAACCGCTCGCATACTCTCGCCGCCATCGCTTCAACTGCGTCGCGACAAGATCACCCGACGCGACGCCTTTCCGGAACGGAGCATCGACTTTGAGCCTTCCCGACGATCTCGAGGCAAAGAAGGCCGCGGCAACGGCCTGGTTCGCCGAGCTCCGCGACGCCATCACCGCCGAATTCGAGCTGATCGAGGACGAACTGCCGCAGGGGATGCCGTTCGCCGACCGCCCGGCCGGCCGATTCGTGAAGACGCCGTGGGAGCGCACGGACCATTCCGGCGCTCCGGGCGGCGGCGGCACGATGGCCATGATGCACGGCCGGGTGTTCGAGAAGGTCGGCGTGCACGTGTCGGCGGTGCACGGCGAGTTCTCTCCCGAGTTCCGGAAGCAGATGCCGGGCGCCGAAGAGGATCCGCGATTCTGGGCGTCGGGCATCTCGCTGATCGCCCACCTGCAGAACCCGAACGTCCCCGCGGTCCACATGAACACGCGGATGGTGGTGACGACGCGGCAGTGGTTCGGCGGCGGCGCGGACCTCACGCCGGTCCTCGACCGGCGGCGGACGCAGACCGATCCAGACACGATCGACTTCCATGCGGCGATGGCCGCCGCCTGCGCCAACCGGCCGGGCGCGGACTACCAGCGTTTCAGGGAGTGGTGCGACCGCTACTTCTTCCTGAAGCACCGGAACGAGCCGCGCGGCACCGGCGGCATCTTCTACGACAACCACAATTCCGGCGACTGGCACGCCGATTTCGCGCTCACGCAGGCCGTCGGCCGCGCCTTCCTCGACGTCTATCCGAAGCTCGTCCGCCGCAATCTCGCGACGGCGTGGACCGAAGCCGACCGCGACGAGCAGCTCGTCCGCCGCGGCCGCTACGTCGAGTTCAACCTCCTCTACGACCGCGGCACGATTTTCGGCCTCCAGACCGGCGGCAACGTCACCTCGATCCTGTCGTCGATGCCGCCGATGGTGAAGTGGCCGTAGGGCGCCCGAACGAATGGCGTATCCGGTCGTTTGAGCCTCGCCCCTGCGGGCTCTTGACCTGGCCCCAAGGGCCACCTCTATCCCGCCCCACCAACGGCACCCGTTCCGGGGTGGCGACGGGGAAAACGATCATGACCGTGCAACACGACATCTATCCGATGCCGACCTTCGCCGGGCTCGAGGTGGCCGACACCGGCGCCTCGCGCCGCTGGTACATGGAGGCGCTCGGCTTCGCCGACATTTTCACGATGCCGGACGGTCCGGGCGGCATGCCGATGCTGGTGCATCTTCGCTTCACGAAGTACGCCGACATCCTCCTCCGTCCGGCCCTTGCTCCGTCGGCCGGCCCGAAAGGCCTCGGCATCAGCCTCACCTTCACGGTGTTCGACGGCGGGCTCGATGCGATCGACGCGCTGGCGGAGCGGGCGCGGAAGGCCGGCGCCGTCATCGTCCAGGAGCCCGGCAACCGGCCATGGAACGCCCGCGACTTCACCGTCGCGGATCCCGACGGCTTTCGTCTCACCTTCACGAAGGGGCCGGTGAACACGGACCTCACCTTCGCCGAGGTGATGGACCGCGCCGGCAAGCCGGCCTGAGCCCGGAGCTACCAGCGACAGGGGCAGGGATCGTGCGAACGAGCGACCTCATCCGCCAGGCGGGCGTGACGCGAAAGACCCTTCGCCTCTACGAGGAGAAGGCGCTGATCGACCCGCCGCGGAGCGTCGACAATGGCTACCGGGAATACGACCGGGAGGCCGTCGAACGCATCCACACGATCCGCCTCCTGCAGGCCATCGGCTTCAGCCTCGCCGAGATCCGAACGATGATCGGCGGGGCGAAGATCGACTGGGCCCACACGCTGGAGCTCCAGGAGAAGCTCCTCGCCCGGCGTCAGGCCGAACTCAGCAACACCCTCGCCCATCTCCGGCGAACGCTGTCCCGCCTGCGGGCCGGCAGCGCCGCGGACGATGAGGCCGTGATCGGCCTCATCGGGGCGTCTCCCCTCAGCGACGAGGAACTCGGCACGATGCGCGACAATGTCAGCAGGTACTACAATGACAAGGCGAAGGAGGTCCTCGCCAACCACCCGGCGACACCGGACGAAATCCAGGCCGGCACCAATGCGTGGACGGCCATCATCGCCGAGGTCGACGGCATGATCCGGGACGGCAAGGACCCCGGCTCACCGCAGGGCCAGGCGATCGTCAAGCGGATGGACGCGCTGATCGCCGCCTTCACCCTCGGCAATCCCGATGTCGAGACGGGCCTGAACAAGATGTACGCCGACCGGCCAAACTGGCCGACGGAGGCGCAGTCGCCCTACTCGGTCGCCGTGTGGGAGTATGTCGGCCGGATGCGCGAGGCGGCCAAGGGGGACAAGTAGCAGCGAGCGTGGTCCGAAGCCTTGCTCCTGCAACGCACGATGAGACCAACGGCTTGTTGGTCCAGGGCCGTCGACGGCCTGGGATGGTCCAGCGGCTTTGCATCGGAGGGAAACTTGCGCCCGTGGTGCTCGGTGCGGCCGAAATGGCGACACGGCCGATCCCCACCCTCCCCACAAGAGGAAGGGAGAGCAAAGGCCGGGAGAACCCGGCCTTCTTCAGTCGCTCGTCGTCATCGAGCGACACCGGTTCCAGACCGGTCCCTCAGGTGCAGGGCGGGACGGTTGCGTCCTCGGCGCCGGCCATCGCGGCGAGGGTCGCGACGTCGCGCGGACGGGTCAGGACGAGGAAGGGCTCAGTCGGCGCGAGCTGGATGAAGGTCGTCACTTCAAGGCGGCCGGAACCGCCGTCGCTCCGGCAGCCCTCGACCCCGAGGCCGAGCGCGAGCTGGCGCGAGCCGGGCGCGGCCGTATGCCGGAGTTCCGCAAGATACGCATCGAGTTCGGCCGCGGAGCGCGGGTCGAGCGCGTAGGCGCGAAGCTCGGTGCCGCTTTGCGCTCCCGCAGCGAGTTCCGGCGGAGCCGGCGTCTCGGCCATCGTGTAGGTGCGGACGGTGGGCGCACCAGCCGCGACCGCCACCGTGATGGTCAGCGTCGGCGCGCCGCCGTCGAGGACGAAGGCGGCGGGTACGCGGACGGCGAGGCGAAGGTCACCCGCCGCCACCGTCGAAAGGTCGAACGCGTGGAGCGCGGCAATGGTGGATGGCGGCACGGGCGAGCACGCGGACAGGACGGCAGCGGCGATCACGGCCAGGGCGGCCTTGCGGCGGGCGCGGGGGAATGGCATAGGGTGTCTCCTGTGGCACAACGATTTCTTATCGTATAACGATAAATTCTCGTCACGCAACAACGAGGATGCCCATGACCCCGCTTGCTCAGTCCGAGCGAATCCGTCGCATCGCCGCCACGATGAGCGTCGCCACGATCGTGGTCGCGGTTCTCCTTGCCGGCGCGGGGGTCTACGTCGCCGTGGACCTTTCGGCGCTGTCGACGGCCCTCCGATCGGCCGGCGTCGAACTCGCCGGCACGACGGGTGCCGTGGCGCATGCCCTCATCGTGGCGCTCGGCCTGCCCGCGATGGGGCTGATCCTCTGGAGCCTCTGGAATGCGTTCTGGCTCTTCCGGGCGTACCAGTCCGGCGATGTGGTCTCCGTCGAGATCGGCCGCCGCATCCGCGCCATGGGCATCGCCCTCCTCGCCTTCCCGGTGGTGACGACGCTGACGGGCATGCTCAGCAGCATCGTCGTGTCGTGGGGCGCGGCGGAGGGCAGCGGCCGGATCGTCGTCAGCGTCAGTTCGGAGTCCGTCATCATGGCGATCACCGGCGCGATGCTGATCCTCGTCGGCTGGTCGATGGTCGAAGCGACGCGGATCGCCGAAGAGAACCGCCAGTTCGTCTGAGACCACCGGCAGCCATGGCCATCGTCGTCAATCTCGATGTCGTCCTCGCGCGCCGGAAGATGCGGTCGAAGGAGCTCGCCGAGCGGATCGGCATCACCGAAGCGAACGTTTCGCTCCTCAAATCCGGCAAGGTGAAGGGCGTCCGGTTCGATACGCTCGAACGGATCTGCGAGGTGCTCGACTGCCAGCCCGGCGACATTCTGGAATGGCGGCGCGACTAGCTGGATGACGTAGTCGGATCGTTCCCGGAGCGACCGCAATTTTCGCCTCGCCTCCCGCGCAACGTCCGTCGCGGCCGAAACCCCTCCTTACCGCGGCGGCGTGGAGTAGAGGCGCGCGGCGAAGCTGACCGACTGGGCGACGACGTTGCCCTCGCTGCCATAGGCCGTGAGGTAGACGCGGAAGAGGAAGAGGCGGTCGGGCTCGAGGCCGCCGGGGATCGCCACGTTGAAGGTGTCGCCGAGGCGGCCGATCGCCATCGGCTCGTGCGTGAAGCCGAAATTCAGCTGGTACTGGTCGAGGTTGTCTTCCTGCATGACGCGGATGTCGCCGACGACCATGAGCCCGCGCGACTGCAGCCCGGAGAGGTCGGGCCAGGTCCAGGCGAGGAACGCCTGCCCGTCCACCGTCTCGACCCTGATGTCGTCGACGAGCGGCATGGTCACCGCCGGAGGAACGCCGGCCGCCGTCGTCGTTGCCGCCCTGCCCCCGCGCCGGACGGTGATCTCCCACGGGCCGACCAACGCCGGATCGAACGGGATCGTGGCCTGGTAGAGATCGTCGAGCATCGGGCCGGAGTAGAACTGGAGTTCGACGCGAACCTCGCCGCGCGTCGCCACGACCGTCGTCGGCTGCATCGAGCGGGTGACGAAGACTTCGAGGCGGAGGACGTCGCCGGGGTCGTACTGGCCGAGGAGGTTGTCGCCCGTCACCTTGCGGAAGACGTTGGCGCTCGTGATCGCGAGCGGAACCTCCTGCCCGCGCGCGGCGCTGCCGGTCAGGGCGAGAATGGCAACAGCGATCCATGTGAGCAGGCGCGCGGCCATGCGCTCCTCACCCCACCGTTCGGCCGACAACGGGCGTCCCGGCCGCCCTCGGTGAGGATATAGCGCCGCCGCAGCGGTCACCGAAGGCTCGGTCGCGCCGGTCGCTTTCGCGGCCGACGGAAAACGGTCCATTCCTGTCCGATGGCGCGGCGCTTCGATCGACGCAAAGGCCGTTGCCGCCTTCGCCGACGACCGTGGGCGGTCCCCGCTTGCCGACGGCGTCAGTAGTCTGACGCCTTCGGATCGTTTGCGGAGCGACCGCACATTCTCGCCTCGCCCCGTTTGGGGGCGAGGGGCAACAGACACGAGGCACGGGCCGGTCAATGCTGCTTGACGGACAACTTAGTGAGCGATAAGAAACATGCGTATCCGCGCTCGAGTGATGTCCCGATGTCGCCTGTTTCGCCCCGCGCCCGCCCGAAGACCCGCATGTCGGCCGAGGATCGCCGCGCCATGGTGGTGGCGGCGGCGGTCGAGGAGTTCGCGGAGCACGGCTATGAAGGCACCGCGACCGAATCGATCGCCGCTCGCGCCGGGGTTTCGCAGCCGTACCTGTTCCAGCTTTTCGGCAGCAAGCGCGACCTGTTCATCGCCACGATGCGCGAGGTCTTCGAACGCACCGCATCCGCCTTCGAAGCCGCCGCCGACGCCGCCCGCGCCAGGGACCCGTCGACGTGCAGCATCCTCCACGGGATGGCCGAGGCCTATTGCGATCTTCTCGAGGACCGCCACCTCCTCCGCTGCCAGCTCCACGGCTATGCCGCCTGCGCCGATGACGGCATCCGCGCGGCCGTCAGGTCGGAGTTCGCGGCTCTCTACCGCCGGGTGGCCGACGCTTCCGGCGCCGACGTCGAGACCCTCGATGGCTGGTTCGCCCGCGGCATGCTGATGAACACCATCGCCGCGATCGCCCCCGATCTCACGCGCGAGCGCGACGGCCTCTCGCTCGCGATGCTGACGCCCGTCGAGGGCCAGCGGCCCGCGACCTCACCTCCCAGTGCCGAAACCAGGACCGAGACTGCCCCTGCCCGCGCCGTCCAGGCGGCTGCGGCATCGGCAGCCGCCGAGCGCCTCGCCGCGAAAGACCGCGCCATGGGCCGCACGCCCGCGCGCCGGAAGCCGCGCTCGCCCGGCAAGATTCCCGACTGAAGCCCCCTTCACCAGCAGGCGAGAGAGAGCCGGCCCACTGATGCCTGAAGACAGCCCTTCTATCCAGCGACCAGTCACACACTACTTAGCGAGCAATCACTAGCCCAAGGAGACCTGCCATGCCTGCCGTACCAGCAGTCCGCCGCACCGGCTGGACCTTCGCCCTCACCTCGATCGCCCTCTTCATGGTGGCGCTCGACAACCTCGTCGTCACCACCGCCCTCCCCGTCATCCGCGCGGAACTCGGAGCCT
>JADLGL010000049.1 GCA_020849325.1 Bauldia sp. | reverse complement strand
TGTTCTGCCGGCTCAAAGACTACCGACGCGTCGCAACCCGATACGACAAACTCGCCAGAAACTACGACGCCGCCGTCCACCTCGCTGCAATCGATGCATTCTGGCTCAATTGAGTCCCGACCCTAGGCCGCCACGCTCACCTCGGTAAGCGTCACCGGCAACCGCACCCGGAACACCGCGCCCTCCCCCAGCGTCGAGTCCACGACGATCGTGCCGCCATGCCGGTCCACCAGCCGGCGCGAGATGGCAAGGCCGAGGCCGGTGCCGCTGTTCCGGCGCGTCGTCGATGCGTCGACCTGCTGGAACTCGCCGAAAATGCGCTCGTGCTCGTGCGCCGCGATGCCCGGACCGGTGTCCGCCACCGTGATCTCGAAGAAGCCTTCGGCCGCGCGCACGGCGATCGCCACGTGGCCGCGCTCGGTGAACTTCAGCGCGTTGCCGACGAGGTTGAGGAGGATCTGCGTCACGCGGCGCTCGTCGCCGGTGGCCGGCGGGAGATCCGGCGCGATCTCCGTCCGGAGGTCCAGCCCCTTGGCGCGGGCGATCGATTCCATGCCGGCCGCGACCCCGCGGACGAGGTCGCGCATGTCGTAGCGGCCGATCGTGAGCTCGATCTGCCCCGCCTCGATCCGCGACAGATCGAGGACGTCGTTGATCAGCTGGAGAAGGTGCTTGCCGTTGGCTTCGATGCGCTTCAGCACCTCGCGCGACCTGTCGGAGATCGCGCCGTAGATGTTGTCGAGCATCAGCTCGGTGTAGCCGAGAACGGCGCTGAGCGGCGTCCGCAGTTCGTGGCTCATATTGGCGAGGAACTGCGATTTGTGCTGGCTCGCGAGCTCGAGCTGCCGGCTCTTCTCGGCGAGTTCCGCCGTTCGCTGGCGCACCTTCGATTCGAGTTCGGCGCGCGACGCCTCGAGGTGGCCGGCCATCTCGTTGAACTTGTCCGCCAGCGTCTCGATCTCGTCGCCGGTGCGGACCGCGATGCGGTGGCCGAATTCTCCGCTGCCGATCCGGTCGGCGCCGGCCTGGAGCGAGCGGACCGGCCCCACCATCCGGCGCGCGAGATAGAGCCCCGCCAGCGTCGCGATCCCGAGGCCGAGGAGGAACAGCGCCGCGGTGCGCAGAAGCGACGCGTAGATCGGCGCAACCGCCACCGCATACGGGACCTCGACAAAAAGGTGCCAGCCCGGCGGGTCGATCGCCGCGGTGGCGGAAATCATCCGATCCCCGGCGAGGTTCCTCGCGCTGTCGGTCGCGCCACCTCCGCTGAGGACGGCGGCAATTTGCGGCAGGGCCGACAGGTCGCGGCTGGCGGGCATGGCGCGCCGATCGGAATGCGCCACCAGCTGCCCCCGGCCATCGACGACGTAGGCGACGCCGCCCTCGCCGGCATCGATCTGGCCGAGGAGATCGACGATCGCCCCGAGGTTCACCTCGGCGATGCTGACGCCCCCGGCGCCACCGGCCGCCGCCACGGCAACCGTCATCACCGGCTGCCCGTCGCGGTCGAACGTTACGTCGCCGAAGTATGTCTCGCCGAGGAGGGCTGAACGGAACGAGAGCTCGCGCGAGAGGTCGATGCTGCGGCCGAGGGCGTTCAGCGCCATGCGGGAGACCCAGACCTGTTCGAGGCCGTTGCGATCGACCTGCGCCAGTTCGGCGATGTCCGGCACCTCCCGCAGCAGCCGCTGCGCCTCCGCGAGATCACCACCGTAGTTGCCGTTCGTCGCGGTGAACTGCGCCGTCCACCGCAGCTGGGTCTCCATGCCCGCCAGGAATTGATTGATCAGCCCCGTGGTGGCCGTGGCCTGCTGCTGGTTGAAGCGCTCGATGTCGCCGAGGCGGTCGCGGTAGGCGAAGGGCAGTTCGAGGGCTCCGGCCGCGAGCAGCGCCGCAGCGACGACGCCCACGAAGAGCAGCACATACTTGCGGTAGAGGCTGCCCCGGCGGGGCGCCGACACGGCCTCGCGCGCGCTCATTTCGGCGGCCGGGTGTGACGGGCGTTACAGCGCGACGGCCCCGCAGCGGGCAAAACGACAGCCATCGGCATCGGTCGCCCCGATCCCGGCAGCAAACGCGTCCGTACCCATCCAGCCACGGAGCTCCCCACCGCCCCCTCGACCTTTCGCATCAAACCATAACGCGAAACACATTCCGATTCAGGTGTGACGTGCGTCACACGTGGATGAGGTTCCTCTCGACCATTCTCGGGCCCGTCAGGTCCCCGGGGCGGGGACTCTTTGGTCAAGAGGAACGGAAATGACAATCACTTTCAGGCATTTGGCGACGGCCGGGCTGGCCGGCGCGCTGCTCGCGGCAACCGTGGCGTCGTCGACGGCGCAGGAACTGCCGAAGACCGGCGACTTCACGATCTACTGGACCCATGTGAACCCGACGCCGTTCGCGCCGGTGCCGGTGGGCGACGGCAGCGTCGCTCTCGCGCTCACCTTCATCTCGGGCTCGGTGAACACCGACGGCCCCGGCAGCTTCATGCATGACGCGCGCGGCCGCTGCCTCGCGCTCCAGATCATCGACCAGGCCGCCGGGACGTTCACGGTCCAGGGCTATTGCGACTGGCAGGATCGCGCCGGCGACCACGTCTTCGAGACGTTCTGGTCCGACGGCGTGACCCCCTTCGGCGGCAATACCTATGGCCGCTTCGTCGGCGGCACCGGCAAGTACGCGGGCATCACCGGCGAGGTCACCATCACCGCCTACGGCGGCACGACCACCTCGGATGGCTATGGCCAGGCGATCGGCGTGAAGGTCGGCAGCTACCAGATCCCCTAGCGCGGGATACGAAAAGTCCGGCGCGGCCCCACGCAGCGCCGGACCGGGCCCGAGGGGAGCGGGGCGGCTCCCTTCGGGCCCTACCCGCAAAGCGGGCAGCAGGATAGGATTTCGCCCCAACTGACTGCGGAATGACTGCCCGATGCGACGAGCGTGGCGCGGACTTTTCTACCGCCCCGGAGGAGTCCGCCCATGTCTCGGTCCCGCATCGCACCGCTGGCGTCCGCGGCCTTCCTGGCCTGCTGCGTCACCGGAGCCTCGGCACAGGAGTTGCCGCGCTCCGGCGACTTCACCGTCTACTTCGCGCACGTCAATCCCGCTCCGTTCGGCGCCGTCCCGGTCGGCGACGGCACCATCGCCTTCGCCCTGACCTACATCACCGGGTCGGTGAACGCGGCCGGCGCCGGCTTCATGCACGACCTCCGCGGCCGCTGCATCGGCCTCCTGACGAGGAACCCGGCAAACGGAACCTCCACGCTCGAGGGCCATTGCGACTGGCAGGATTCCGACGGCGATCACGTCTTCGAATCGTTCTCCACCAACGGCCCGTTCCAGCACGCCGAGGGACCGATGAGCGGCCTGCAGTCGATCGGGCGCTTCGTCGGCGGCACCGGCAAATACGCGGGCATCACCGGCGAGATGACGATCACGATCTCGGCCGCCACCACCACGCCCGACGGTTACACGCAGGTCCTCGGCAGCAAGGTCGGCCACTACCAGCTGCCCTGACTGCCCAACGCCCCTGTCCGCATCGGCGGGCAGGCGGCGGCTCTCTCGCATGCCGGGGAAAGGGGGACCCGGCGCTCCCGACGCGACGATGGCCGTCGCGCGGGCTTCTCCACCACCCCCATGGAAATCGCCCATGCCTTCCTCCGGCCTCACGCGTCTGGCCTCGGCCGCCTTCCTCACCGCCCTTGCCGGCGCCGCCATCGCGCAGGAGCTGCCGCGCTCGGGCGAGTTCACGTCGTTCTTCACCCATGTCAACCCGAACCCGTTCGGCGCCGTCCCGGTCGGCGACGGCAACGTCGCCTTCGCCCTCACCTTCATCTCGGCATCGGTGAACGCGGCCGGCGAAGGCTTCATGCACGACCTCCGCGGCCGCTGCATCGCGCTCCAGACCATCAACAGCGCCGCCGGGACGTTCGAGGTCGAGGGCTATTGCGACTGGCAGGACCAGGCCGGCGACCACATCTTCGAATCCTTCTGGTCGGATGGCCCGACGCCGCTCGTCGAAGGCCCGCTCGGCGGCAAGGAGACGTTCGGCCGCTTCGTCGGCGGCACCGGCCGGTACGAGGGCATCACCGGCGACGTGACCATCACGGTGTTCGGCGCCAGCACCACCCATGACGGCTACGAGCAGGTCATCGGCGGGAAGGTGGGAACATACACCCTGCCCTGAACTGCAGCGGCCGTGGTCACGAACGGGCCGCTCCGATCCGCTCGGCGCGCCGACGGGGGCCGTGGACGCTGCGATCCGTGACCGGGTCAGGACCCGGCGAGGACGAAATAGCGTTGCGGCTGCCCGGCGGGACCGGTGGTGATCGTGCCGGGGAAGTTGATCGCCAGCATCACGCGCATGATCGGCGTGAAGATCATGTCGCTCCCGGCCGCGCCGACGAGGAGTCCCGTCGCCATGCGCCCTTCGTCGAGGACGAGCGCCCCGGAATCGCCTCCTTCGGCAACGGTTCCCGGCCCGGTGGCGAGGATCTGATCGCGGAGGAGCACCGAGAAGAAGAGGCCGATGAAGCCGCCGAGGCCGATCGCAACGTCGTAGGACGTGGCCATCACCACGGCTTTGGTCAGCCCCGTCGTCCGGCCGGATTTCTGCACCGTCACGGGCGGCTTCCCCGGCTCGAGGTCGAGGAAGGTGAGATTGCGCTGCCCGACCGGCGGGCCGACGTCCTTGATGGCCGCCGTTATCCCCGGCCTCACGTCGCGGTCGAGTTCGATGACCGCGGCGTCCTCATAGCTCAGACTGTCGGCGGTCGGCGTCCCGCCCGGCGACGTGCTCGTGAACGACTGCTGCGGCACCACCGTCCACCGGACGGGGAAGCCGACCGACGGGCCGACTCCGCCGTCCACCGCTCCCGGCTGAATCGCCTGGTCGCCCGGCGTCGGGTGCATCGTGAACACGTGAGCGCAGGTCAGGAAGAACAGCGGAGAGTCCTTCGGCAAACGGACTTCCCTCGGGTCGAAGAAGCAGTTCGGATCGGCCTCCCGCGGATCACGCTTCGGCACGCCGGGCACGAGGTTGAGGTCGATCAGCTTCGCGCCGATGGTGCCGGCATAGCCGCCGAGCTTGCCGAAGCTGTAGCCGGGGACGAGCGGCCGGACCTTTGCCGTGTTGACGGCGGCAAAGAGGTAGGGCCCGCCGGCGATGACGTCGACGGCGACCTCGACGCCCGGGATCGGATTGCCGGCCACGTCGAACGCGGGAACGCGAGCCGGTATCCGCTGCTCCGGCTTGATCGACCGGAGCGGCAGCTTCTTCTCGACCGTGACGACGAGGCACGGCGTCCTCGTCGCGGCACCCGCCCGCCGCTTGTAGGCTACGCCGACCCCGTGGACCTTTTCGAGCGCGAGGAAGCGATCGGCGAACCGTCTCTTCGTCGACAGCACGATGTCCGGATCACCCGTGATCGTCACGTTGCACCCTCCGGGATCGCTACCCTAGCTGGAAAATGCCGGCCATGGGTATGATCGCGCTCCCCTGAACCCCCACTGCCCACCGCCCGCTCTTCGCCAACCCGGCGCGGCGCGTTACACGAAGCGATGCGCCCGGCGATCCTCAATCCCCTGTTCGCGCCCGTCACGGGCCTCGAAGGCGTCGGCCCGAAAGTGGCGACGCTGCTCGGCCGCCTGCTCGACAAGTCCGAGACCGAGACGCCGCGCGTCGTCGATCTCCTCTTCCACCTCCCGTCGGCGGTGATCGACCGGAGCCGGGCCACGGAGATCGCCTACGCGCCCGAGGGCGCCATCGTCACCATGAAGGTGCGCGTCGACCGCCATGCGGCGACGCCGCGGAACTCGCGCGCGCCATACCGGGTGTTCGT
>JADLGL010000048.1 GCA_020849325.1 Bauldia sp. | reverse complement strand
GCGGAGTGGGTGGCGGGAGTCGACGAGGTCGGCCGCGGCCCGCTCGCCGGACCGGTGGTGGTGGCCGCCGTCATGTTCGATGGCAGGCGATTCCCGAAAGGCCTGAACGACTCGAAGGTACTCACGCGGGCCGACCGCGAGGCGCTGTACGAGAAGATCATGGTGCGCGGCATCGTGTCGGTCGCGATCGCGAGCCGCGAGCGCATCGACCGGATGAACATCCTCCGCGCCTCGCTGTGGGCGATGAGCCAGGCGCTCCGGGGCCTTGCCCGGACGCCGCAGCACGTGCTGGTCGACGGCAACATGCTGCCGCCCTGGCTGCCGTGCCCTGCCGAAGCGCTCGTCGGCGGCGACGGCCGGTCGGTGTCGATCGCCGCGGCCTCGATCGTCGCCAAGGTGACGCGCGACCGGCTGATGGGCAATGTCGGCGAGGAATTCCCGGACTACGGTTTCGGCTCGCACATGGGCTACTCGACGCCCGCTCACTTCGCCGCCCTCGACGCCCACGGCCCCTGCGTCCACCACCGCCGCAGCTTTGCGCCGGTGCGGCTGCAGCTCGAGCCAGAGCCCGAGCCGGAAGCCCTGCTGATCTGAATCGCGCCGCGAAGTTGCCTGCTTCGCCCCAGCTCTTGGGGACGCACCGCGCTGTTCGCGCGTCTCCCGGTCCGCCGTCTCCTTCGTCGAGACCTTCGGAGAAACCGGCAGCATCGCACCCTTGGAGCGCACGGCCCATCGCTCCTCCCCCCTTGTGGGGGAGGGTGGGAGGGGGACTTGCGGCCCATGCCGAAGGGTAAGGCCGCAAGTCCCCACCCCGGCCCTCCCCACAAGGGGGAGGGTGAAGGAGTCGCCCCCCGCAAACCCCTGCATCAAGAAACGAAAAGGGCCGCAGCGTCGCCGCTGCGGCCCCGAAATTCGCGCTTCGGAGCGACCCCTAGTGCAGCCGCGCCTTGACCTCGCCGATGGCGCTCGACACGAGGCGCTCGGCTTCGGAGCCCGCCACCTTCGCCGTCAGGATGCGCTCGGCGGCGGCGATCGCGACGTCGGCGGAGAGGGAGCGCACCTCCTGGAGGGCGACGGTCTCGGCCTGCGCGATCTTCTGCTCGGCGATCTTGGTGCGGCGGGCGACGTATTCGTCGGTCCGCGCCATCGCCTCGGTCGCATAGGCGGCCGCCTCGCGGCGGGCCTGCTCGACGATCTCGCCGGCCTCACGCTCGGCGTCGCGCGCCTTGCGCTGATACTCGGCGAGGAGCGACTGCGCTTCCTCGCGGAGCCGGCGGGCTTCGTCGAGCTCGTTCCGGATCGCGGTGCCGCGCTTGTCGAGCGAGGTGCCGATCAGCTTCGGCACGCCGACGCGCAGCAGCACCAGGATGAAGATGACGAGGCCGACGCTGGCCCAGAATGTCGCGTCTTCAAGCATTGCCGGTTCCTCCCGAACGGGCGGCGCCCACGGCATCCTTCAGTTCGGTCGCGCTGGCCTTGAGGCCGACGAGGCGGTCGACCACGGCTTCCGCCGCTTCCGCGGCGATCGCGCCGACGTCCGCGAGCGCCTTCGCCTTGATCTCGCCGATCCGCGTCTCGGCGGCGGCGAGCTTGCCGTCGAGGCTCTTCTCGATCTCGGCCTGGCGGGCGGCGGCCTCGCCCTTCGCCTTGTCGCGCGCCTCGGCGGCGATGCGGAAGGCGTTGGCGCGGGCGTCCGAGAGCGCCTTGACGTAGGCCGCGTTCGCTTCGTCCGACTGCTGCTTCAGCCGCCCGGCCTGGTCGAGGTCGCGGGCGATGCGGTCGCGGCGGTCTTCGAGGATGCCGCCGATGCGCGGGATGATCACCCGCGACATCAGGAGGTAGAGCACCACGAAGCTGATCGCGAGCCACAGGAGCTGCGAGGCGAAGTAGGTGGAATCGAATGGCGGGAACGTCCCGCCATGCTCTTCGGTGGCGTGCTCCTCGATGACGACTCCTGCGAGTTCGCCATGCGCGGCATCGGTCAGTGGCGCACCGGGCTCGGCCGCCGGCGCCGCCTCTGCCGGCGCCGCCGGAGTGGCCTCGAGCTGCGCGACGATGAAGCCCGCTGTTGCGGTGCCTTCCATGGATGTCCCCAGTCCGGCGCTGGCCGGAGGCCGTTCGCGACTAGTTCGCGAAGAGGAGGAGGAGGGCGATCAGCAGCGAGAAGATGCCCAGAGCTTCCGTAACGGCGAAGCCGAAGATGAGGCGGCCGAACTGGCCCTCGGCGGCGGCCGGGTTGCGGACGGCGGCGGCGAGGTAGTTGCCGAAGATCGAGCCCACGCCAATGCCGGCGGCGCCCATGCCGATGCAGGCGATGCCTGCGCCGATGGCGTTTGCTGCTTCGAGTTCCATAGTCGACTCCCTTAGAGAACGATTGCCCGCGGCCGTGCCGGCCGGGGTGGCCTAGTGGCCCGGGTGGATGGCGTCGTTGAGGTAGAGGCTGGTCAGGATGGCGAAGACGTAGGCCTGCAGGACCGCAACGAGGACTTCGAGCGCCGTGAGCGCGACGGTGAGGATCAGCGGCAGCACCGCGGCGATCCAGCCGAACCAGCCGAGGCTGCTGAGCACGACGATGAAGCCGGCGAACACTTTCAGCGTGATGTGGCCGGCGAGGATGTTGGCGAAAAGTCGGATCGAGAGGCTGATCGGCCGCGAGACGAACGACAGCACTTCGATGAACACGACGAACGGCAGGATGACGCCGGGAACGCCGTGGGGCACGAACAGCCGGAAGAAGCCGAGCCCGTTCTTGTAGAAGCCGTAGACCACCACGAGGCCGATCACGAGGATCGACAGCGCCGCCGTGACGATGAGGTGGCTGGTGACGGTGAAGAAGTACGGCACCATGCCGAACAGGTTCACCATCAGGATGAAGAGGAAGAGCGAGAAAACCAGCGGGAAGAACTTCATCCCCTGGCTGCCGGCCGACGAGCGCAGCGTGTTGGCGACGAACTCGTAAGTGAGCTCCGCGCTCGACTGCCAGCGGCCCGGAACGAGGCGGCGGCGCGACGAGGCCAGCAGCAGGAACCCGCATCCGATCAGGACGGCGAGCACCATGAAGAGGGCGGAATTGGTGAAGGAGACGTTGGTCGCGCCGAGGTGCAGCGGCACGATCTCTTTGATCTCGAACTGGTGGATCGGATCCGGAAGCTCCACGCCCTGCCCCTCTACAGGGCCCGGACGGTCACCGCCGGGCCGTTATTTCTTGCCTTCCAGCCGCGACCGTGCCGGCGATTCCGCCACCACGCCCGCAGTCCGTAGTGCGTTGAGCACACCTGCGGCGAACCCCGCCAGCAGAAAAACGATCAGCCCCCAGGGAGAAGTCCCCAGCCAGCCATCGAAGAACCAGCCGATTGCCCCGCCCACCAATATTCCCGCGACGAATTCGGTGGCCAACCGAAGCGCCATCCCCTGACCGGCGCGGCCCGAAGGGGCCTCGACGGTTGCGGTCTGGGCTTCGACTTCCTCGCGGCGGCTCTCGAGCTCTTCTCCGAGAGCGTCAAGTCGCGCGGTCAGCTTCGCCTCGTCGTCGCCGGTCGCCGGCTTCTGTTCCGGCCCGCCACTGCCCACACCCTGCTCGCTCATCGGCTGGAAGCCGCCTGCTGAAGCGCGCCCGGGGACCGGGAAATGTCGGGGAAACCGCCGAAAACCGCGCGCACCATAGTGACCGACCCCAACAGTGTCAAGGAAACCGGCAAAAGAGCCAAGCCATTGATCCGCAAGGGGAAGTGGACCAGCAATGCCTGCCGCACAAATGGTCGCATCGACACCCTTCCGGGGAAGACCGGATCGTGCCAGAAAACGGGGCATGGCGTCACCGACAAAATGGAGCGGCCCGGTTCCGCTCGGCGCGCTCGCCGCCCGCGTCATCGACCCGGCCGTCGGCAGGCGCGGCTTCGCGACGGCGGAGCTCCTCGCCTCGTGGGACACCATCGTCGGCGCGCGGAACGGCGCTTTCACGCAGCCGGAGAAGCTCGTCTTCGCCCGCGGCCAGGCGGGCGGCGGCGTGCTCACGGTCCGCGTCGACGGGCCGCGGGCGATCTTCCTGCAGCACGAGGCCGGTCAGCTGATCGCCCGCATCAACTCCTTCCTCGGCTTTGCCGCCGTGGCGGAGCTCCGCTTCATCCAGAAGCCGCTGAGCCGGAAGCCGCGAAAGGCGGAAGCGCCGCCGCCGGCGCCGATACCCGCGCCGCTGGCGGAGGCGCTCGACGAGGCGGTCTCGACGGTCGATGGCGATCCGCTCAAAGAGGCCCTCCGCCGCCTCGGCGAAGGCGTGATAAGGGATCGCCTCGCGAGGCCGTGACCCTTTCGGGTAGCAATCCCGCCACAATTCCTCTGTCGGTTGGCGGGCCGATGGGGCAGAGTGCGCGCCGCCCGCAGGCGGGCGACAGGAGGGATAGAGTGTCGATCGATCTCAGGACCGCAATCCGTGGCTTCGCTGCCGCGGCCATCGTCGCGCTCGGCATCGCCGCCGCGCCTGCCCAGGCCCAGGACGTCAATCCGCTCCAGCTCGCCGTCGAAAGCCCGCTCGGCGACGTCGTCCTCGGCAACGCGAAGGCGCCGGTCACCATCATCGAATACGCGTCGATGACGTGCCCGCACTGCGCCGCGTTCCACAACGAGACGTTCGGCCTCCTCCAGACGAACTACATCGACACCGGGAAGGTCCGCTTCATCATGCGCGAGTTCCCGCTCGACCCCTGGGCGGCGGCCGCCTTCTCCCTCGCGCGCTGCGCCGAGGCGACGACGCCGGGCGCGTATTACACGCTGACCGGCGCCTTCTTCGAGAACCAGCCGGTGTGGACTGCGAGCGTCGACGCCTTCGTCGCGTTCGTGCAGCCCTACGGCTTCACGCCGGACAGCTTCAACGCCTGCATCGACGACCAGACCATAGCCGCCGGCATCGAACAGTCCTATGAGCGCGGCATCGCCCTCGGCGTGAATGCCACGCCCACCTTCTTCATCAACGGCCAGCGCCAGATCGGCGAGATCTCCTACGCCGATCTCAGCCGCATCATCGACGGCCTCCTGCCTTAACCGAACCGGCGCGGGCCTCCCGCGGCCGCCTTCCGAACGAGAGACCATGCAGCTTCCTGCCACGATCCGCGCCGCCTTCGTCGCGCCGCTCCTTCTCCTCCTCGCCGCCTGCGGCGGCTCCAGCGACGCGCCGCAGGACACCGTCCCGATCGCGGACCTGATGGCGCCGCAGGCGCTGCCCGACATCACGGTCGGCGACCCGAACGCGCCGGTCACGGTCATCGAATATGCGTCGATGACCTGCCCGCATTGCGCCGCCTTCCACAACGGCGTTTACGACGACTTCAAGGCCACCTACATCGATACCGGGAAGGTCTACTTCATCTTCCGCGAGTTCCCGCTCGACGCGACCGCGGCGGCAGCGTCGCAGCTCGCGCGCTGCGTTCCCGGCGGAAATGAAGGCTACATGGCGATGGTCGACGTCCTCTACGAGACCCAGGCCGTGTGGGCCCAGGCCGCCGATCGCGTCGCCGCGCTCCAGCAGATGGGCGCCCAGGCCGGCATCAGCGCCGACCAGTTCAACGCCTGCTTCGCGAATCAAGCTACAACGGACGGCATCTACGCCGTGCACGACCGCGGCATCGAGCTTGGGGTCAATGCGACGCCGACCTTCTTCGTCAACGGCGCCCAGTATGCGGGCGAGATCGAGATGGATCGCTGGGCGACCATCATCGACCCGCTGCTGTAATGCCTTCGCTCCGGCGGCCCGCCCCGCCGGAGCTTTGCTGCACCACGCAGTCCCTTCCGGCCCGGTGACGGTCACCAAACCCTCACCGGCGGCGGGCTTCGCTCCCGCGGCTGGCTCTCTTCCTTCACCCTCCCCCCAGGGGGGAGGGCCGGGGTGGGGACTTTCGGCCTCGCCACTCTCACTCCCCGTGCCAGCCTGCCTCGCCGCGGGTCCCCCTCCCGGCCTCCCCCACAAGGGGGGAGGTGAAGAGGGAATACACGTCGTGTCAGCGGAGTGGAGCCGGCTCGGGAGTCGCCAGGGCCGTTCGAACCGCACCGGCATCGCGGCGGGAGGCGCCGCATGAAGTTCACGCGCCTCCGCCTCACCGGCTTCAAATCCTTCGCCGAGCCCACCGAGGTTCCGATCGAGCCCGGCCTCACCGGCGTCGTCGGGCCGAACGGCTGCGGGAAATCGAACATCGCCGACGCGCTCCTCTTCGTGATGGGCGAGAGCTCCTACAAGGCGATGCGCGGCTCCGGCATGGAGGACGTGATTTTCGCCGGCTCCGGCGCGCGGCCGGGGCGGAACGCTGCGGAAGTCGTCCTCACGCTCGACAATTCCGATCGCACCGCGCCCGCCGGCTTCAACGACGCCGACGTCATCGAGATTTCGCGGCGGATCGAGCGCGAATCGGGCTCCTCGTACAAGCTCAACGGCCGCGAGGTCCGCGCCCGCGACGTCCAGCTCCTCTTCGCCGACGCCTCGGCGGGTTCGCGCTCGCCGGCGATGGTGAGCCAGGGCCGCGTCGGCGCGCTGATCACTGCAAAACCCGAGGCGCGGCGGTCGATCCTCGAAGAGGCGGCGGGCATTTCGGGCCTCTTCGGCCGCCGTCAGGAGGCCGAGACGCGCCTCAAGGCGGCGGAGCAGAACCTCGAGCGCCTCGAAGATGTCCTCACCGAGCTCGACCGCCAGCTCGAGACGCTGCGCCGCCAGGCGCGCCAGGCGGTGCGCTACCGCAACCTCTCGGCCGAGATCCGGAAGAGCGAAGCCGCCGCGCTGACGGTCCGCTATGCCGCCGCGACAGCGGCCGTCACGGCAGCCGAAGCCGAACTCGCCCGCGCCGTCGCCACCGTTGCCGAGCGCGGCGCGATCGATGCGATGGCGTCCGCGGCCCAGGGCAAGGCGGCCGCGGCGCTGCCCGACCTTCGCGACGCCGCCGCCGCCGCCGGCGCGGCGCTGCAACGCGTCCGCAGCGAGGACGAGCGCATCGCCGCCGAGGAGCGGACCGTAGCCTCCCGCCTCGCCGATCTCGACCGCCGCCGCGCCCAGCTCGCCGCCGACCTCGAACGCGAGCGCCGCCTCTCGGCGGAGAACGCCGCCGCAATGGCGCGTCTCGACGCCGAGCGGGAGAAACTCGCCGCCGAGGAGACGGCCGCGGTCGCGCGCCGCACCGAGGCCGCGCAGCGCGTCGCGGGCGCCGAGGCCGCGCTCGCCGAAGACGAGCGCCTCGCCGCGGAGGCGCAGGCGACCCACGCCGAACTGAAGGCGCGCCGCGGCCAGGCCGACCGCGACCTCAACGACGCCCGCCAGCGCGCCCGCCGCCACGCCGAAGACGCGGCCCGCATCGCCCGCGACCGCGCCGCGCTCGCCGGCGCGCCCTCGGTCGCGCGGCTGGAAGCGGCCCGCGAGAAGGTGCAGGCGCTGGAAACCGGGATCGCCGCGGCGGAGCAGGCGGCGATCGCCGCCGAGACCGCCGCCGACGAAGCCCGCACCGCCGAAGCCGCCGCCCGCGGCGCCCTGGCCGAGGCCGAGAGCGCGTTTGCCCGCGTCGATGCCGAGGCAAGGGCCCTCCGCTCGGTGTTGCCGCGGACGGCGGTCGAGAACCCGATCGTCGATCAGGTCACCGCCCGCGACGGCGCCGAGGCCGCGGTCGCTGCCGTGTTCGGCGACGAGCTCAGCCTCTCCGAGGACGAAAAACGCCCCGCCCATTGGCGCCGGCTCCCGGACGGCGAAAGCGTGCCGCTCCCGCCCGGCGCGAAGCCGCTCGCCGAGTTCGTCGATGCCCCGCCCGTCCTCGCCCGCCGCCTCGCCCAGACCGGCGTCGTCGACCGCGCCGACGGCCCGGCGCTCCAGGCCGAACTCCGGCCCGGCCAGACGCTGACGAGCATCGAGGGCGATCTCTGGCGCTGGGACGGCCTCGTCGTCGCCGCCGGGGCGCACCGGGCCGAGGCCGATCGCCTCGCCGCGCGAAAACGGCTCCGCGATCTCACCGCGAAGACCGCCGAGCTCGAGCCGGCGGTGGCTGCTGCCGGCGACGCCCTCCGGCTCGCACGCGAAACGCTCCAGCGCGCGATCGGTACGGCGTCCACGGCCCGCAACGCCTGGCGCGCCATGCAGCGCGATCTCGACACGGCACGGAACGCGATGGCCGCGGCCCAGCGCGAACAGGCGGCCGCCGACGCGCGCCTCTCGGCGCTCGCCGAGGCGGAAACCCGGGTCGCCGCCTCCATCGCGGAGGCGAACGCCGCGGAATCGCGTGCGGCGGACGCGCTGCAGAAGCTCCCGCCGGCCGAATCGCTCGACCGGCCGATCGCCGACCTCCGTGACCGCGTCGGCGCCGGCCGCGCCGCCGTGACCGAGGCCCGCACCGCGCTCGCCGGCATCGACCGCGATTCACAGCACCGGCAGGCCCGCCTCCGCGCCGTCGCCGACGAGAAGGCGGCCTGGACGCTCCGCGAGAAGAATGCCGGCGCGCAGGTGACGACGCTGACCCTGCGCGAGGCCGAGGCGGTCGCCGAACGCACCGCGCTCGCCGGTCAGCCGGCCGTCCTCGCCGGGCAGCGGCAGGCCCTCGCCGGGGCCGCAGAAGCGGCCGAGGCCGAGCGGTCCGCTGCCGCATCCCGCCTCGCCGACGCCGAAGGCGCGCTCGCGATGTCGGAAAAGGCCGCGCGCGTCGCGCAGGCGGACCTTGCCGAGGCGCGCGAGATCCGCGGCCGCACCGAGGAGCGGCTCGGCGGCGCCCGCCAGCGCGTGATGGAACTCGCCCAGCGCATCGCCGAGGCGCTGCAGTGCAAGCCCGAGGAGGCTGCCGCCGCGGCCGGCCTCAAGGACGGCTCGCTGCCGGCGCTCGATCAGGTCGAGGCGCGCGTCGAGCGCCTCAAGGACGAGCGCGAGCGGCTCGGCGGCGTCAACCTCAACGCCGAGCAGGAGGCGACCGACCTCGACGGCCGGCGGAAGTCGATCATCGCCGAGCGCGACGACCTCGTCGCGGCGATCCAGAAACTCCGGCAGGCGATCGGCAGCCTCAACCGCGAGGGTCGCGAGCGCCTTCTCGCCGCGTTCCGCAGCGTCGACGAGAAATTCCGCGAGCTGTTCACGACGCTGTTCGGCGGCGGCACGGCCGAGCTGAAGCTGACCGACGCCGAAGACCCGCTCCAGGCCGGCCTCGAGATCATCGCGCGCCCGCCGGGCAAGAAGCCGCAGACGATGACGCTCCTCTCCGGCGGCGAGCAGGCGCTGACGGCGCTGTCGCTGATCTTCGCCGTGTTCCTGACGAAACCGGCGCCGATCTGCGTCCTCGACGAGGTCGACGCGCCGCTCGACGACGCCAATGTCGAGCGTTTCTGCGTCCTCCTCGAGGAGATCGCCAAGCGCACCGACACGCGCTTCCTCGTCACCACCCACAACCCGATCACGATGGCCCGCATGCGCCGGCTCTACGGGGTGACGATGGCCGAGCGCGGCGTCAGCCAGCTCGTTTCGGTCGATCTCGAAACCGCCGAGCGCTACCGCGAGGCAAGCTGACGCCGTCTGCCGCCTGAGATAGTAAGGGTTCGCGTCTCCGGCGGGCCACCGTCCGGGAGGGGGAAGGCGTCGTTGGACTTCGGCTCCGGCGGCCATGCCCGCATGGGCCGGAGGAATGCTTGGGTCTGTTCAACCTCACGCCGGAGCTTCTGGTCGCGAACCTCATTGCCGTGCTGATCGGCATGACGGTGCACGAATACGCGCATTGCGTAGTGGCGGACCTGATGGGCGATCCCACGCCGCGCTCGCAGGGGCGGCTGACGCTCAACCCGTTCGTCCACATCCACTGGCTCGGCTTCATCATGTTCGCGCTGATCGGCTTCGGCATGCTCGGCTCCGCGCCGGTCTCGCCGCGGCGGATGCAGCGGCCGAAGCTCGGCGCGTTCCTCGCGATCTCCGCGGGGCCGATCGCGAACCTCTTCGTCGCGGCCGTGTTCGCGCTCCTCCTCCAGGCGCTGCTGCCGAGCTTCATGAGCGGGACGGCGCCGGCCTTCCTGTTCACGGTTCTCCAGACCGTGATCCAGATCAACATCGTCCTTTTCCTGTTCAACCTCCTGCCGTTCTACCCGCTCGACGGCTGGCGGATCGCGGAAACCCTTCTGCCGCTGAAGGCGGCGAACTGGTGGTCCAACAACTGGCAGCCGAGCTATTTCCTCTTCCTCGGACTGATCCTCCTCAGCATTCTGCCGCCGTCGAGCGGCATCCCGAATCCGCTCCGCATCCTCATCATGGAGCCGACGATATGGCTGATGTACCGGATGATGGGGCTCGTCTGAGGCCGGGCGCCGTGCCGGCCGCAGCCGCCCGTGCCTGATCTCGCGGAGCGCCTCCTCGCCTGGTACGACCGCCACGCGCGGCGCCTGCCGTGGCGCGTCCCGCCGGACAACCGCGCCGTCGGCGAGCGGGCCGACCCCTACCGCGTCTGGCTGTCCGAGGTGATGCTGCAGCAGACGACGGTCGCCGCGGTGAAGAGCTATTTCGCGGCTTTCGTCGCGCGCTGGCCGACCGTGCACGACCTCGCCGCGGCGCCCGAGGCCGAGGTGATGAAGGCGTGGGCCGGCCTCGGCTACTACAGCCGCGCCCGCAACATGAAGGCCGCAGCCGATCTCGTGGCGGCGCGCGGCGGGCGGTTTCCCGCCACGCTGGCCGGGCTGATGGACCTGCCCGGCGTCGGCGGCTACACGGCCGCCGCGATTGCCGCCATCGCCTTCGACGAACCCGTCGCCGTGGTCGACGGCAATGTCGAGCGCGTCATCGCCCGCCTCTTCGCCATCGGGACGCCCGTGCCCGCGGCGAAGGAGGCGATCCGCGCCCACCAGTCGCGCCTCACGCCGCGCGAGCGTCCCGGCGACTATGCCCAGGCGATGATGGACCTCGGCGCCACGATCTGCACGCCGAAACGCCCGGCCTGCGCCCTCTGCCCCCTGCGGGACGACTGCCGCGCCTTCGCCGACGGCGACCCCGATCGCTACCCGGTGAAGGCCGCGAAGGCCGAACGTCCGACGCGGCGCGGCCACGCCTTCGTCGCGGTGCGGAGCGACGGTGCCGTGCTCCTCCGCCGCCGCGCCCCTGAAGGTCTCCTCGGCGGCATGACGGAGGTGCCGGGCAGCGACTGGCCGGACAAATCAGGCACCGGGCAGGGCGCCCCGCCGCTCGCCGGGGAATGGCGGGAGGCGCCGGCGCCGGTTGTGCACGTGTTCACGCACTTCCGGCTGGAGCTGACGGTCCACCGCGCGGAGTTTTCGGTGGCCGCCACAGCGCCGTCCGGACATTGGTGGTCGCCGCCCGAGGAGCTTCCCGGCGAGGCGCTGCCGAGCGTGATGAAGAAAGCCATCGAGGCAGCCGTGCCGGGCGCGACGAAGAAGCGGCGATAAGGGGCGATCCCGCACCATCACGTTCCGCTCGTCCCAGCCACGGAGCGTGTGAAGAAATACGGCGGTCCCGACGGTACGGCCGCTCCTCTTTCTTCACCTCCCCCCTTGTTGGGGAGGCCGGGAGGGGGACTTGCGGCCTGCATGCTCGGCACGGCCGAACTTGGTTGGGACACCGGAAGTCCCCACCCCAACCCTCCCCACGAGGGGGAGGGAGAACGAAGGCCGAGACCAGCCTCATTCCTTCACACGTCGAAAGTTCGGATGAGACGGCGTCGCAACCCAAGCATCCCCGGGGCTCTGGGTCCCAGCTTTCGCCGGGATGAGCGGAAAATGGGATTCACCGTCCCCACCGCCATCAGAACAGACTCATCTGCGCCGGCTGGAGCGGCGGGCGGAAGAGGTCGGTCCGCAGCTCCGTCCGCACGGTGTTCAGTCCGAGCCGTTTCGCCGCGATCTCGAACCGGCGGCCGATCTGCCAGGCGTAGGGGCCGTTGCCGCTCATCCGCTGGCCCCACGACGAATCGTAGTCCTTGCCGCCGCGCATCGAGCGGATCAGCGACAGGACGTGGGCGTAGCGATCGGGATAGTGGCGGAGCAGGAATTCCTTGAACAGCTCCGCCACCTCCTGCGTCAGGCGGAGGAGGACGTAGCCGGCGTCCTTCACGCCCTGCGCCGCGGCAGCGTCGAGGATGCGTTCCATCTCCGGTTCGTTGAGCGCGGGGATGATCGGCGCGGTCATCGCGAAGGTCGGGATGCCGGCCGCGGAGAGGAGCCGCAACGCCTCGAGCCGCTTGGCCGGCGTCGAGGCGCGGGGCTCCATCGCCCGCGCCAGCTTCCGGTCGAGCGTCGTCACCGAGAGGCCGACCTTGACGAGCCCCCGCTCGGCCATCGGCGCGAGGAGGTCGATGTCGCGCGTGACGAGCGCGTTCTTGGTGAGGATGCCGACCGGGTGGTTGGCCCGCGAAAGCACTTCGAGAATCTCCCGCATGATGCGGTAGCGCTTCTCGATCGGCTGGTAGGGATCGGTGTTGGTGCCGATCGCGATCGTCTCGACCTTGTAGCCCGGCTTCGACAGCTCGCGCTCGAGAAGCCTTGCCGCGTCGGGCTTCGCGAACAGCCGCGTCTCGAAATCGAGCCCCGGCGACAGGCCCATATAGGCGTGCGTCGGCCGCGCGAAGCAGTAGGCGCAGCCGTGCTCGCAGCCGCGATAGGGGTTGATCGACTGCGCGAAGCCGATGTCCGGCGAATCGTTCGTCGTCAGGATCTTTCGCGGTCGCTCGACCTGCACCTCGGTCCTGAGCTCCGGAAGCTCTTCGAGGCTGTCCCAGCCGTCGTCGACCGGAATCTTCTCGAGCGGCTCGTACCGTCCGGTGCGGCTGGTTTCCGACCCGCGCCCGCGGCGCCGGTCCGGCGCTATGTGGGCGGGGTCGATCGCCGGAGCGACCGCGTGGCGCGGGTCGGAATCGGTCTCGAGGCGGGCGATCGACATGAATTCATTCCTAGCGGAATGACTAGAACATAGCAAGAACAATTGGACGGAAGGCCGGGCCGCGATCCGCACCTGCGGCCCGCGTGTGCTATCTTCGCTCCGGCGGGGCGCGCGGCGGAGGCGGCGGAAGCCGGACGGAAGAGCGATGAAGGTCGGGTCAGGACTGCTCGCGCTCGCGATCGCCACCACCCCGGCGCCGGTGCTGGCGCAGCAGATCTGGGTGGAGGCGGGGATCGACTGCGGCCAGTGGGTCTCGGCGCCCGGCGCGACGAAGGACCTCTACGAGGCCTACCTCCTCGGCACGATCGACGCCTGGGCCGTGGCGCACGACCTCGATTTCTGGCGCGTTCCGACGCGCGCGTCGCGCGACGCCGTCTATGTCTGGATCGACAATTGGTGCCGCTCGAACCCGCTCAGCCTTCTGATCGACGGCGCCTCGGCGATGTTCCAGTTCCGCACCGGCGTGAAGCCGGATTAGCCAACCCCCTTCTCGAAAACATCTCCTCGACCGCTCATCCCCGCGAAGGCGGGGACCCATCAAAACAAGAAAGCCGGGCCGAAGGCCCGACCTTCCTGCGAAGAGGGATCGGCCCCCGCCTTCGCGGGGGTGAGCGGTATGTGGGGTGTGCTACCCGCCGATCTTCGAGAAGTCCGCGACCTTCAGCGTCACCGCGCGGATGCGGGCGAGGAGGCGGAGGCGGTTTTCGCGGGTGGCGGGGTCGGGGTCGTTCACGAGCACCTTGTCGAAGAACGCGTCGACCGGGGCACGGAGGGTCGCCATCGCGTCCATGGCCGCGACGAAATCCTCCTCGACGAGCGAGGCGTCGACCTCGGCCTCCGCCGCGGTGATCGCCTCGTTGAGGGCGACCTCCTCGGGCGCGGTGCCGGTCTCGGTCGCACCGTCGAAGCGTTTTCCGGACTTCTTCTCCTCGTCGCGGAGAATGTTCGCCGCACGGCGGTAGCCGGCGAGCAGCGCCTTCCCGCTCTCGCTGTCGAGAAACGCGCCGAGCGCCTCGACGCGGCGGACGATCAGGAGGAGATCGTCCTGGTCGCCGAGCGCGAACACGGCATCGACGAGATCGTGCCGCGCGCCTTGTTCGCGGAGCTGGACTTTCAGGCGGTCGGCGAAGAAGGCGATGAGGTCGAGGATGTTGGCACCGCGGCCGAGACCATCGGCGGCTTTCACCAGCGAGGGCGCGAGTGGGAGACGGAGCTTCCCATCGAGAACGATCCGGATCACTCCCAGCGCCGCGCGCCGCAGCGCATACGGGTCCTTGCTGCCCGTCGGCTTTTCATCGATCGCCCAGAAGCCGACGAGGATGTCGAGCTTGTCCGCCAGCGCCACCGCGATCGACACCGGATCCGTCGGCACGCGATCGCCCGGCCCCTGCGGCTTGTAGTGCTCCTCGACCGCGGCCGCGACCGAGGCGTGCTCGCGCTGCTTGGCCGCGTAGTAGCGCCCCATCAGCCCCTGCAGTTCGGGGAACTCGCCCACCATCTCCGTCGGAAGGTCGGCCTTCGCCAGCGCCGCGGCACGCTTCGCCAGCTCCGGATCGGCACCGACGAGCGGTGCGATCTCCGCCGCGAGCCGCACCAGCCGCTCCACCCGCTCGCCCTGCGTGCCCAGCTTTTCGTGGAACACGACGCCAGTCGAAGCGAGCTTCGCCATCCGCTGGTCGAGAGGCTTCGCCTGATCGAGGTTCAGCCGCGCCGCCGCCTCGCGCATTTTCGGCGTGTCGTGATCCGGCAGGTCGTGCTGGTCCGTTTCCCAGAAATACTTCGCGTCCGAGAGGCGCGAGCGGATGACGCGCTGGTTGCCAGCGACGATCTCACGGCCGCCGTCCTCGGCCTCGACGTTCGCCGTCAGCACGAAGCGGTTGGCGAGCGTCCCCGTCTTCGGGTCACGGAGGACGAAGCACTTCTGGTTCACGCGGATGGTCGTGCGGATCACCTCCGGCGGGATCGCGAGGAACGCCTCGTCGAACGCGCCGACGAGCACCACCGGCCATTCGTTGAGCCCGGCGACTTCCTCGAGCAGCGCCTCGTCCTCGACGAGTTCGAGGCCGAGCGCGAACGCGCGGTCGCGCGCGTCGTGGAGGATGATGTCCTTCCGCCGCTCCGGGTCGAGCACCACTTTCGCCCGCACCAGCGATGTCTCGTAGTCGTCGAAATGCTTCACCGTGATCGCCGCCGGCGCCATGAAGCGGTGGCCGAAAGTCGTGTCGCCCGCTGCAACGCCGCCGACGTCGAAGCGGATGATGTCGGGGTCCTCGGTCTCCGGCCCGAAGGTGGCGGTGATCGCGTGGAGCGGCCGCACCCAGCGGAGGCTGCCGGGATCGGCCGATGCCGCGCCCCAGCGCATCGATTTCGGCCACGGAAACTCGCGGATGATTTTCGGCAGCGCCTCCGCCAGCACCTCGGTCGCGGCGCGGCCGGGTTTCGTGATCACGGCGACGTAGAAATCGCCCTTCTTGTCGGGCTGGACCTTGGCCTCGGCGATCGACGCGAGGCCCGCGCCCTTGAGGAAGCCGGCGATCGCCGCCTCGGGCGCACCGACGCGCGGCCCCTTCTTCTCCTCGCGGACATCGGCGGAACGCGCCGGCACGCCGTTCACCGTCAGCGTCAGCCGCCGCGGCGTCACGAACGCCTTCGCGCCCTCGTAGACGAAACCGGCCTCGACGAGCGCGTCGGTCACCAGCTTCCGAAGGTCGTCCGCCGCCCGGCGCTGCATGCGGGCCGGGATTTCTTCGGAGAACAATTCGAGGAGGAGATCGGGCATGTCACGGCTCACGGTCGTCGCGGCGCTTGGTTAGTCCGTTGCCGACGGCTTGTCACCCGGACCCGCGTTGCGCCGTTACGTTTGTGAGACGTCGGTGTGCATTCGTGGAAGATCTCTCCTATTCGTGGGAACCCCTACGCCTCACCCGAAGGGGGCGGCAGGAGCTTGTGCCAATGTCCGAGATTCCGGTCAGCAGCCACGAGGCACTCCTCGCTCACATCGTCGCCGATGAAGGTATCGTCGGTGGTCGACCGCGTATCCGCCGACCCGCATGCGGGTGGTCGACATCGTCGAGATGATGGCGGACGGCGCGACCCGCGCGGAGGTCCTGGCCGGTTTCCCGTACATCGAAGACGACGATATCGGGGCGGCGCTCCTCCATGCCGCGCGACGCGTCGGCGGTCACGGCTCTCGCCCGACGGCGCTCGACCGGGTGAGGCGCCGGGAACGGTGCGATAGCTGCGCGCGGGCCGCCCCTCAATTCGGCGGCTCGAACACCGCCCCCGCCGACCGCGCCATTGCCGGGACCGGCGCACCGACGGGGGCGAAATCGCGGCGCTTCCGTTCGCGCTGCTTCCGCTGCTTCGCCAGCGGCGGGCAGCGGCGGTCGTCGTGATACTCGACCTGGCAGTCGAGACACTGAAAACACTCGGCCATCACGATCCTGCCGCTCTTCTCGATCGCCCGCACCGGGCAGGAGCGCTCGCAGAGGTGGCAGGCGGTGCCGCACTCCGGCCGGCGCTCGAGGAAGGTGAAGACGTGCAGCCGGTCGCCGAGCGCGAGAAGCCCGCCGAGCGGGCAGAGGAAGCGGCAGAAGAAGCGCTCGGTGAAGAGGCTGAGGACGATCAGCACCACCGCGTAGGTGACGTAAGGCGCCGGCCGCGAGAAGGCCGAGGTGATCGCGGTCTTGAACGGCTCGATCTCCTCGGTGCCGGCGAGGGCGGCGGGCGCCACGAAGGCCGTGCCCACGATCAGCGCCGCGGTGCCGTATTTGGGCAGCCACATCCAGCGCTGGATCTTCTCCGACGGGTTCCACGTCGGGAGCCGCAGGAAGCGCGAGGCGCGGGCGGTGAGTTCCTGGAGGGCGCCGAACGGGCAGAGCCAGCCGCAGAACACGCCGCGCCCGATGAGGATGAGCGAGAGAAGGACGTAGGCGCCGAGGACGACGATCAGCGGCTCGGCGAGGTAGTAGCCGAGCTGGGCGCCGTCGAACGGGCCCTTGATGTAGTTGACGACGTGGACGATCGAGAGCTGCGCCCCCGCGATCCAGCCTATCCACACCAGCGTGAAGACGAGAAACGCCGTGCGCACCCAGAAATGCGCCCGCCGCGACATCGCGAGCCGCTTCTGGAACACGAAGAGCCCCGTGAGGACGAGGAGCGCGACCCCGAGGACGGCAAGCTGCGGTGCCTGCTCCGTCCACGTCTCGACCCAGCCCGGCGTGGGTTCGACGTAAGGCCACAGCACCGCCTCGGGCGGGAGCTGGTAGGGCGTGGCGAAGCTGATGGTGGCGTCCGGCACGCCGTCGCCGACGGAGCGGACCATCAGCACCACCTCGAACGGAGCCAGCGGATCGAACCCGGCGTCGGGCGGGATGGCGAAGACCGATGCGTCGGTGAACGGCCGCTGGCCCGACGGATAGACCGCACCGAGGAGCCGGTGATCCTCGCGGTGGAAGACGAACTCCCGACCGCCCTGCACCACCTTCATGCGATCGATGAGGCCCGGTTCTTCGAGGTAGCTGCGACCGCGATAGTTGTACGGACCGCGCGACAGGAGGGCGATGGCGGTGCTGCCGGGCGGCAGCGCGGCCACGAAGCGGTTGTAGTAGTCCGATCCGAGCGCGTTCCGGCCGATCAGCGCCGGCGTGACGATGCCGAAATAGAGGTCGGTGTAGACTTCGTCGTCGGGGTGGAGCGGGGGCGCCGCCTCGCCGCACGATCGCCGGCCGGCAAAGCGGCAGTCGAACCGCGTGACGCCGAGCGTCGGTCCGTCGACGCCGAGCGGAACCTCGAGGACACCCGGCTCGACCCCCATCGCCGCGAACGCCTCGCGCACCATGCCGAACGTGACCGTGCCATGCGCGATGCCGCCGATCGCGAGGAGCTCCGGCCAGTCCATCCACACGAATCCCTCGACGTCGAGCGTCGGTTCGGTGATCTCGGGGCCGGGATTGTTGGCGCGGAGGATCACGCGGCCGGCGTCGAGGATGCCGACCCGCATCGATCGCGCCGAGATCGTGGCGCCGCGGACGAAATCCGGCGTCACCGGAAACGCGGCGCTGCCGCTGACATGGTAGCCCGCATGCCGGGCGAAATAGTCGGCGAGCGCGGCGAGACGCTGCGGGAAGCCGGTCAGATAGGCGTCGTAATAGGTGAGGAGTTTTGCGCCGGTGAGGCGCCCGCCGACGTCCATCCCGACGATGGCATCGAATGGCCGCGGCGAGTAGCTCGGCGCACGGACGACGTCGAGCGTCGAGAAGACGTAGCCGAGGACCTCTTCGCCGGCGAAGGCCCGGATGAACGGCGGATTGCCCTCCGCGGCGCCGAAGCGGTCGGCCGCGGGGAACAGCTCGGCAAGGATCGCCGGCGTCGCGCGCTCTTCGAGCGTCCGCGACTGTGCCGCGGCGATCCCGGCCGCGCCGATCAGCACCGCGACCGCGATTGCGAGCCGCCCGAGCACGAGGCTCCCCGTCATCAGCCAACCCGGCATGCGGGGTCCCCCAAGATCGCCCGGCATCACTGTGCGCCATTAACATGACTCAGAATGTCATGTTAACTCGCGACGACGCGTCAGAAGCCATTTTTTCGTGAGGTCGGCAAGCAGACCAGCGCATACGTCTCGCGATATCGCCACGGCAGCGAAGTGTCGTCGCTGCGGCGGCGAACGGCTCCGCGAGGAGGCGCCGGGCGTCAGGCGCGGCGCCGCGCCTCCCGCGGAAGATCGGCCGCCGCCATGATCCGGGCGACGAGGCCGAGGTCGCTGATGGCGCTTTCGAGGTCGTCGGCCGGCATCGGTTTCGCGAAGTAATAGCCCTGGAACAGCGACACGCCGCGTTCGTGCAGTTTCCGCGCCTCGTCCTCGGTCTCCACCCCTTCCGCGAGAACGCCGGCACCGATGCCGCGGGCGAGCGCGATGACCGCCTCGCAGATCGCCAGCATCTTCGGCGTCGCGTGGACGCCGGAGACGAAGGAGCGGTCGATCTTGAGGAGGTCGAAGGGGAGGTCCTTGAGGTATCCCATCGACGAATAGCCGGTGCCGAAATCGTCGATCGCGACGCGGACGCCGAGATCGCGGAGCTCGGAGAGGATGCCGGCGGTCCGGCGGCGGTCGACCATCGCCGCCGTCTCCGTCACCTCGACGCCGAGATGTCCGGCGCCGTCGCCGGCCTCGCGGAGCGCCGAGCGGACGACGCTGGAAAGGTTGGGGTCGAGGAACTGCCGGGCCGAGAGATTGACCGCAACCGAGAGGCTCTGCGCCTCCCCGCCCGACCACGCCGCGAGCTGGCGGGCGGCAGTGGTTATGGCCCATTCGCCGATGGGGTGGATGAGGCCGCTCCGCTCGGCGATCTCGATGAAGGCGGAGGGGCCGATGACGCCGCGCTCGGGGTGGTGCCAGCGGATCAGCGCCTCCGTACCCGTCACCCGCCCGCGGGCGAGGTCGACCACCGGCTGGTGGTAGAGGCGGAATTCGTCCGCCGCGAGCGCCCGCCGAAGCTCCTGTTCGGTGAGAAAACGCTCCCGCGCCGCCTCGCGGGCGGCGGGGGAGAAATACGCGAAGCCCGGTCCCGTCACGTCCCCCGTCGAGACGACCGCCGCGGATGCGGCGTCGATCAGCGCGTCGGCCGTGAGGGCATCGTCGGGCCAGAGCGCGACGCCGCCGGCAACCTTCGGCACGATCTGCCGGGCGCCGTGGGTCATCGGCTCCGAGAACCGTCCGAGAAGCCGCGCCATCAGTTCGCCGACGTTCTCGCGGCCGGCGCCGGCGACGACGAAGGCGAACAGCCCCGCCTCGAGCCGGGTCGGCATCGCATCGACGCCGACCTCGGACTTCAGCACTTTCGCGACGAACGACAGAAGGACCCGCGCCGTCGCCTGGTCGAAGGTCGCGGCGACCCGCTCGTAGTTCGCCCACTTGACCGTGCACAGCGCGAACGGTTCGCCCGCCTCGATCCGGGCCGCCAGCGCCACCGCGAGCCGGTCGCGGTTGGGAAGGCCGGTGACGCGGTCGGTATTGGCGAGTTCGTCGAGCGCGTCGTCGAGCTCGGTGAGCGTCGCCATGGCGTCGGCCATCAGCGTTCCCACCTCGTCGCGATAGCCGGTCGGCAGCCGGGGCAGCGCGCGGTCGTCGCGATAGGCGCGGAGCCCGCGCGAGGTCAGGACGATCGGACGGAGAAGCCCGTTGAGGATGAGGAGCGTGACGCCGGTGCCGATGAGGGTGGCAACGAGGGCGACGGCAGCGATGATCCATGCCGTCGTAGCGTCCGGAACCGTACTGAAGATGATCGCGGCGATTATCGCGAGGAGGGGGATGTGCGTTCCGAGGAACGCCACCACCATGATCTTGCCGCGATAGTTGAGGCGCTTGAACTTCGATAGTCGATCGTAGAGGGCGAGGCCGGACATTGTGGTGCTCCCTTTGGGAACACCAAGCCATGACAAAAGTGAATCAATGGCTCGCCGGAATGGTTAGCGACTACCTCAGCGGTATTCGCTGGCGCGCAGGGCCGCCTCAGCGGCCGGCGCCTGCCGCGTCCGTCCGCAGCCACGCCGCGCCGCACGCCTTCGCGAGCTCGCGGACGCGGAGGATGTAGCTCTGCCGCTCCGTCACCGAGATCACGCCGCGGGCGTCGAGGAGGTTGAAGGCGTGGCTCGCCTTGATGCACTGGTCGTAGGCCGGCTGCACCATCAGGTGCCCCTCTGGCCGGTCGCCGGCGGAAAGAAGCGCGCGGCACTCCTTCTCGGCATCGCGGAAACGCTGGAACAGGATGTCGACGTCGGCGTGCTCGAAATTGTGCCGCGAATACTCCTTCTCGGCCTGCAGGAACACGTCGCCATAGGTGACCCTGTCCGGCCCTTCGCCGCCGTTGAAGTTGAGGTCGTAGACGTTCTCGACGCCCTGAACGTACATCGCGAGACGCTCGAGCCCGTAGGTGAGCTCGCCCGCGACCGGCGCGCATTCGATGCCGGCGACCTGCTGGAAATAGGTGAACTGCGACACCTCCATGCCGTCGCACCAGCACTCCCAGCCGAGACCCCAGGCGCCGAGCGTCGGGCTCTCCCAGTCGTCCTCGACGAAGCGGATGTCGTGCAGCCGGAAATCGACGCCGATGGCGGCGAGGGACTTCAGGTAGAGGTCCTGCAGGTCCGGCGGGCTCGGCTTCAGGATCACCTGATACTGGTAGTAGTGCTGCAGCCGGTTCGGGTTCTCGCCGTAGCGCCCGTCCTTCGGCCGCCGCGACGGCTGGACATAAGCCGCCTTCCACGGTCTTGGCCCGAGCGCACGGAGCGTCGTCGCCGGGTGGAACGTGCCCGCGCCCATCTCGATGTCGTAGGGCTGCAGGATCACGCAGCCGCGCTCGGCCCAGTAGAGCTGGAGCGTCAGGACGAGATCCTGGAAGGAACGCTTCGGGTCGAGTGTTCTGGGCACGACGGCTCCTTTCGGGGGCGCTGCATCCGCTAGACCCCCTTCCGCACCGGATCAAGCGGGAACGCCGCGATGGAATATGACTCGCGAAGTCATGTTATTGGGCGTAGGCGTCTCGCCGCGCGGGCCTGGCCCGCTGAAGGAGGAGAGAAGTCTTGCGCAAGAAGAGCTTCGTGGTTGCCCTTTTGGGCGCTGCCCTGGTTCCGGCGGTGTCGTCCGCCGTCGAGGTTCCGGTCGGGACGATCGTCATGACGTCGAACCGCGACGGTCAGTACGACGTCTACCGGCTGACGGACGACGATCGTCAGTTCGTCAACCTGACGAACACTCCCCACAACGAGTTCGATCCGGCCGTCAGCCCCGACGGCACCCGGATCGTCTACTCGTCGTTTGGCGGGCCGGTGGCCAACATCTGGATCATGAACGTCGACGGCACCGACGCGCGCCCGATCGTGGCTGATCCGCCGTTCCGGATGTGGCAGCCGGAATGGTCCGCCGACGGCACCCGGATCGTCTTCACCGGAAGGCTGCCGGAAGGCCATTCCGACATCTATTCGATGAACGTCGACGGCACGGACATCGTGCAGCTCACCTTCAGCGAGGAGGACGAGTACGACCCCGTCGCAAGCCCGGACGGGACCACGATCGCCTTCACGCGCGGTGTCGCGACCGGCGAGGAAGACGGCACCTACGACATCTGGGCGATGGATGTCGGCGGCGGCAACGAACGGAACCTCACCGAAGGGGACGGCAACGAACTCCACCCCGAGTACAGCCCCGACGGGACGCTGCTCACCTTCATCTCGAACCGCGACGGCGATTTCGACGTCTGGGTCACGAATTCCGACGGGACCGGTGCCCGCATCGTCTTCGACACGTTCGAGTTCGACGAGTACGACCCGGTCTTCAGCCTCGACGGCCGGTCGATCTTCTTCACCACCGGGCTCGAAACCGAGGAAGGAGAGGGCACCTTCCACCAGTTCGTGGTGGGTCTCGATGGCTACGGCGCCCTTCAGCTGACCTACACGCCCGACGGCGTGTTCAATCTCCATCCGGACCCCGTCCCGAACCGGTAGACCATGATCCGTTGAATTCGGATCATTCCTGGAGCCTCAATGCCCTTCGCCTCTCCCCGATCGGGGAGAGGCCTGCGCAGCCCGGTGAGGCGAAGCCGAACCTGGCGAGACGGGTGGGGGCCGGCGTGGTGAGTTTCTGCGGGCGTTGCCCGCTCACCCTTCTTCCCCCGGATCGAGTCCGGGAAAACCTTCGGTTAGCAAAGCTCAGAAGCCCTCTCCCCGAACGGGGCGAGGGAAACGGGCGATCCCATCGAGCGGAAGCCGCCTTCCGTTCAGCGAATGGCAAAGAGGAGACGCCGCGGGCGGTTCTTCAGCGCTTTTCGCGCTCGACCGGGTGGTAGATGCCGGTCTCCGGATCGCGCTGCAGCTCCGTCGCCCGGGGCCGCGCCGGCGCCTCCGGCGGGCGCCGTGTCGCCGGCGTCTGGCCGAACGACCGCCACAGCACGATGCCGACGGCGATCACCACGAGAATGATTACGACCTGCCCCATCGGCCTGTCCGAATCCGCGCCGCACGAACTGCGATCATGGCATCTGGCCGGCTCCCCGCCAAGCGGGTGGCGTCACGCCACCGCACGCCAGGCGGGATGGACGTCGGCAAGCCCGGCTTCGCCCCGAAAAACCGCCTCGGCCGCGGGCGTGAAACCGGCGCCCTCGTGGAGCACGAAACCCGGCAGGAGCACGAGCGGCGCCCGGCTGCCCTTCCGCGCCGCGAGCAGGATGCGGAGCGCCGGCTCGTCGCGCCGCGGGTGGACGGGGAGGGCGGCGATCGCGCCGAACCGCCCCGACAGGCCGTCGAGCGCCTCGTAGAGGCTCGCCGCCGGCAGGATCGCCACGAGCGAACCGCCGGGGGCGAGCGCCCACGCCGCAAACCGGAACCACGGATCGAGCCCGCCTGCCGCAACGTGTGCCGCCGCCCGCGCCGGCCGCGGCGACACGCGCACCGCCCCCTCGGGCCGGAAGGGCGGATTGGTCAGCACGATCGCGGCGCCCTCGCGGACGACGCCGGCCGCCGACCGTGCCGCTTCGCCATCGGTGGCGATGTCGAGCCGCGCGAGCGCGATCCTATCCGCCACCGCCCGGTTCGCCGGCCGGCCCCGTGCCGCCGCGGCCGCCGCCAGGAGCTCCGCCTCGCGCTCGACGAGCGTGACCGACACGCCCGGCGCCCGCGCCGCGGCGCAAAGCCCCGCAACCCCCGCGCCGGCGCCGAGGTCGAGGACGCGGCCCGCGGCGTCGGTCGCCAGCGCGGCCGCAAGGAGCACCGCCTCGAGGCCGGAGCGGTGGTGTCCTTCGGCGGGCTGCACCGCCTCGATACGGCCGCCGAGGAAGGCGTCGACGGTCGTTTCCCCGAGCTCCCGGGCGGCGCTCATCGCCGCGGGCGGCGCGGCGCGACGAGCTCGGCCGCGAAGCCGGCCTCCGACAGGAGATCGCGCGCTTCGCCGGCATCCTCGGAATGGACGAGAAGGCGGCGCGGCAGAATGCCAATGGAGCCTTCGATGATGCTCATGTTCTGATCGAATATGTGCGACGCGATTCCGGCATCTTTCAGCAATGCTTCAACATAGGAAAGCAGAACCGCATCGTTCGTCCTGAGAAGTTCTTCCATCGGCTCCCGCGGGTTTGCGCCCGGCATTTTCAAAACTCTAATGGCTGCGGCGAGGTATCACAATCGCGCGCGCCGCCCCGGCTTGTTCGTCCCCAGCCTCTTGCCTATTGTCGCCGGCCGGGAGTGAGGGAGTGTGTCCTTGGGTGTCGTCGTAGCTCTGGACGAAGACAAGCGTCGTCGCGCGGCAGGTATTGCCCCGCTGGTGGCGCTGGTGGCGGGCGACATGGAGAAGGTCAACCGCCTCATCCTGTCGAGGACCGGCTCCGAGGTGGCGCTGATCCCGGAGGTCGCGAACCACCTCATCTCGTCGGGCGGCAAGCGGCTCCGGCCGATGCTGACGCTCGCGGCGGCGCGGATGTGCGGCTATCCCGGCGAAGGCCATGTCGCCCTCGCCGCCGGCGTCGAGTTCATGCACACCGCCACCCTTCTCCACGACGACGTGGTCGACGACAGCAGCATGCGGCGCGGGAAACTCGCCGCGCGCATGCTGTGGGGCAATTCGGCGAGCGTGCTGGTCGGCGATTTCCTCCTCGGCCAGGCGTTCAAGATCATGGTCGACGTCGGCTCGCTCGATGCGCTCGCCGTCCTGTCGGATGCCGCGGCCGTCATCGCCGAGGGCGAGGTGCGCCAGCTCGCGGCAGCCAACGACATGGCGACCACCGAGGACGAATATCTCTACGTCGTCCACGCCAAGACGGCATCCCTGTTCGCCGCTGCCTCCGAAGTCGGGCCGATCCTCGCCGGCCGCGGCCGGGACGAGCGGGCCGCCTTCCGCTCCTACGGCTCCAATCTCGGCCTCGTGTTCCAGCTGATCGACGACGTCCTCGATTATGCCGGCGATTCGTCCGACCTCGGCAAACGGGTGGGCGACGATTTCCGCGAGGGGAAGATCACGCTGCCGCTCGTTCTCGCCTATCGCCGCGGTTCCGATGGCGAGCGCGCCTTCTGGCAGCGGGCGATCGAGACCCGCGACATCCGCGACGGCGATCTCGAACAGGCGGTGGCGCTCATGAAACGCCACAATGCGCTGGATGATACGGTGCGGCGCGCCCGTCATTTCGGCGAGGTGGCGCGCGACGCGCTCGCACCGTTCCCGGATTCGCCGCACAAGGCGGCGCTGCTCGCAGTGGTGGATTTCTGCATCGAGCGGGCCTACTGACGAACGAGCCACCGGAAACGCTTCGAAGAGGGGTCATGCGCCTTCGTCTCAAAGCCGCCGCAGCCCTCCTGGCCGCCGCCGGCGCGGTCACCCTGGCGCCTTCCGCCTCGGCGCAGACCCAGTTCACGTCGAGCCCGACCGGAGCCTTCCTCGCCGGCCAGGCCGCGGCCTCCCGCCTCGATCTCGATGCGGCGGCGTGGTTCTACGGCTTCGTCCTGCAGCGCGATCCGGCCAACACGCAGCTCGCGGCGACCGTGTTCTCGCTGTGGCTCGAGGTCGGCAACATCGCCGCCGCCTCGCCGATCGCCGCGACCCTCGTCGGCGTCGATCCCGGCTTCGCGATGGGCCGCCTCGTCCTCGCCTCGCAGGCGATCCGGAGCGGCCAGTACCAGTCGGCGCTCGATCAACTCGCCGCGATCACGCCGGGCGACACGCTCACCTCCATCACCGTCGGCCTCCTGCAGGCGTGGCTGCATCAGGCGGCCGGCGAGACCGACGACGCGCTGGCGCTCCTCGACGGCATGTCGGGGGATTTCCCCGAATTCGCCTACTACCAGTCAGCCCTCGTCGCCGACGTGGCCGGGCGGACCGACGTCGCGCTTTTCTTCGCCGAGCAGGCGATGGACCGGGCGCCGTCGATCGGCGGCGCGCTCCTCTATGCGAGCCTCCTGTCCCGGACCGGCGATGCCGCCGGCGCCCAACGGACGCTCGAGGATCTCCTCGCGGCCGTGCCCGACCAGCCGCAGGTGGTCGCGGCGCTCGCAGCGCTCGCCGCCGGCGGGACCATCCCTGCCACGGTCACCGACGTCCGCAGCGGCACCGCCACCGTCTTCTTCAGCCTCGCCACCGCGATCATGCAGCAGGACGGCGGGCAGACTTCGATCCCCTATTTCCAGCTCTCGCTGCGGCTCTGGCCCGATGCGCCCTCGACGGCCGCGGCGCTCGGCGAGCTCCTGCAGGATCTCGGCCGCCAGGAGCAGGCGATCGACACGTTCGCTCTCGTTGCGGCCGATTCGCCCTTCGCGACCGACGCCATCCTCGGCGCGGCGCGAAGCGATGCCGCCCTCGGCCGCTTCGACGAGGCCATCGCCCGGCTCGAACCGCTCGTCGAAGCGGACCCGCTCGACATCCAGGCCGTCCTCACGCTCGCGAGCCTCTACAACACCGTCAACCGGTTCGCCTCGGCCGTGACGGTCCTTGCGACGCCGATCAATTTCATGGACGGCCCGACCGAGGATTCGTGGCGGCTCTATTTCCTTCGCGGCGTCGCCCATGAGCGCGTCGGCGACTGGCAGCGCGGCGAGGAGGACCTCCGGATCGCCCTCCTCCTCGAGCCCGGCGAGCCGGACGTCCTCAACCATCTCGGCTACTCGATGATCATCTACGGCGGCGACGCCGAGGAGGCGCTGGGGTTCATCGAGGAAGCCGTCGCCGCCCGCCCGCAGGCCGGCTACATCATCGACAGCCTCGGCTGGGCTTTCTACAGCCTCGGCCGCTACGAGGAGGCGGTGGTCGAGCTCGAGCGCGCGGTGGAACTCGAACCGAGCCACTGGGAGGTGGCCGAGCATCTCGGCGACGCCTACTGGCATGTCGGCCGCCGGACCGAGGCGGTGTTCCAGTGGCGGCACGCCGTCGATTTCGGTGCGCCCGACAGCGCGACGTCGCGCCTCCAGGAGAAGATAGCCAACGGTCTGCCCTAGAGCGTGATCCGCTCGGGCCGGATCACGCTCGTCGCCTGTCTGCCTGATGGAGCATGATCTTTGTCGAAGAACCGGCGTCCACTTCTTCGGATCATGCTCTAGTGTCCGGGCCGACCGGCGCCGAGACCGTCCTTCGCGATGCGCCGGAGGCGCCACCGGCGGCGGAGCCGGCGCCGGCCAAGGTCAACCTCGCCCTGCACGTGCGCGGCAAGCGCGCCGACGGCTATCACGAGCTCGATACGCTCGTGGTGTTTGCCGCGGTCGGCGACGCGGTCGAGCTCGCGGCCGGCGGCGATGCGCTGCTGATCGAAGGCCCGTTCGGGGCGCTCCTTCGCGGTAACGACGCGGAAAACCTCGTGCTCCGCGCCGCCCGCCGGCTCGCCGCCCGCGCCGGCCGGTCCTGGCCGGCGCTCCGGCTCACCAAGAATCTCCCGGTTGCGGCGGGGCTCGGCGGCGGGTCGGCCGACGCCGCCGCCACGCTTCGGCTCCTCGCCCGCGCCTGGCGGCTGAACCTCACGGATGCCGAGCTAGCGGGCGAGGGCATCGCGCTCGGCGCCGACGTGCCAATGTGCCTTCGTTCGACGCCCCTCATCGCCCGCGGCCGCGGCGAGCGGATCGAGGACGTGACGGGGTTTCCGCAGCTTTCGATGGTGCTGGTCCACCCGGCGGTCGCAGTGAGCACCGCGCAGGTGTTCGGCAGGCTCGACGCGCCGGAAGACCCGCCCTTGCCCGAGCTGCCGCAGCGTTTCGACACCGTCGCCGATTTCATCCGCTGGCTGCGCCCGACGCGGAACGGCCTTGCCTACGCCGCCCGCGACATTGCCCCGGCGATCGGCAACGCGCTCCTCGCGCTCAGCAACACCGGCGCGATGTTCGCCCGCATGTCGGGCTCCGGCGCGACCTGTTTCGGCATCTTTCCGTTTCCCGACGCCGCCGAGCACGCCGCCCGCATCATCCGCGCCGCCGAGCCGTCGTGGTGGGTTGCCGCGACCACCACCGGCGGTTCGTGATCCCGGGCGGTCCGCGCATACCGTCGGGTGGTCGCCGCCGATCGCTCGCCGGCTGACACGATCCGGACTGTGACAGAAGGGCTACACCCGCGCACGAATTCGTACCGTCACCCCGGAGAACTGGCCTTTCGGCCGTGCCGCGCGCGCAGATTGCTTTACGGCAAGAGGAGAATCGGCGGCGGAGCCGTTTCTGTGATTCGGGGGCATGCTGAAATGAGAATGGCGCGGTCGCTTCTACTGGGCGTAGCCGGTTCGGTCGTTGTGGCGGGCGGCGCCATGGCTGCCGACCCGATGCCGATCGTGGTGACGACCGTCCCGACGGTCGTCGTGCCCGCGCCGGGTCGCGAGCTTGCGATCGACGTCATGGCCGGAACCGGCTTCAGGATCGGCAATGGCGACGGACTGTTCGTGGACGCCTTCGTCGGCGGCACCGTCGAGGTGACTTCCGCGTCGGGCTGGGGCGTGCGCCTCGAGGGCGGGAACTTCCTGAACCTGTTTCCCGATCTCGGCGGTGGGGCGGAAGGCCAGGTGACGCTCTTCCGTGCGTTGGGACCGGTCGAGTTCGGCGTGTGGGCCTGGGGCGAGTTCGAGTATCCGATCGTCGGCTACGGTCGTGGCGCCGGCATCAGCGCGAATGTCGAATACGAAGGGCCGCGGCTGTACGTCAGCAGCGAGAACAGGCTCTGGCTGTGGCCGGGCGTTCGCCTCTTCTCCGAGACGGATGCGGAATTCGATGTCACCGATCGCGTGACGCTGGCGACCTATCTGCGGTTCCGCGGTCTCGGGGATTGGTGGGGCGGCGCGGGGATCGACGTGCACGCCACCGACCGGATCGAGCTCTGGACCAACCTCGAATACGGCTGGGCCGGGCTCAACGACCTCGAGGCCGGCGTCGAGGTGAAGGTTACGGAGCGCATCAGCGTCTGGACCGAGGCCGGCTTCGAGTTCGATCCAGGCCTCGAGTTCGACTGGCTGGACTTCGGCGTGGGCTTCGAGCTCACGGATACGCTGACGGTCAAGGGCGTCCTCGCGATCGACGACAATCCCTTCGCCTTCGACTACGCCGAGGTCTGGGCCGAACTCGACCGTCCGATCGGGACCGGACCGCTGTCGCTGATCGGCGAACTGGGCGTCGGCTACGAGGACTCCCCCTACGTCTGGGGCAACATCGGCATCCGCTACAAGCTCGGCGGCCCGGCGGACCGGGAAGACAACCGACTGTTCGACAACGTCGCTCTCTGAGGTTCCGCCGCGATTGACACTTGAACCTCCGCCTTGGAGCATGATGCGAAGAAGTGGCTGCCGTTTCTTCGAAAAAGATCGTGCTCCATCAGGGAACCAGGCGACGAGCGTGATCCGACTTCAACGGATCACGCTCTAGGGGAGATCCGGCGCTTCAGCGGTTCGGGAGGGGGTAGACGCTCCGGAAGCGCCCGCCTCGCGGCCGCCCCCCCTCCGAACGCGCCTGCGCTCCACTTGCCGCCTTCCGCCGGCCCGCCGGGTCCGCAAGGCGGAGGCTGATCCGGCTGACGCTTTCGCGGTTCGCGCCTTGAATGGCCAAAGGCCCCGGCCAGACCACTGACTGCACCGGCAATCGCCGCCCGGAACCGCACCGAACCGCCCGACGTTCCTGATCCGGCGCGGGGCGGGCGGGACGTATCCTCCCTGCGAACTCCCGCGAGTCGCAAGGAGCTACCCATGGAAATCGACATCGGCACCATTCAGCCCGTCGTGGCGCTCGCCGCGGGCATTCTGATCCTCCTCATGCCGCGGCTCCTCAACTACATCGTGGCGATCTACCTCATCATCATCGGCGTGACGGGCCTCATCAACTAGGCTCCGGCTACCGGCGGCGGGCCGCGTCATTCCCGCGACTCGCCACCGGCACCGGGCCGACCTATAGTCCCCGCGCAGCGTGAGGGAAGGGAGGGCCCGGGCTTGATTTCGCCCAGCCATGCCTTAGATATGCTCACGTTGAGCATAAGTCCTCTTGCTGGAGGAGGCACAAGGATGGCGATGTACCGCGACGGGCTTGCGACGCAGGGCGGATTCGACCGGGGCGGACTGATCGTCCTGCCGCGGCCGAGCCTCGAATACACCGACGAGGTCGCGCGCGAGACCGCTGACATCTACGAGCGCGTGAAGCACTCGATCCCCGCGATCGAGTGGCCGGTCCACGCGCCCTACATCAAGGCGATCAACGACCTCAAGAAGGTCCGGAACGCCGTCATCCTCGCGCACAATTACCAGACGCCGCAGATCTTCCACGGCGTCGCCGATGTCGTCGGCGACTCGCTGCAGCTCGCGCGCGAAGCCTCGCGCACCGACGCCCGGATCATCATCCAGGGTGGCGTGCACTTCATGGCCGAGACGTCGAAGCTCCTGAACCCCGACAAGATGGTCCTGATCCCGGACCGTCGTGCCGGCTGCTCGCTCGCGGAGTCGATCACCGGGGCCGACGTGCGGCTCCTTCGGGAGCGTTACCCCGGCGTGCCGATCGTCACCTATGTCAACACCTCGGCCGAGGTGAAGGCGGAGAGCGACATCTGCTGCACTTCGGCGAACGCGCTCGAGGTCGTGGAGAGCTTCGGCGTCGACACCGTGCTCCTCATTCCGGACGAGTATCTCGCCCAGAACGTCGCCGCGCGGACGAAGGTGAAGATCCTCACCTGGAAGGGCCATTGCGAGGTTCATGAGCGCTTCACGGCGGCCGAGCTATTGTCGTTCAAGGAAGCGCATCCGGGCCTCGAGATCATCGCCCACCCCGAGTGCCCGCCGGAGATCGTCGCCATCGCCGATTTCACCGGCTCGACGTCGGGCATGATCAGATACGTCAGGGACAACCGGCCACCCAAAGCCCTGTTCGTGACGGAGTGCTCGATGGCGGCGAACGTGCAGGAAGCGGTGCCGGAGGTCGAATTCATCGGCCCCTGCAATCTCTGCCCGCACATGCAGCGCATCACGTTGCCGAAAATTCTCGACAGCCTCCTCAACCTCACCGAGGAGGTCACGGTCGACCCCGAGATCGCCGTCCGCGCCCGCCGCGCGGTCGAGCGGATGATCAACCTGCGGAACTAGTCAGAAGGCTTCCGGCCGGATGTTCGAGACCGAGACCGACAGCACCTTCCCGCCGCAATCGCTCGCCGGCGTCGATGATGTCGTCATCGTCGGCGGCGGTCTTGCCGGGCTCTTCTGCGCCCTTCGCCTCGCGCCGCGGCCGGTCACCGTGCTGACCGCGGCGCCGCTCGGCCTCGGCGGCTCGTCCGCCCGCGCCCAGGCCGGGATTGCCGCGGCCCTCAGCCCCGGCGACAGCGTCGAATCCCATCTCGCCGACACGATCGCCGCCGGCGCCGGCCTCGTCGAGCCGCGCATCGCCGAACTGATGGTCCGCGAGGCCTCGGCCCGCATCCACGATCTCCTCGCCTATGGCGTCCCGTTCGACCGCGACCTCGAAGGCCGCCTCGCGGTGTCGCGCGAGGCCGCGCATTCGGCGGCCCGCGTCGTCGGCGTCGGTGGCGACAAGGCCGGCGCCACGATCATGCAGACGCTGGTGGCCGCCGTCCGGCGGACGCCGTCGATCCGCGTCGTCGAGGGTGTCACCGGTGAATCGCTCCTGCATGAGGGGCCATACGTCACCGGCATCGTCGGCCGCCTCGCCGGGTGCCGGGATTCGGTCTCGTTCCGCGCCCGCGCGGTGGTCCTTGCGGCGGGCGGCATCGGCCACCTCTATGCCGTCACCACCAACCCGCCCGAGGCACGCGGCGACGGCATCGCGATGGCCGCCCGCGCCGGGGCGGTGATCGCCGACGCCGAGTTCGTCCAGTTCCATCCGACGGCGATTGCCGTGGGCAAGGACCCGGCGCCGCTCGCCACCGAATCGCTCCGCGGCGCCGGCTGCGTCGTCATCGACGAGACGGGCGACCGTTTTCTCGCGCGCGTCCACGCCGCCGCGGAACTCGCGCCGCGCGACGTCGTCGCCCGCGCCATTCACGATCACCTCGCCGGCGGCCACGCCGTGTTCCTCGATGGCCGGGAGGCGCTGGGCGACCGCTTCGCCGAAGCGTTCCCGACCGTCTGGGCCGCCTGCATCGAAGCGGGCATCGACCCGGCCCGCGAACCGATCCCGATCGCTCCGGCGGCGCACTACCACATGGGCGGCGTGCTCGTGGACGCGAACGGCCGCTCGACGCTGGAAGGGCTCTGGGTCTGCGGCGAGTCGGCGTCGACCGGCGCGCATGGCGCCAACCGCCTCGCCTCGAATTCGCTTCTCGAGGCCGTCGTGTTCGCCGCGCGCATCGCCGACGACATCGCCGCCACGGTTCCGTCCTCGCCGGCAATGGCCGCCTTCGCCGGCGCCGTCGCCGAGGCCTCGCCCCGGCCCGATCCGGCCGCGCTCACGCGCCTTCGCCAGGCGATGACCGCCGATGTCGGCGTCGTCCGCACCGGCGCCGGCCTCACCCGCGCCCTCGCCACCATCGCCCGCCTCGAAGCCTCGCCCGCCGGCACGTCGATCCGCAACCCGCTCGCCGCGGCAAAGCTGATCGCCGCCTCGGCGCTCCTCCGCACCGAGAGCCGGGGCGCCCATTTCCGCGCCGACCACCCGCAGCCCGATCCGCTTCAGGCGTCGCGGAGCCACATCACGCTGGCGGAAGCCGACCGCGTCGCGGCGGAGGCGACCGCGACGGCGCCGTCGAGCCACCGCGCTCTCGCGCCGGCCGTCTGATGCCCGCGATCCTGCCGCTGCCGGGGAGCCTCGTCGCCGAGGCGGTGCGGGTCGCCCTCGCCGAGGATTTCGGCCGCGCCGGCGACATCACGTCCGCGGCCATCATCCCCGCCGACCGCGCGGCGTCCGCGGTGATCGCCGCCCGCCGGCCCGGAATCGTCGCCGGCATGCCCTTCGCCGTCGAAGCCTTCCGGCAGGTCGATCCGTCGGTGCGTTTTGCGGTGATGCTCGACGACGGCACGCCCGTCGCGCCCGGCGCGGTGCTCGCCCGCCTCACCGGTCCCGCGCGCGCGATCCTCGCGGCCGAGCGCGTCGCGCTCAACTACCTCGGCCGCCTCTCCGGCATCGCCACCGCGACAGCGGAGCTCGTCGCGGCCGTGGCCGGCACCGGCGCGCGCATCGTCGATACGCGAAAAACGACGCCCGGCCTCCGCGCCATCGAGAAATACGCCGTGCGCTGCGGCGGCGGCGCAAACCACCGCTTCGGGCTCGATGATGCCGTGCTCATCAAGGACAACCACATCGCGGTCGCCGGCGGCGTCGCCGTCGCCATCCGCGCCGCGCGCGCCGCGGTCGGCCACCTCGTCAAGGTCGAGGTCGAGGTCGATACGCTCGAGCAGCTCGAAGAGGCGATGACGGAGGCGCCGGACGCCGTCCTCCTCGACAACATGGCGCCGGCCGCGCTTCGGCAGGCGGTGGCCCTCGTCGCCGGCCGCTGCGTCGCGGAAGCCTCCGGCGGCGTCACGCCCGCGACGGTCCGCGCCATTGCGGAATCCGGCGTCGACGTCATCTCCTCCGGCTGGATCACCCACTCCGCCCCGAGCCTCGACCTCGGGCTCGACATGGTGTGAGGAGGGCAAAGTCATTGGTTGATTTTGCTTACGACGTAGCCTTCTCTTTCACCCAAGCCGATGAAGACACGGCTAGCAAGCTGAACGACCTTCTGACCGGCCGCTTCAAGACGTTCTTGTATTCGCGAAAGCAGGAGGTTCTCGCGGGAGCCGATGGCGAAGCGAGGTTCAACGAGGTCTTCGGGAAGCAGTCGCGCCTCGTCGTCATCTTCTGGCGTCCGCAATGGGGGCAGAGCCCGTTTACGCGTTTCGAAGAGACTGCCATTCGCAACCGCGCTTACGCTGACGGCTACGACTTCTCTCTCTTCGTGCCGACACAACCGGGAGACCTACCTGCCTGGTTGCCGAAGAACCGTCTCTACTACGGCATGCAGCGCTTCGGACTTGAGGGAGCGGCAGCGGTCGTCGAGGCACGGCTACAGGAATTAGGCGCGGAGACTCGTCCTGAGAGTCTCAGCGGTCGTGCAGCGCGTTTCGAGCGTGGCAGATTGTTCGAACAAAGAAGGGAGCAGTTTCGGGGAGGCGAGGGCAATCAAGCGGCCAACGAAGCGTTTGCTGTCCTGAAAGATACGATCGAGACCGGCATAGTTGCGATTGCGGAACAAAGCCCGAGCCTAGGGATTCAGGTACTTCGTCCTGAACTGAGCGAGCACCTCTACATCCATGGGCTGCGTCTCGTGCACGAAGTGCTTTGGGCAAAGCGGTTCGTGAACACCCTCAACGAGTCGGAGCTATTGGTAAGGTCATTCGCAGGGTTTCCACGGATCCCAGGGTACCAGACCTTCGAAGAGCCGCGCCTCCTTGGTCAGGCTCGATTTGAGTTTGACCTTCTGAGGGAGGGGCGGGCTGGATATCGTCAGCCCCCGAAAGGCGTTGAATTTTCTCCCGAGGAACTTGGTGGCGAGTTGATCAAGCGATACTTGGATGAGGCCGAAAGGCGTCGGGGGAACTAACCGCACTGCACATTGATCCTCAGCCACAGAATGAGCTTCGTCGTCTAACCGACGCCGCCGACTCCGGAACCGACGGCCGCTAGATCCACCCGCCGCCATACGTCCGGTAGAAGATGTGCACCCCGATCTGCGCCATGCGCTGCATCTGCGGCGCCCAGTTCGGCCAGACATAGTTGGCGTGGTAGTGCGTCGCCGTGCCGATTTCCTCGAGATAGATGGCCGTGCCGTCGAGTTCGGAATTGGCGATGGCCTGCGCGATCGACCAGGCGTCGCGGT
>JADLGL010000047.1 GCA_020849325.1 Bauldia sp. | reverse complement strand
AGGTCGAGGAGGAGGTGCTGCGCGATCACGTCGCGCACTGCGTCGAGCACGCCATCACCCACGGCGATGCGGACGAGCAGCGGAAGAAGATCGCGGAGATCGTCGAGGTGATGGGGCGGTCGGGGCGGTAGGGGCGGGGTCAATCCGCTCCGGGAGGTCAATCCGCTCCGGGAGCAAGAATACGACCGTTGTTCCGGGAACCCGGAACCTTTTGTTCTTCCGACGGGATTCTCCCAACCGCGCCGCACACTCGCGGCCGTGCCCATGGAACAAAGGTTCCGGCTCTCCGCTTCGCTCCGGCCGGAACGACGGGCTTCTGCGTGGACGGGAGCGGCCCGAAGGTCGAACAAAAACGAGAAAGCGGCACCGGACGGGAAGGGCGTCCGATGCCGCTCGGGTGGTCCGCGGCGGGGCCAGGGGCGGGGGCTCCCGGCAGCTGGGGGCGGTCGCGGACCGGTCTTTCGCCGGGCCTAGAGCACGATCCGTCGAAGTCGGATCATGCCCGTCGCCTCATTCCTTGATGGAGCATGATCTTATCTCGAAGAACCGGCAGCCGCTTCTTCGGATCATGCTCTACCGGGCCGGGCGGATGATCATGGTCCGGTTCGGACCATCGCCGCCGGGACCGCCGCGGTCGCCGCGGTCGCCGACGCCGCGTTCATCGGCCGCACGCTGCGGGACATCCGTCGGGCCGAGCGCCGCATCGCCGTCCTGGTCGAGGCGGGCGACGATGTTGCCGATGCCGGCGTTCCACTCCTCGGTGGTGACGTTGCCGTCACCGTTGGCGTCGAGTTCCTGGAAGGCGTCGACGATCCGCTCGAGCATCTTTGCCGTCCAGTAGGCGGTGTATTCCTCGAGGTTCAGCTGGCCGTCGCCATTGGCATCGTATTCGGCGAGCTCGCCGGCGCGGACCGCGTCGATCTCGGCCTGGGTCACCACGCCGTTGCCGTCGGTGTCGAAGGTCTCGAGGAGACCGTCGATCCGGCCGAGCGGCAGGTCGCCGATGCCGCCGCGGCCTTCGCCGCGGTGGAAGGCGACCACTGCGGGTACCGCGGGGACCGCCTCGGTGGCGGTGGTCGTCGTCGTGGCAGCGGGCGCCGTGGCGGCCGCTTCCTGGGCGTAGCTCGGCAGCACCAGCACGGCAGTCCCGAGGGCGGTGGTGACGAGGGCGGCAGCGGCGAGTCCGGTACGCGAAATGGGCATTTCAGTTCCTCCGTTCGTGGGGGTGGGGGTTGCACACGCCCAAGGACGTAGGGACGCCCGATCGCCGAATTCAGGCGGGAAACCGCCGACTTTGCACCGTTCCGTCGCCTGACGGCGAGGTGATACGGGGTGATACAATTTTGGTTCGGGACGGGTGCGTCAGGCCGCGGAAACGGGCGACGCCTTTCTTCCGGCGACCTCAGATTCGTCAGTCGCAAAAGGTCCGGACGAGGCGTCCGGCGCTGATGTCGATCGCCCCGGCAGGCATTGCCGGCCTCCGCGATCTCAGCATCGAAACTATAATTGTTCCAATATGTTGGGTGATACGCGATCGCGACTCCGGTTGACGGTGGCGAGCCGCGTCAATAGTCATCGGCCGGGGTCAGGAGCGATCGGTGAGGTTCGCGGCCGAACGCGAGCCGATCGTCCCGCAGCAAGCCGGTCGCACCAGCCACAGGAGTTTTCATGTTCGTGGCGATGAACCGCTTCAGGGTCATCAGGGGCGCCGAGGCGGAGTTCGAGGCGACGTGGCGGAGCCGCGAGCGCCGGCTCGGCGAGATGGCGGGCTTCGAGACCTTCCATCTCCTGAAAGGGCCGGCGCACGAGGAGTACACGCTGTACGCCTCGCACACCGTGTGGGCGGCCGAAGCCGACTTCGCGGCGTGGACGCGGTCGGAGCAGTTCCGCGCGGCGCATCGCGGGGCGGGCGGCAGCAGGCCACTCTATCTCGGCCAGCCGCATTTCGAAGGTTTCACCTCGGTCGAGGGCATCTGATGGCGCGCACCAGTCTTCGCGAGCGTCTCGCCGCCGATCCCGATGCCGCCATCGAGGCGGTAGCCGCCGAGGCGGGCGTCTCCGTGCGCGCCGTCATCGAGGCGCTGCCGGAAGGGACGCGCCATTTCGGCGATGGCGGCTTCTTCGCCGACGCGATGAAGGCGATCTCCCGCTGGGGCGACGTGCCCGTCGCCGTCCATACCGCCGACGGCGTCGTCGAAATCGCCGGTCCGGTGCCCGAAGGACGTCTCCCGGGCGGTGCTTTCAATCTCTCCTCGCGCCTCGGCGTCCACGGCCACATTCGCCCCGAGCGCTGCGGCGGCATCGCCTTCGTGGAGCGTCCGTCCATGGGCAAGGCGTCGGCCTTCGTCGCGTTCCTCGACGTCGACGGCGGCATCATGTTCAAGGTGCTCGTCGGCCGCGACGCCGCGGGCGCGCTGCAGCCGGAGCAGCTCAAGGCGTTCCGCGCGCTCCGCGAAGCGGTGGTCGCCGAACACATCGACGACGATTAGTCAGCCGCTCAGCGTGCGCCGGACCGCGTCGCGCCAGCCGGCGCGGAGATGGGCGCGGGTGTCGGGGTCCATTGCCGGCTCGAAGCGACGGTCGAGGGCCCAGTGGGCGGCGAAGCCGTCCATGTCGGGCCAGAGGCCGGCGGCCGAGGCGGCGAGCCAGGCGGCGCCGAGGACGGTGGTCTCGAGCATGACCGGCCGGTCCACCGGCGCGCCGAGGACATCGGCGAGGCGCTGCATCGTCCAGTCGGATGCGACCATGCCGCCGTCGACGCGCAGCACCGTCTCGCCGCGGCCGCGCCAGTCGGCGCGCATCGCGTCGAGGAGGTCGGCGGTCTGGTAGGCGACGGCCTCGAGCGCCGCCTTCGCCATTTCTGCCGGGCCGGTGTTGCGCGTGAGGCCGAACATCGCGCCGCGCGCGTCGGCGTCCCACCACGGCGCGCCGAGGCCGACGAAGGCGGGGACGAGGTAGATCTGCTGCGTCGGGTCGGCGGCGGCCGCGAGCTTTCCGGCATCGGCCGCCTTCCGGATGAATTTCAGGCCGTCGCGGAGCCACTGCACCGCGGCGCCGGCGACGAAGATCGAGCCTTCGAGCGCATAGGTCGTCCGGCCGCCGAGGCGGTAGGCGATGGTCGTCAGGAGGCGGTTCGTCGAGCGGACGCGGTCGGCGCCGGTGTTGAGGACGGCAAAGCAGCCGGTGCCGTAGGTCGACTTCATCATGCCCGGCGAAAAGCACGCCTGACCGAGCGTTGCGGCGTGCTGGTCGCCGGCGACGCCGCGGATCGGGATCGCGGCGCCGAAATGGGCGCGGTCGGTCATGCCGAAATCGTCGGCGCAGTCCTTCACCTCCGGGAGCATGCGGAGGGGAACGCGGAGGATGCGGCAGAGCTCTTCGTCCCACCGGTTCCTGGCGATATCGAACAGGAGCGTCCGCGATGCGTTGGTGGCGTCCGTCGCGTGCACGCGGCCGCCGGTGAGGCGGTAGACGAGCCACGCATCGATCGTCCCGAAGAGGAGCTTTCCGCTCTCCGCGCCCTCGCGTGCGCCGGCGACATTGTCGAGAATCCAGGCGAGCTTGGTGCCGGAGAAATACGGGTCGAGCCGCAGCCCGGTCCGCTCCTCGAAAAGGTTCGCGAAGCCGCGCTCGGCAAGACGCTCGCATGCCGCGGCGGTGCGACGGTCCTGCCAGACGATGGCGGGGGCGATCGGCTTCCCCGCGCGATCCCAGACGACGGTGGTCTCGCGCTGGTTGGTGATGCCGATCGCCGCGACGTCGCGGCCGGCGACCCCGGCCCTCCGCAGCGCCGCCCGCGCCGTCGCGAGCGCCGCGCGCCAGATATCGTCCGCGTCGTGCTCGACCCAGCCCGAGCGCGGAAAGTGCTGCCGCAGCTCACGCCGCCCCTCGCCGACGACGCGCTGCGCCGCATCGAACAGGAGCGCGCGCGTCGACGTGGTGCCCTGGTCGATCGCGAGAACGAAGCCGGCCAACGGAAGTCCTCCCCGGCTTCTTCAAGCCGGAGACGGGATGGCGTGCAAGGGAGGCGTCGCTACTTCGCGATGTCCTTCAGGGCCGGGATCGAGCCCACCACCTTGTCGACGATGGCGGGGCTCACCTTCGTCTTCGCCCAGTCGACGAACATCTTTGCCATCGTGGCGATCTGGCCGGTGCCGAGGCCGGTGCCGGCGAGGCTCGCAAGGCCGCCGGCGGTGCCGCCAAGGCCGATCTTGCCGGCAAGGCCGCCGAGCATGCCGCCGATACCGCCGCCGGAGGCAGCTTCGGCGCCCTCGTGTTCGGCGTCCTCGGCCATCGTCTTCGCACCCGGCAGCTTGGCGAACAGTTCGGTCACCGCGCCTTTGTCGCCGCCCTTCTTTATGAGGCCGAGGAGCGCGCCGACCGCGCCCGAGGCCGTCGACGCCGGCACGCCGAGACGGCTCGCGACCTGATTGACGAATTCCTGCATTGTTTTCCTCCCGCGGGCCCGCCCAGACGGAGCCATCCTATCAGGCTTGCCGCCACTGCGCAGTCGGCCGGTTTCGCTCGACCTGCGGCGGCGCGCCGGTGATCTCCGACGGACCATTCCGAAGACCAAGCCGTGACGACTGTCACGCCGGCGCGGGCGCCCGATGCGCCTCTTTCGGCGGAGGAGCGCGCCCGCCTCGTCGCCATCGTCTGCGAGCGCTCGTTCCGCACCGGCCGCTTCACGCTTGCCTCCGGGGCGGGAGAGCACGCTCGACTTCAGCCTCGAGCCGACGCTGACGCATCGGGGTGCGTCTCACCTCGGTGCTGCGGGCCGCGGCCTTCGTCTGCAGGTGCCGCAAAGGCGCTGCGGCGTCTTAAGCAGATGTGAATGTTTTCCGGATAGTCCTCTTCGAACGGGGACCAAGGGGTGCGGCGGCACCGGGGGCTCCGGGCGGCACTGACGCCGCCTTTGGGGGATAATTCCGGCGATGAGGTTCGACCCGCCGACCCTGTTCGTCGTGCTGGTGGTCTCGATGCTCACCTGCACGGGCCTTCTCCTGTGGAGTTGGTCGCAGCACCGGCGCGAGGTGAGCCTTCTGTGGCTCTCGGCAGCCTATGCCCTGGCGGGCATCGGCAATTGCTTCCTCGCCTTCCGCGACATCAGCCCCGATTTCTTCTCGGTCCAGATCGCCAACGCGATCATCCTCTATGGCGTCGGCCTCGGCTGGAACGCGGCGCGTTCCTTCGCCGGCCGGCCGACGACGCAGCTCGTCCCGGCAGGCGCGGCGCTGATCTGGATGATCCTCGTCCAGATCCCGGCGATCGGGCAGACCTTCGAATGGCGCGTGACGATCGTCTCGCTCGGCATGGCGGCGATGTGCCTTCTCGCAGCCCGCGAAATCTGGCGCAGCGATCGCCTCCGAACGCGGGTCGCGGTCGCGGTGGTCTTCACCTTCCACGCCGCCGCGGTTCTCCTCCGCATCCCGTTTGCGGTCGCGGGCTACCTCAATGGCGGGATCGACGAGCCCTACCGCGATCTCCAGTTCTCCATTTTCGCGATCGAATCCGCGATCTTCGTCTACGCGCTTGCGGTGCTGGTGGTGACGCTGGTCAAGGAGCGGGTCGAATCGCGCCTCCGCGCCGCCGCCCTCACCGATCCGCTGACGGGCCTCCCAAACCGGCGCGCTCTCTTCGACCGTGCCAATTCGATGATCGCGCAAGGGGCGCGCTACCAGCGGCCCACCGCGGTCATCGTGTTCGACCTCGACCGCTTCAAGCAGATCAACGACACCTACGGCCATCCGGTGGGCGATACGGTGCTGCAGGCCTTCGCCTCGGCCGCGCGCGACACCCTCCGCGCCGGCGACTGCATCGGCCGGATCGGCGGCGAGGAATTCGCGGCGATCCTGCCCGACACCGACGAGACCTGCGGGCGGATCGCGGCCGAGCGCATCATGCGCGCCTTTGCCGGGGGCGTCGCCGACCTCCGCTTCAGCCGCGGCAACTGCACCGCATCGGCGGGGCTGAGCAGCTCGGTCCGCTCGACGATGAGCATCGAGATGATGCTCCACGCTGCCGACAAGGCCCTCTACGAGGCGAAGCGGCTCGGCGGCAACCAGCTCCGCACAGCGGCGGCCATCGCCGCCTGATCCGGCTCCGGAGCGTCGCGCGGCAAGGCCGTCGCGGTGCCGGCGGCGGTCACGGCGTGCTTCTGCAATCCCGCGCCGGACTGGCGCCGCTTCCACCGCTGGCCTTGCCTCGATGGCACCGCTATCTTTCGCGCCGAACCGAGCGGGGAGGGATCAAACGGTGCTGGTGAGGGATTATCTGCCGACGGCGAACAAGCGGCTGGTCGTGCTTTCGATGGAGGCCACGATCCGCGATGCCGCGCGCGAACTGGCGCAGCCGGGGATCGACCTGATCGTGGTGGCCGACCCGCGCGGGAAGCTCGCCGGCGTCGTCACCGACAGCGACGTCGTCACCTGGGTGGCGGAGCATCCGAACGTCGTGGCGGATTCGTCGGTCCAGACGCTGATGTCGACGAAGACCACCACCTGCAAGCCCAGCCAGACGCTGACGGAAGTGGCCGAAGTCGCGCAGAAGAAGGGCCTGAAACACCTGCCGATCGTCGACGACGCCGGCAAGCCGCTCGGGGTGATCTACGTCCGCGAGGCACTGATGTCGCTCCTCCACGAGGCCGAGATCAACGAGCAGTGGCTGAAGCAGTACCTCTCCGGGACGAGCGACGGGCGGGGGTAGCGGTGGGCCCCGCGCGCCAGCGGGGCAAGATTCGACTCGCGTTCCGCCGTGATGGTAGGAACCGACGCTTGGCGTTGGCCGTTTTCGGACGGCAGGGCCGCGTATGAGTGAAGAAGGTCAGCGCGATGAGTGCATTCGCGGATCGCCAGTACGTAGAGCGCATGGTCGAGGCCGGTCGTCGGTCGCGTTCGCGGCTGATCGAAATCGTGGCCCAGTCGCTCAAGGTCGACGCCAAGACCGCCACCAGCATGGTGGATACGTTCGCCGACGAGAGAACCGCCCGGTTCGACAGAGAGAATCCCGCCCCTGCTGCAAAGCGTCGGCGCGGCCGTTAGCGCCTCACGGCCTCGGCGAAGGCCGGGAGCGCGCGTTCGACCATGGCGTCGGATGCGGTGAGGCAGATGCGGAACCAGCTGGGCGTGCCGAGGATTTCGCCGGGCAGCACGAAGACGTCGCGGTCGGCGAGCGCGTTCCAGGTGCGCCCGGCCTCCGCGCCCGCGGGCCAGCGGCCCCAGAGGTAGAACGTGCCCTCCGGCGGGACGATTTCGTAGCCCGCGGCGGCGAGCGTGGCCACCAGCACGTCGCGGCGGCGGGTGAGGGCGGCGAGGTCGATCGACAGATCCTCGAGGTCGGGCAGGGCGTACTGCATCACCGCGTTCGGGAACGTCCAGCCGAGCGCCATCTGCGCCGGAAACATCGCGTCCTGCAGCGCCTTTCGGTCGGGCTCCGGCATCAGCGGCGAGATCGCGAGGTAGCCGAGCCGCTGGCCGGGCGCGAGGAGCACCTTTCCGTAGGAGTAGGCGATGAGCGTGTAGGGATAGAGGGCGGCCGGGCTGGTGAAGCCGCGGCCGTCGAACCGGAGGCGTCGATAGGGTTCGTCGGCAAGGAGGAAGACCTGCCGGCCGATGCGGCGCGAGGCGCGGTCGAGGAGATCGGCGAGACCGGCGAGCGTCTCGCGCGGCACGATGCGGCCGGTCGGGTTGTGCGGGGTGTTGACGATCACGAGGCGCGTCCGCGGCGTGATGGCGGCTTCGATCGCGGCGAGGTCGAGGTCGAATGCCGGCGCCTCGAGCGCGATCTTCTTCGGCACGGCGTCCGCGGCGAGGGCGATCGGCTCGTAGCAGAACCAGCCGGGCGCGGAGAAGACGATCTCGTCGCCGGCGTCGACCACCACGCGGAACGCCAGCGCGATGGCCGCGAACGCGCCCGCCGTCAGCGCGATGTCGGCCGGGGCGAAGGGAAGGCCGAGTTCGGTCGAGAGCCGACCGGCGAGGAAGGCCTGCGGTTCGGGCTCGCTCGTCTTGTAGGCGAACCAGTTCTTGTCGCGCGGCACGGCATGGCGGCGGATCGCATCGCCGATCCCCGGCAGCGGCATCTCCTGCGGGTTGCCGAAGGTGAAATCGGAGATCGTCGGCGCGAAGCGGCGCTCGGAGTAGCGCGAGGCAAAGTAGAACCGCCCCACGGCATCGAAGGCCGCGCCCGCCGCCGCGGCGCGATGCGATACGACCGACATGCGGGGATAGGGGCAGGCGGCGGGGGCGGAGTCAACGGGATGGTCTGATTGGGAAGAGCGTCGTGCCGCTCCTGCTCACCCTGCAAAACGGAACCCGTCGTTCCGGGTTCCGCTTTGCGGCCCCGGAACGACCTTTTCGTCTGGTTGAAGGCCGCGCGGGCCGACAAGTGCGCCACCCCGCCGGGGCGCCCGGCGGGATGCGGCCGGCACCGGGCTACGGCGCGATGGCGCGGATGCGGGTGGTGAGGCGGGAGCGGGCGCCGGGCTGGACGGTCGGGGCGTCCTTCGCGTTGGCGGGCTCGACGCAGAGCATGTGCCGGAACGAGCCGGCCGGCATGTCGGGCTTGTCGGAACCGGGGTTCCAGATCACGGCTTCGGTGCAGCCGACGTTCTCGACGACGATCGTCCGGCCGAGCACCGGGTCCTTCACGCGGAGCGGCCCGGTGACCGGCGAATAGATGCGGTCGACTTCGCCCTTGATCGTGACCGGCCCGTCGGTGTGGTCGCCCTTGTTGCTGGTCGCCTTTTCGAGGCCGAGCACCTCGACTTTCTCGACGTCGCCGACGCGGAGATAGGTGTGAAGGCCCTGCGTCAGGACGAAGGGCCGGTCGCTCCGGTTGATCGTGGTGAGCGTCACTTCGAGCTTGTCCGACACGGTGACGTAGAGCCACGCCTCCGCCGCGTAGGGAAAGAGCGGGTTCGAGCCGTCGGTCGAGAACCTGAACTCGGCGTGGTCGCCGTGGATGTGGTCCGAGGTCCAGGTGCCGATGCGGGCGAGGCCGTGGACCGGGCCGGACTTGTCCGTCGGGTGCGGACCGAACCAGGGCCAGCAGACCGGCACGCCGCCGCGCGGCGCCTTGCCGGCGGCCCTGGCTGCGGCGAGGTGCTCGTCGCTCGTCCGCCACAGGAGGTCGCTGCCGCCGGCCGGCACGAAGGACAGGATCTGCCCGCCGAAATAGTCGATCGTCGCCGTGCTTCCGCTGCGGCTGGTAAGCGTGATCAAAAACCCCTCCCGTCGTGTCGTTGTCGTTGCGGCGTCTCAGGCGCCGTCGGCGGTGCCGTCCGCGGCGCCGTCGAGTTTCGCCTCGCCCATCTCGAGGGCGGCGCGGAGTTTCTCGGCGCGGCTCTTCGACAGGCGGAACGTCATCGGCACCGCGCTCGTCGAGACCGTCAGCACGAGCATGTCGCCGGCGGAGCTGACGTCGACGGTCTGGTCGGTGATGACGGGCGCTGCGGTGTCCGTCGGCTGCTCGCCGTTGACGCGCTGGTGCTCGGCCATCTCCATCGCCGCGACGATGCGGCTCGCGATCGCCTGGGCGCCGGTCGGCGGGAAGGCGATCGAAAGGGTGGCCCGGTCGGCGCCGACGAGCTCGACGAAGCCGAACTTGCCGCCGTCGAGCGTCCCGGTGCGACCGAGGCCGCGCGCCGAAAACACCTGGCCGAGCGTTGCGTGCTTCATCATCGCCATGGTCGCCGGTACCCTCTGAACCCCACTACGGACTCCGCCTCAGCGGCGGCGCGACACTGATCGTTCGGAGCCGCCGCGTCCAGCGGCGAGGCGCCGCGGCGGCGAAAAATCGGCCGCCGTCGGTGTCACGGTGCGGCGGCGAGGGAGGCGAACGGGTTCCAGCTCCGCGGCAGAGCGAGGGCGACCGGCGTCGGGCCGCCCGCGGCGCCGCCAAAATGGAGGGTGAGGACCGCATCGCCGCCGGCGCGGAGGCGCTCGACCGCGGCGCGGCCGGCGTCGCCGCGGAAGGCGAGGCGGCTCGCCGGTCCGTCGTCCGGCGCGGTTCCGCCGGCGAAAATGGTCTCGCCCTCCGCCGACCGGACGGAGATGCCGGTCAGCGGTCCCAGCGTCGCCGCGGCGCCGTCTGCCGATACGACGAGGCCTTCCGGTGTGACCGCGAAGCCGACATCGAAGCCGATCGCGCGGTCGTAGAGGGTGACGCGCGCGCGGACCGTCACGCCGCCCCCGTCGGCCGGGGTGTCCCAGAGGACGCCGCCAAAACCGTCCGGCGCATTGGCGCCGAGGATGCGCTGCTCGACGGGGCCGGCGAAGGGGAGAGCGGGGTCGCCGGCAGGGACGACGGCATCGAGGAGCCGCTGCTGCTCGGGGCCGAGCGCGAGGCCGACATAGGCTTTCCCGTCGGGGAGGCCGAGTTCGACGATGAGGACGGTGGCGGCCCCGAGGCGTTCGTGGTTCCGCGGCGCGGCGCTCGCCATGAGGCCGATGGTGAAATCGCCGCGCGCCGTGCCGATCAGGCCGAGCTGCGCCGCCGCCGGGGTCTCGACGCCCACGAGATAGGCGGATGCGACAGCAGGACCTTCCGGCGTCGCCGGCCAGCGCGGCCAGGCGTGGACGAGGAGGTCGTCCGGCAGCGCCGCGAACGGGTTCTCCTCGACGAGGACGATCATGTCGGCGTCGATGCCGGCGAAGGTCACGACCGCCTCGAGGGCCGTCGTCGGACCGAGGTCGATCATCCGCCACGTCGCCTCGCCGTCGTAGCCACGGTCCTCGGCGCGGGCGACCGTGCGGGGGAAGAACAGCGTCGCGCCGGCGGTGGCGGGCTCCGGCGCGGGAGGGGCCTGCGCGAGGGCGATGCCGGCCGCCAGCACGGCGGCGAGGGCCGGCAGGAGGCCGACGACGCGCCGGCGCGAGACCATCAGGCGGCCGGAAACACTGTGGCGACGGCGGACCGGCCGGTCTCGCCCATCTTGATCCGCATGACGAATTCGCGTCCGTCCGTGAGAACGGCGCGCCAGACGACCTCCTCCGACCGGCGGAGATCGTCGACGAGGCCGGGTGGTTCACCGAGCCGGGTCTCGCCCGACCAGGGCTGGCCCGGCCGCGCGGCGATCGCCTGGCCGAGATCGAGGATCAGGATACCTTCGCCGGCCGCGCCTTCCGCGCCGAGCTGGACCATCGATTCGGCAAGGGGGACGCTCAGCGTCGCCGAGGCCTCCATGAGCGCGCCGGGGCTCGCCGGAGCGAGCAGGAGCGTGCCCGAATACCCCTCGCCCGGAACGGAGAAGGCGAGGCGCACTGCGGAGTTGCCGGGCTCGATCGTCCAGGTCGCAGTGCCGGTCGCGATCTGCCAGCCGAGGAAGGGCTCGTCGCCGACGCTCGTGACCCAGACGAGGTGCACCCATTCCGCGCCCGTCGCCGGCGTCGCGGGGCCGGCGTCGAACGCGTAGTTGAGCGTGCCCACGGCGTAGGCGTCGAGGACGTATTCGGCGAAGGGGCTGGTGTCGAGAAGCCCGTCGAGGGACCGGAGCGCCGAGGTGATGCCGAGCTCGTTCCGCATCGCATGGGCGTTGCCGAGGGCGGTGACGACCGGGGCGAGCGCGGTGTCGCCCGCGGTGGCGACCGTCGTCGAGACCGCGCCGAAGGCGGCGTCGGCGGCCCGCCCGGTGGCGAGCGCGGTGATGAGGCCGTCCACCGCGGCTTCGAACGCGGCGATGTTCTGGTTCGTCAGCACATAGTCGCCGCCCGCGGTGCCCGCTCCGGTCCGCTCGCGCTGGTTCAACACCGCGAGCGCGCCCACCACGACGAGCGCGAGGATGAGCGCGAAGTCGACCAGCGAGAGCCGACGAAGGAGCTGCATGAGCGGCTGGGCCTGTTGCGACGCGTCCGGCGTCCCCGACGCACGGCGCGCCACGCTAGCCGAGCTTGCGCCGAAGAGCACTGCCTTTGCGCCGCCATGCCGACGGTTTTCCGGGGCGGCGCGCGCGGTTGGGGGGCGGGAGCGGCCGGGGTGGAGTGCCCGGCGGTTTTTGGCTAGCTTCGGGTCATGACGAAGACCCGCCTCATCCGTTTCGCCGCCGCCCTCGTCCTCTCCGCCGCGCTCGCCGCCCCGGCAGCGGCGCAGACGGTGGGGCCGCAGACCCCCCTCGCACAGGTCCAGTCGCTCGCGACGGCCGGCAATGCCGACGCCGCCTACGAACTCGGCGAGCGCTACTATTACGGCGAGGGCGTGCCGGTCGATGCCGCGCAGGCGGTGCGCTGGTACCGCGTCGCCGCCGAGGCCGGCCACACCGACGCGCAGTTCAACCTCGGTTACGCCTACACCGCCGGCGAGGGCATCAAGCAGAGCCTCGCCGAGGGGATGCGCTGGTATCGCCTCGCGGCGGACGCGGGACATGTCGGCGCGCAGACCGGGATCGGCATCATGTATGCCAATGGCGACGGCGTTCCGGCCGACGGGGCGGAGGCGGCGCGCTGGTTCCGGCTTGCGGCCGATGCCGGCTTCGCCCGCGCGCAGTTCGAGCTCGGCCTCCTCTACTACGGCACCGACGGCGTTCCGCGGGACCTCGCCGAATCCCTCCACTGGTTCCTGCTCGCCGCCGGGCAGGGTCATGTCGAGGCGCAGGAAGCGGCGGCCGACCTCTATGTCGACCCGAACGGGCCGGTCGGCCTGAACTATCCGGAGGCGCTGCGGCTCTACACGCTCGCCGCGGCCACCGGGAACGCCGCGGCGCAGTACGATCTCGGCATCATGTACGCCCTCGGCGAGGGCGTGCCGGTGAACAATGCCGAGGCGTATTACTGGGTGCTCCTCGCCCACCGCGCCGGCACCGTGCAGAGCGCCGAAGGCGCGCTCGAGATCATCGGCGAAGAGCTGAGCCCGAAGCAGATCCAGGGCGCAACTGCGCGGGCGGATGCGTTCGTGCCCGTCGATCCGTAGCGGGGCGATCGTCGGCATACCCTCTCCCCGTAGCGGAGAGAGGGCTCCATCCCTTTGCGAGCGCAGCGAGTTCAGGGATGGAGGGTGAGAGGCCACGGGTCGTCGGAGTCACGCGCGCACGAGGAGGTGGGTCGCGCCGCGCATGTCGATGGCGAAGCCGCGCGGGGTGCGGACCATGCGGACGACGATGGTGTCGCAGGTGACGCAGCGGAAGATCGAGCCCATCGCGCCGCCATAGACGCGCACCGAGCCCATTTCGGCCGACGCGCCGCAGCCGCCGCAGCAGATCATCGCGGTGGTGACGTCGCGGGCGAACAGCCCGCTGAGGTCGCCGGCGACGGCGTTGCCGTCGACCGGGATGAAGTCCAGGGCCGTCTCCGCCATCGTCCTCTCCCGGCCGCCGCGGCGGCGTTTCAACCGCCCGTCGGGCCGAAGCGCTCCGTCTTCACGAGGGCCGGTGCGTGGCCGAGCTCGACCAGCGCCCGCGCCGCGGTCTCGACGAGGCCCGACGGACCGCAGATGTAGCAGCGAGGCGTCGCGGCCGGCGGAAACCCGACCTCCTCGATCATCGCGCGGTCGATCCGCCTGCGATAACCGGTCCAGTCGGCCGGCGGTGCATCGGTCAGCGTGTGGATGACCCGGAGGCCGTCGCCGGCGGCAACGAGGGCGTCGAGCTCGTCGCGGAAGATGATGTCCGCAATCGTCCGCGACGAATGGAGGAGGAGAGCCGGCACGGTGGAGCCGGCGGCGGCGCGGTGGCGCAGCATCGCCATCAGCGGCACGACGCCCGAGCCGCCGGCGATGAGGAAGAGCGGCCCGCCCTGCGACGCCGCCCAGACGAAATGGCCGCCGATCGGCCCGCGCACCTCGAAGCGGTCGCCGGGGCGGACATCGTGGGCGAGGTAGGGCGACACCTCGCCCTCCTCGAGCTGCTGCACCGTCAGTTCGACGTGCGGGGCTTCCGGTGCCGAGGCAATCGAGTAGGAGCGCTGCGCGGTGTAGCCGTCGGCCGCGGTCAGCCGCACGTCGAGGTGCTGGCCGGCGAGATGGCCGGGCCAGCCGGGCACGTCGAGCGCCAGCGTCCGGACCCGCCGCGTCTCCTCGGTGACCGACAGGACTTCGGCGGTGCGCCACACGAGGCGGGGCGGAGCGCCCGCTGCCGCCGCCTCAATCGCCCGCATAGCGCTGCTCCCGCCACGGGTCGCCGTACATGTTGTAGCCGAGCTGCTCCCAGAAGCCGGGCTGGTCGGTCTCGATGAACTCGATCGACCGCACCCATTTCGCGCTCTTCCAGAAATAGAGGTGGGGCACGAGAAGGCGCGCGGGGCCGCCATGCGCGGGTTCGAGCGGCTTGCCGTCATAGGTGTGGGCCACCATCGCCTTCCCGCCGGTCATGTCGGCGAGCGGGACGTTGGTGGTGTAGCCGCCGTCGCAGTGCATCATCGCAAAGCCGGTCGGCGGCGCTTCGAGACCGGCGGCGGCGAGGAGCGTGTCGATCGAGACCCCGCGCCATTTCGTGTCGAGCTTCGACCAGGTGGTGACGCAGTGGATGTCGACGGTGACGTCGGTCTGCGGCAGAGCGTTGAACTCCGACCACGTCCAGCGCGCGAGGTCGTGGCCGTCCTTTCGGAGCGCGAACGCCCAGCGGGTCAGGTCGACGCGCGGCGTCGGGCCGGCGGAAAGGATCGGGAAATCGGTGACGAGATGCTGGCCCGGCGGGATGCGCGCGCTTCCGGCGTCGGGACGGCGGCGGCCCAGGAAGCCGCGGGAAATCGGAGCGTCGGACATGGCCGCCTCGGAGGTAAGGGCTAACGCCGGTGGCGGTGCATTCTACTGGATCGACGCTTGCGGATGATACCCGTCGGCGTCACCGGCCCGATGGGGTCGCCGTTCCTTCGCACCGATCGGGGAGAGGCGAATGAGCGGTCGCTCCCGGAACGATCCGAGTGCGTCGAACGCACCGGAGCGTGCGCTAACCCTTGGCGCTCCGCTGCAGGGCGCGGATGCGGTCGGCGAGGGAGCCTTCGCCGGCGGGACGCTGCGGCGGCCGGTCCGCGTCCTGGTCGGCGCCGCCCGCCAGCACCGTGAGCTCCGCCAGCCCCATGTCGCCGCGGTAGGAGCGCGTCAGGCGCACCACTTCGCCGGCGATGTCGTTGAGCCGCTCGCGGAGGAGGGCATTCTGCATCCGCTCCGCCTCCCAGGCTTCGCCCGCGACGCGCCGGAGCTCGTTGTTCTCGGCGGTGCTGCGGTCGAAGGCGTCCTGGAGCGTCGCGATCTGGGCAAGAAGCGCCTCGCGCTCGTGTTCGAGGCTCGCCAGCGCCTCGTTGGTCTCGGCGTGGTGGTCGCGGTGACCCGCCTCCTCGAGGTCGAGCGTCAGGCGGGCGGCTTCGGCCGAGGCCTCGGCGAACGCCGCCTCGGTCTCGACCAGCCGGTGCTCCAGCGCCTCGACGGCGCCGCCGCGCGCCGCGAGCTCGGCCCCGAGCCGCTCGATCTCGCGGTCGCGCGCTTCGACTTCGGCGGCGGCTTCGCCGCGCTCGCTCTCCATCCGCGCGATGCGGCGTTCGAGGCTCTCGATCTTCCGGGTGTCGACGGTCTGCCCGGCGTGCGCCTCCGCAACCGCGGTTTCGAGGCGCGTCCGCTCGATGTGGAGCGCGGTCTGGCGGGCGCGCGCCGATGTCAGCTGGTCTTTCAGGTTGTCGATCTCGGTGCCGCGGGCGACGAGCTCGATGGTTTTCTGCTCGGTCGTCTCGTTGGCCCGCTTCATGGCGTGTTCGAGCTGTTCGAGGGCGCGGCTCCGCTCGGCGAGGCTCGTCCGCACCGTTTCGAGCTCGGCGGAGCTGTCCTTCAGGCGCTCCTCGCGGCGCTGCAGCAGCTTGTTGAGCTCGGCCTCGCGCTCCTCGAGCCGCTCGACGGCCTCGACGCGGCGCGCCTGCTCCTCGGCGAGGCGCTTCACGAGGCCGCGCTTGTCGTTGATCTCCGCGAGGTGCTCCCCGGCCTTCTCGCGGAGGCGTTCGACCGAGAGTTCGAGCCGCCGCGTCGACATCGCGAACTCGGCGCGGAGCTGGTCCTTTTCGGCCTGGATCTCGCCGAGGCTCCGCGGCACGGCGTGCTCGATCGCGGCACGGGTCCGCCGGACGGCTCTCCGCCAGAACAGGGGGGCGATCATCAGCGCGAGGAGGCCCGCCGTGGCGAGCCCCAGGGCAAAATACATGCCCGCTTCGATCACGCTCCCGCCCTCCGTTCCGCGGCGCCGCTCCGGTCGGTCATGTCGACCCGGAACGGTTGCGGGAACACCCGGTCGGCGGCCCGGTCTAGAAGGGGTTGACCGTCCGCGTCGGGGTGAACTTCAGATAGCCGATGTTGAACCCGATCCGGGCGCCGAGGCCAGACACGATCGGGACAACGGTCACGCCGCTATTGGTCAGCACCGTCATGCCGACACCGCCGACGACGAAGGCGGAGCCGCTGACGCCGAAGAAGCGCTGGTAGACCGCCTCGACGTTCGGAAGGTTGTAGACCAGCATCATCGTCTGCGAGGCGTCGGCGCCGACGTCGAAGCCGATCGACGGGCCGATCCAGTAGACGGGGAGGGTGCCGGCGTTCTGCGTGTAGAGCGTACCCTCGCCGATGCGGACGCCGCCGATGATGGCGCCGCCGGCGGTCTGCCCGAGGATGTAGCCGTTCGGCAGGCCGAAGCGGCTGATCGCCTCCTCGATGACCGCCGCGAGGTTCCCCGACAGCTGGGTGAAGAAGCTGTTGCCCGCGGCCACCAGCTGGTCGCCGGTGTACTGGGCGTTGGCCTGGGCGGATGCCTGCTGGGCGGCGCCGGTGACGGCGATGGCCACGACCGCAGCCGCAAGGAAGCGCTTCACGAGAGAGCGAATCATCTCAGTCGATCCCTGTTGAGAACGGGCTCCGAGACCGCAGCGTCCAGCCAAACACCGGGCCGATCCGTCGCGCCGTGCGAATCCTGCACGCGCGCTTGGTAAATCTTAGGCCCAAGCCGGCGTGAATGTCGATTGGAGGGCACGTCGACCGTGTGGGACCGCGCCGGAAAAAAATTGAAGCGTCCATACCTGTCCGTGATTGACATGTTTGGGTCCGCGCTTCCAGGTTGAGCAGGCCTGCCGTTGCACCCAGGCGCGATGCGGCGTGTGCAGCGCATTGGCCCGGAGGGGAACGGGAAGCGTGGAGAATCCACATACCTCGGAGCTTCCGGGGCACGCCCATGATTGGTCGGCGGAGGCGTTCGAGGCTCTCGACGGACCAATGGGAAGGCCCGATCCGGGTCCGACGCTCGGATGGCGGCTGAAGGCCGCCGTCTCGACCGCGTTCGGCCGGATGGGGCTCGACATCCGCTGGCGTCGTCCTCCCGCCGATCTCCGTGGCGCCGTCGCTCATCCCGCCGATGCCGCGCGTCTGGCGCCCGGTTCGTCCTTCATCATGGACGTCCCGGTCGAGCGGCTCAGGCTGACCCACTTCTTCAGCGCCGTGCGGGAGGCCGGGCATCCGGTCGTCGAAATGGCGCATCGGATCGCCGCCGGAGCGGACCGCGCCGGGGCCCTCCTTCCCGTCGAGACGTTCTACGAGCGATGGCAGCCGGCGAACCGGGCCGAGTTCTTCGGACTGGCCGGAGCGTCGCCCGCTCTCACCGCCCTGCCGGCCTGGGTGCCGGTGTGCCCGTGGACCCAAGCGGATGCGATCTCCCTGAGCCGGAAGATGGTCGCCATCAACCGCGCGGAGAACAGGCTGTTCGGTCCTCCCGTCGGCATCCGCGACGGACACATCACCGCCGGTGGCCCGTGGTCGCCCGCGAAGGCGGACATCGAGTTCCGCCGCATCGCCGCGCTCGTCGCCTCGATCCGCGCCCGCGGGTTCGTTACCGAGGGACTGCCGACCGGGCTGCTCATCCGCGCCGGCGGGCAATGGGTGGTCTGCATGCTTGCCGGCCAGCACCGTGCCGCGGTCGCGGAGGCGGCGGGCCTCCGCACGCTTCCGGTTCTGTTCGAACTGCATACGCCGCCGGTCCGCCGCAGCGAGGTCCGCTTCTGGCCGCTGGTGCGGAGCGGGGTCTTCACGGCCGAGCAGGCGCTGCTGATCCTCGATCGCGTGGTGGCGGGCGAGCCGCCGCCCGGATGTCCACACCCGGCATCGCCCGACAGGCTTGGTTGGCAGGCCGAGAGGGGCAATGTATCCGGGCCGGGGAGCTAGGTCCCCGCCCGATTCGACGTGCCGCGCGGAGGCGAACAGCGATGTCCGAAGTTTTGGAGCTCCAGGCGCACGACCTTGCGGCGCTCCTGTGCAGCCGCGTGTGCCACGACATCATCTCGCCGGTGGGCGCAATCACCAATGGCCTCGAAGTCCTCGACGAGAACGACGACGAGGAGACCCGCGGCTTCGCCTTCGAACTGATCCGGAAGAGCGCCACCCAAGCCTCGGCGAAGCTCCAGTTCGCGCGCCTCGCCTTCGGTGCTGCCGGCAGCGCCGGGGCCGAGATCGACCTCGGCGACGCCGAGAAGGTCGCGCGCGGCCTGATGGCGAACGAGAAGCCGGAGCTGTCGTGGGAGGCGCCGCGGGCCCTCATGGGCAAGAACCGGGTGAAACTCCTCCTCAACCTCCTCCTCCTCGCCGGCAATGCGATCCCGCGCGGCGGCTCGATCAAGGTGGAGGTGATCGCGCCGGTCGAGGCGCCGACGTTCCGCCTCGCCTGCACGGGGCCGTCGGCCCGCGTCCCGGCCGCGTTCGAAAAGCTCGTGCCCGGCGACATCGCCGGCATCACAGTCGATGCCCATGCGGTGCAGCCCTACTATGCCGGCCTGCTCGCCCGGCTCTCGGGGATGCGGGTTTCGGCGACGCTCGAGGGCGAGATGGTCGTCATCCTTGCGCGCGTTGTGACCTGACGGTCGCGCGCCACCCCGGTTTCAGGATCCGTTAACCATTTTCGGACGATGGTCGGGCAGCCGGATCTGCTCGCTCCACGCGCGAATCCGGTTGGGCTCCCTCCAAGCAGTTCAGCCAATGCCGACAACTTCTGCGGGCGAGGCGGATACGCCCCGCGAGCGACGCTCCACGACGGCGGCCGCCAGGACCGATGCCGGCGCCCGGCTGTGGTCCGTCGCCGACGCGCTCGATCACCTCCGCGGCTTCGTTGCCGACCTTGCCGGCTTCAACGGCCGGAGCGCGGCGCTGACCATCGACGCCAGCCCGGTGCTGGTGACGCCCGACCTCATTTCCGCCGCGGTGCCCGCGCTGGTTCAGCTGCTCCGCAACGCGATCGCCCACGGCATCGAAGCGCCCATGGACCGCCTGATGGCCGGCAAGCCGCTCACCGGCGCCCTGTCGCTCACCGCGACGCTCGCGGGCGGCGCTCTCCGCTTCGTCGTCAGCGATGATGGCCGCGGCGTCGATCCCAAGGTGGCGGCGGCGGGGCCGGAGGCGCTCGGCCGCGGCATTGCCGACGCCATCGGGCGCGTCGCGCCCCTCGGCGGACGGATCGCGATGCTGTCCGGCATGCCGCGCGGCGCCGCGTTCGCCCTCACTTTGCCATTGCCGGCCGGCAAAAGCCGGGAGCGGGTGCGAGGGGCCTCCAGCCGGGAATGATGACGATGGCGCACTTTCTCGTCGTCGACGATTCCAGCGTCGTCCGGAAGGTCGTCCGCCGCATCTGCGAGGATCTCGATTTCACCGTGAGCGAAGCCGAGGACGGCGAGACGGCGCTCACGCTCTGCCGCGACAGCATGCCCGACGCGATCCTCGTCGACGCGACCATGCCGATGATGGACGGCATCGACTTCGTGAAGGCGCTCCGCCGCCTCGAAGGCGGGATGCGGCCGAAAATCCTGTTCTGCATGACCGAATACAATCCGGCCGTCGTCGGCCGGGCCGTGCGCGCCGGCGCCGACGACCATGTGCTGAAGCCGTTCGACAGAAGCGTCATCGAGGCAAAGCTCCAGGAAGTGGGCCTCCTGTGAGACGCTGGCTCGACGCCGTTGCGCTCCGCCGCGCGCTCCGCGCCCCCGCAGGGCCGGTCACCGATCCGCTGCGGGTGATGATCGTCGATCCCGACATCCACGGTTCTCTTGCCCTTGCCCGCGCGATCGACCTCGACCGCGACATGGCGACGGTCGGCAATTGCCGCGACATCCGCCGCGCCGCCGGCGATGCGGGCCGCTGCGGGCCGGACCTCGTTGCGGTGCGGCTGTCGGTGGAGGATTCACGCTGCCGCGACGTCCTCGCCGAGCTCGCTGCGGCGCCGGGAAAGCCATGCGTGGTCGTCCTCGGGCCCGCCGGCGACCCGGCCTCGGCCACGGCCGACGCGGTGCGGCTTCTGGCGCGGATCAAGGCGGTGGCGACGGCGGCGCTCGACCGCGGGGCGGTCCTGTCGCCGGTGGTGGTGGCGGGCGAGGGCGGCCTGCCGGTGCCGGTGAGCCGGCTGAATTAGTTCGGCGGCAAGGGGGCGCTCGGCCCTCGCAACAACCGCTCATCCCAGCGAAAGCTGGGACCCAGTGCGCCACGACGGGAGCTGCGAGGAGGTCCGCGGTCAGACCGCCGGATACCCTTAAATCAGTTGCCAGGACAGGTCGGCCCAGTCCGGGTTCGTGGCCTCGATCAGCTCGATCTTCCACGCTCGCCGCCACGCCTTGATCCGACGCTCCCGCACGAAAGCTGACTCCCTCGTTTCGTGCGTCTCGAACCACACCAGCGTCTTCACCCCGTACTTTGTCGTGAATCCGGGGAAGGCGCCCTCCTGATGCTCGTACCAGCGTCGGGACATATCTTCGGTCATGCCGACATAGAGGGTGCCGTTCCGGCGGCTGGCGAGGATGTAGACGTAGAACGGCCTCATGGCTGGCACCGTATGCGCGGGCCACGGACTCCGGAAGATGGATCCCAGCTTTCGCTGGGATGAGCGGTTTTTGGGGACGCCGTGTGCCCCCCGACAAAGCAAAAAGCCCCGCCGGAGCGGGGCTTCTCGTGGTTGCCGTGGCCGTGCGGGGCGGCTACGCGCTGGCGCGGAGCGGTTCGGCGTCGTCGGGTTCGCGCAGGACGTAGCCGCGGCCCCAGACGGTTTCGATGTAGTTCTGGCCGCCGGTCGCGGCCGCGAGCTTCTTGCGGAGCTTGCAGATGAAGACGTCGATGATCTTCAGCTCCGGCTCGTCCATGCCGCCATAGAGATGATTGAGGAACATCTCCTTGGTGAGGGTGGTGCCCTTCCGGAGGCTGAGGAGTTCCAGCATCTGGTACTCCTTGCCGGTCAGGTGGACGCGCTGGGCGTTCACCTCGACGGTCTTGGTGTCGAGGTTCACCGTCAGATCGCCGGTCGTGATCACCGACTGCGCGTGGCCCTTGGAGCGCCGCACGATGGCGTGGATGCGGGCGACGAGCTCGTCCTTGTGGAACGGCTTCGTCATGTAGTCGTCGGCACCGAAACCGAGGCCGCGGACCTTGTCCTCGATGCCGGCGAGGCCGGAGAGGATGAGGATCGGCGTTTTCACCTTCGAGACCCGGAGCGTCCGCAGAACCTCGTAACCCGACATGTCGGGGAGGTTCAGGTCGAGGAGGATGATGTCGTAGTCGTAGAGCTTGCCGAGATCGACGCCCTCCTCGCCGAGGTCGGTCGTGTACACGTTGAAGTCCTCGGACTTCAGCATGAGTTCGATGCTCTGCGCGGTAGCGCTGTCATCTTCGATCAGCAGAACTCGCATACCCATCCCCTGGCTGCCGGCCTCGGGCCGCACCGCACGACTGGTGCTCCCGAGGGGAACGGTTAACCCCGATTCGATACGCTACCGAAGCTTGGTTAACACTTCCTGATTCAGCCGCCAAACCCACTGCCTGGAGCCTCTCAGCGACTCGGCCCACGCAGTTGAAAAGACCAGCAGAATCCTCGTCCGGTTTTCTTCGAAATCGTCTTCAGGGTTTCGGCCTAACCGATTCACCCGACTCGCCGTTTCGGCCTCAGTCGAGCGATCCGGTTTACCCGGCCTTAAGCCCTCTGCCGGCATGATTAACGCGAGACGTAAACGAAGGGTTACCAGCGCGCCGGATTGGGGCGCCGCCGGTAAGGATAGGCAGAAAGTTGGAGTTGGCCCAAGGCCTTCGCGGGAGGTCGCCGTTCCCATCGGGAACGGGCGAAGCCGGCCATGCCAGCGGGCACGGGGAACAGGTCCGATGAAGTCACGTGATGGCGTGGTCCGCCTGAAGCGCTTCCAGGTCGAGGAAAAGCGCCGCCAGGTGGCGCAGATCGACGGGATGGTCGCCGAGTTCGTCCGCATGTCGAGCGAACTCGACAACCAGATCCGCGCCGAAGAGGAGCGGACCGGGATCAAGGACATCAGCCATTTCGCGTACTCGACCTTCGCGAAGGCGGCGATGCAGCGCCGCGACAATCTCCGCGCCTCGGCGGACGAGCTCCGCGCCCAGCGCGACGTCGCCCGTGCCGGCCTCGCCGTCGCCGAGGAGGAGCTGCAGAAGCTCGAGGCGATCGCCGAGCGCGACCATGATCGCGATCGCATCGAGGACGACGCCGCGATGCCGGGCGCGACCGGCGGTCGCAGGGCGGCCGGCTGAGCCGGCCGCGCAAAACCCGACACCGCTCCATCCCCAATTCGGCAACCGGTACGTGCGGGCTCCGGAAAGCCCGGTGCGGCCTCGCCTTCGCGCGTCCGCACGGGCGCTGGACGAGCGATGCCGGCGGTGGACGCCGCCCGCGCGAAATGGTTTCGAGCCTGTGGACTTCGCCGCTGCAATCCTAAGATAGGGCCGTGATTCTGCGATCGGGTTAGCACTCCCGAAAGAGTTGGCGCCTATCCCGGAACCATCGCTGGTGGGACCCGCGAAACGGCGGTTTCCTGCCGCGGCGAGGGAAGATACAGATGGCGAAGACCGTCCTGGTCGTGGAGGACAACGAGCTCAACATGAAGCTCTTCCACGACCTCCTCGAGGCCTCCGGTTACGACACGATCCAGACACGATCTGGCCTCGAGGCGATCGACCTTGCCCGCGAGCATCGCCCCGATCTGATCCTGATGGACATCCAGCTGCCCGAGGTGTCGGGCCTGGAAGTCACCAAATGGATCAAGGAGGACGACGACCTCCGCGCGATTCCGATCATCGCGGTAACGGCCTTCGCGATGAAGGGGGACGAGGACCGCATCCGGCAGGGCGGCTGCGAGGCATACCTCTCCAAGCCGATCTCGGTGGGGAAGTTCATCGAGACCGTGAAGGCCTATCTCGGCGACGCCTGAGGGGAACATGAGCGCGCGCATCCTGGTGGTCGACGACATTCCGGCGAACGTGAAGCTCCTCAAGGCGAAGCTGACGGCCGAGTATTTCGACGTCGTCACCGCCTCCAACGGCCCGCAGGCGCTCGACATCTGCGGTCGCGGCCTCTGCGACATGGTCCTTCTCGACGTGATGATGCCGGGCATGGACGGCTTCGAGGTCTGCCGGCGCCTGAAGGCCGACCCGAAGACGACGCACCTGCCCGTCATCATCGTGACGGCGCTCGACAGCGTCCAGGATCGCGTTGCCGGCCTCGAGGCGGGCGCCGACGACTTCCTCACCAAGCCGACGAACGATCTCGCCCTCGTCACGCGCGTCCGCAGCCTCGTGCGGCTGAAGATGCTCACGGACGAACTCGGCGCGCGTGCGGCGACCACGAGCCAGATCGCGCTCGAGCCGAGCCCGGGCCCGACGCTGTCCGGCCGCATCCTTCTCGTCGACGATCGCGCCTCCTCGCGCGACCGCATCGTCGCCGGTCTGTCGCGGGACCACAGCGTCACGGTGGAGACCGATCCGCACGAGGCGCTGTTCAAGGCTGCGGAGGGCGGGTTCGACCTTGCGATCGTGAGCCTCGAACTCACCGACCATGACGGCCTTCGCCTGTGCTCGCAGCTCCGCTCGCTGGAACGGACGCGCCTCCTGCCGATCCTCGTGGTCGATTGCGCCGACAGCGAGGGCCGCGTCATCCGCGCGCTCGAACTCGGCGTGAACGACTACATCCTCCGCCCGATCGACCGGAACGAACTGCTGGCGCGGGTGCGGACGCAGATCCGCCGGAAGCGCTACTCCGACCAGCTCCGGGACAACGTCCAGCTCACCATCGAGATGGCGATCACCGACAGCCTGACGGGCCTCCACAACCGCCGCTATCTCGAGCGCCATCTGTCGACGCTGATCGGCCAGGCCGCGGGGAGGGGACGGCCGCTGTCGCTCCTCCTCCTCGACATCGACCACTTCAAGACGATCAACGACACCTACGGCCATCTCGCCGGCGATGCGGTACTGCGCGAGTTCGCCGATCGCCTCCGCCGCGCGGTGCGCGGGATAGACCTTGCCTGCCGCTTCGGCGGCGAGGAGTTCGTGGTGGCGATGCCGGAGACCGACGTCTCGCTCGCGGTCCTCGTCGGCGAGCGCATCCGCGAGCGCATCTCGGCCGAGCCGTTCGTCATCGGCGAGGGCCACCCGGCGATCGGCGTGACCGTCAGCATCGGCATCTCGACCCTCACGGGCCCGACGGACACGGTGCACTCGCTGTTCCAGCGGGGCGACGAAGCGCTCTACCGCGCCAAGCACACCGGCCGGAACCGGGTGGTCTCGGCGGCCGCCTGATCCGGGCCGGCAGGTCAATCGCCTGCAACCGCTGAGTTTGCGAATTCGCTATCGGCACGCGTAAGGTTAATCGTTTACGACACCTTCGCCGAAACTGCCCATAGTCCGGGCAATTTGTTGATTTTCCGACGGGATTGGGTAAGGTCGTCTTGACGCCTGAGGCGGCGTTCCCGTGGGCTTCGGCCACGAATCTCAGCCGCCGTCACGACCCGATACCCTACGGAGTGCTCAGGTCCGCCGCATCTCCTGGGTCCGTGGGGTTGGTCCGGCCCAGAACGGATTGAGTGGCCTCCTCGTATAAACCCGTTCTGGGCCGGCCACTATTT
>JADLGL010000046.1 GCA_020849325.1 Bauldia sp. | reverse complement strand
TGGTGCCGCATGCCGGATTCGAACCAGCGACCCCCGCATTACGAATGCGATGCTCTACCGACTGAGCTAATGCGGCGCCCGAAAGCGCGCGGCCTTGATAGCCATGCGCTCCGCGGCATGCAAGCCGGCCGCGCTGTCGCGGCCGGCCGGGTTCGTCGCAGCCGCTAGAGGCCGAAGCGGACTTCGAAGGTGTATTCGCCGCCGGTGTTGTCGATCATGTCCGTCACCGGGATGACGAAGGTCGCCGTGTTGCCGTCGAGCGTGCCGGTGGTCGACAGGATCCGCGGCGCGGTCACGCTCCACGTCATCGTGCGGCCGGTCATCATCTCGCGCATCGCCTGCATCATCGCCGCCTGCATCGCGGCTTCCTCCGGCGTCGGCGGGTCCTCCTTCGGAATGGCGAAGGTGAGGGTGTAGAGGTAGACGTTGCCGCCCTCGGCGACGAGCGTGATCTGCCCGTCGTCGCCCTCGATGCCGCCGCCGGGGTTGAAGTCGGTGCCCTCCATGACCTCGTTCAGGCGGTCGAGCGGGCCGGTGATCGTCATGGTGCAGACGAGGTCGCCGTTCCCGGCGGTCGTCCGCTCACTGGTGGCGGTGAAGCCTTCCGGCACCTCGTCCATGTCGTCGGGGCAGAAATCGTCGTCCGCGGCGGGAGCCCCGCCGCCGGCGCCGGCCGCGGCGCCCATCATCCCCATCATGTCGGCGGAGAGGGCGAAGCTTGCGACGAGCGTCGCCGTGCCGTCCGGAGCGACCGACAGGTCGTTCCGCATGTCGAAGCAGCCGCCGAGCAGCGGCAGGAGGGCAAGGGCGCCCCAGCGGGCGAGTTTACGCATGGAAGATCCTCACGGGAAACACGAATCGGCGCGCATTCATATCGCGGACTTCCTTTGCGAATGATGATGGCCCATGAAGGGCGACGCCGATCGCGGAACGGTGGTAACCAGGGACGACCGGCCGCGCCGCCAGCGAAGAGCTCGCCATGCCCGCACTGAACCGCTTCTCCGAATTCCACGACGAGATCACCGCCTGGCGGCACGATTTCCATCGCCATCCGGAGCTTCTCTACGACGTCCACCGCACCGCCGGCATTGTCGCGGAGAAACTGAAGGCGTTCGGGGTCGACGAGGTGGTGACGGGCATCGGCCGCACCGGCGTCGTCGGCGTCATCAGGGGCGCGAAGCCCGGCCCGGGCGTCATCGGCCTCCGTGCCGACATGGACGCGCTGCCGATCACCGAGGCGACGGGCGCTGCCCATGCGTCGGAGACGCCGGGGAAGATGCACGCCTGCGGCCATGACGGCCACACGGCCATGCTGCTCGGCGCGGCGCGGTACCTCGCCGAGACGCGGAATTTCGCCGGCACCGCCGTCGTCATCTTCCAGCCCGCCGAGGAAGGCGGCGCCGGCGGCAAGGCGATGGTCGACGACGGGATGATGGACCGCTTCGGCATCCGCGAGGTCTATGGCATGCACAACATGCCGGGGATCCCGGTGGGCACGTTCGCGACCCGCGCCGGCGCCCTCCTCGCCTCGACCGACGAATTCCGGATCGTCGTCCGCGGCCGCGGCGGCCACGCCGCGCGGCCGCACGACACGATCGACCCGGTGGTGGTGACCGCAGCCCTCATCCAGGCGCTGCAGACCGTCGTGTCGCGGAACGCCGACCCGCTGGAATCGGCGGTCGTGTCCGTCACGATGCTGAACGCCGGCACCGCCACCAACGTCATCCCCGATTTCGTGAAGATCGAAGGGACGGCGCGGACGCTCCTGCCGGCGATGCGCGACCTCGTCGAGGAGCGCATCCGCGCCATCGTCCAGAACGTCGCCGCCGCCTTCGGCGCGACCGCCGACCTCGCCTACCGGCGAAAATACCCCGTCACCGTGAACCACCGCGCGGAGACGGAAAAAACCATCCGCGTCGCGTCGCGCATCGTCGGCGCCGACCGCGTCGATCCCGCGACGCCACCCGTGATGGGCGCCGAGGATTTTTCCTACATGCTCGAGGCGCGGCCGGGCTCGTTCATCTTCATCGGCAATGGCGACACCGCCGGACTCCACAATCCCGGCTACGACTTCAACGACGCCATCATCCCGCTCGGCTGCACCTACTGGGTGAAGCTCGTCGAGGAGACGCTGGCCGCGTGAGGGCCGGGGCGATCGCCGGCGGGCGAGAGGCAGGCGTGGCCGCGCAATTCACTTCGACCGCGGACCCCTCCCGCACGGGAGCCTCCTGCAGACAGGACGGCTGCCCCTCTTTCTTCACCTCCCCCCTTGTGGGGGAGGCCGGGAGGGGGACTTGCGGCCTGCGGGCTCGGCACGGCCGAATGGGCCGGGAGGCCGAAAGTCCCCACCCCAACCCTCCCCACAAGGGGGAGGGAGAACGAAGGCCACCGACAGCCTCATTCTCCCCGCTCCCCGTCGGGCGGGGAGAGGACTCCCGCCCTTGTCGAGGCGGAGCCGAGTTGGGGCTGGACGGTGAGGGAGTATCGCCTCATCGTGGTGACCGTAAGACCCCCTCACCCTGTCGGAATCGCCGCGCCGTCCTTCCGCGCTCTTTCGCGGGGGTGAGCGGCCTTCCGGAAGCACGTCGGCGAGCGCATCCCGATGCGTGGCCGGCAGCGGCGGCCTCGCCCTGATGGCCAAACCTGCCCCCCGCACGCCCGGCGATCTCGCCCTCGTCCGCCGCCTAGTCGGCGAGAATGCGAAGGATTTCGGCGGCCGCTACGCGATCGTCGTCGCGGCGATGATCCTCTTTGCCGCCACCACCGGCGGCACGGCCTGGCTGATGCGCGACGTCGTCGACGGCATCTTCTTCACGCGCGACGAGAACCTCGTCGTCCTCATCCCGATTCTGATGGGGGCGCTGTTCGTGATGCGCGGCGTGGCGAACTATGTGAGCCTCGTCATCCAGGCGCAGATCGGCAACGCCATCGTCGCCCGCCTGCAGCGCCGCGTGTTCGATCACGTGCTGCGGCTCGACCTCGATTTCTTCGCGAAAACCCATTCGGCCGACCTCGTCGCCCGGATGCTGCAGCAGACGAATGCCGCGCGCGACGCGCTCGACAAGCTCGGCAATGTCGGCATCCGGGACCTCCTCACGCTCGTCGTCCTCGTCGGCGTGATGTTCTGGCAGAACGTCGCGCTCTCGCTCGTTGTCTTCCTCGTGGCTCCGGTCGCGATCGTCCTCGTCGGCCGGCTGATCCGGCGGACGCGCGCGGCGGCCGAGGCGGAGTTCCGCTTCACCAGCCTCGTCTCGTCGGTGCTGCAGGAGACCGCGCTCGGCATCCGCGTCGTCCGCGCCTTCAACCTCGAGGGCACGATGCGCGGCCGGATGGAATCGGCCATCGGCGAGGTCGAGCGCCGCTCCAATCGCGTGGCGACGATGACCGCGCGGACCGCGCCGATCATGGAGGGCCTCGCCGGCATCGCCGTCGCGGGCATCCTGCTATGGACCGGCTATGCCGTCGTCCATTCCGGCGCGACGCCCGGCTCCTTCATCGCCTTCGTGACGGCGATGCTCCTCGCCTACGAGCCCGCCGCCCGGCTCGCCAGGGTGAACGTGCAGCTCGCCGGCCGGCTCGCCAACATCCGCGAACTCTACGCCCTCCTCGACACCCCCGTGCCGGCCGACGACACCGGGCTGCCGCGGCTCGAGGTCAGCGCCGGCCGCATCGTCTTCGACCGCGTCGCCTTCGGCTACCGGCCGGGCGAGACGCTGTTCCAGAACCTCGACTTCGTCGCCGAGGCCGGGAAGACCACCGCGCTCGTCGGGCCGTCCGGCGCCGGCAAGAGCACAATCGTCGCGCTGATCGAGCGCTTCTACGAGGTCGACGGCGGCCGGATCCTCATCGACGGCCAGGACATCGCCGCCATCGCCCTGGGCAGCCTGCGGAGCCGCATGGCCCTCGTCGGCCAGGACGTCCGCCTCTTCGCCGGCACGGTCCGCGACAACATCCGCTTCGGCCGCCTCGATGCCAGCGACGCCGAGGTGGAAGCGGCCGCCGGCGCGGCCCTCGCCGACGGTTTCATCCGCGCCCTCCCGAACGGCTACGATACCCTACTCGGCGAGCAGGGCATCGACCTCTCGGGCGGCCAGCGCCAGCGCCTCGCCATCGCCCGCGCCCTCCTTCGCAATGCGCCGATCGTCCTCCTCGACGAAGCGACGTCCGCACTCGACGCCGAATCGGAGACGCGGGTGCAGGAGGCGTTCGATCGGCTGAAAGCCGGGCGGACGACAATCGTGGTGGCGCACCGGCTGTCGACGATCGTCGGCGCCGACCGCATCTGCGTGGTGGCGGACGGCGCGATCGTCGAATCCGGCACCCACCGCGAACTCCTGGCGCGGGACGGCGCCTATGCCCGCTTCCACCGCCTCCAGTTCGCCGCCGCGCCGCCGGTGCCGGGAAGCGACACGCCGGTCCCATAGAGCATGATCCGAAGAAGTGGCTGCCGGTTCTTCGAAAAAGATCATGCTCCATCAAGGAAACAGGCGACGGGCATGATCCGACTTCAACGGATCATGCTCTGGCTCCGCCCGTCGCCGTCACCTGCTGCCGCGCCGCATCGCCAGCTCCGAGCTGACCGTCCGCATCGCTGACGCGTAGCCGCCCGCCCGTCCTCGGCCGGTGCATTGCGCACGTCCGCACGTCGCCGGCGCCGCCGCGGACCCCTGTCCGAACGGCCAAGGGGCACCTGTCCGATGGGACACTTGCCCGGATGCGGCAATTTTGCCGTGCGCGCGTCGCGGTTTCCGCGCGACGGCGCACGCAATGAAGCCTATGCGTGCATCCGATTCGGTGAGGGGGTTCTCCGATGCGCGCGCCGTCCAGCCGCCATTCGCCATCCGTCAACGTCCATCGCTCACGCCGCCACGGCGGCGGCCGTCGCCCGCTGCCCGACGCGCAGCGGCACGACCGGGGGGAGCGCCTGCGAGCCCCATGAGCGGCGCGCGACGGTGCTCGTTCGGCTCACTTCGTTGAGCCGTCCGTCTGCCCTTCCCGCCGACGCGGTTCATTCCAAGTAAATCGACTAAATCGATTTGTAATCTAAGGCCGCCGTATCGGCCAGAACTTGCCGTTTGAGCCAACAATAGCCAATACAACTTGGCTCTTCTTTAAATCAAATGGATCAGTCGAGTTTTACAAACAATCACAGTCGCCTTGTTATTTCATTTTCCTAAGATTTTCCGGAAATTGGAGTCTGGTTGTGCTCAAATCCGTCGCGATGATTGCTGCCGCTGCCCTAGCCGCCATCACTGTCGCCGCCCCGGCCAAGGCCTGGGACGTCGCTCCTGCCAACTACGTCGCGGCCGCGGTGAGCGCGCCCGTCGTCACCTTCGACTGGCCGCAGTGGCGTCTTCAGAACGAGTGCGGTCCCGAGGCCCATGAGGCCACCGAAGGCCGCACGATCCTCGCCTGCACCTGGCAGGCCGCCGGGCTCTGCTTCATCGCCGTGTGGAACGGCCTTCGCGACGCCGAGGCCGCCGAACTCCTCCGCCTCCACGAGCGGCCGCACTGCGTCGGCTGGGACTGGGACCACCCCGGCGGCACGCCGTGGCACGCCGACAACCAGGTCGCCGCCCGCTGACGGCAGCGCCGCGAAGGGTGCCCGGCACATCTGTCCTGGCCGGCGCCGATCGGGACTGCGGCTGACCCGTTTGGCGACGGCAGGCGAGGGTAGCGGAGAGGGGCGGAGGGGCGCCCGTCCTCGCAAAAAGCCGCGGCAGCCCGCCTGCCGGCACCCCAATTCGGCTCGATCTCGGCAGAGCTGGAGCGTCTCAGCGGTAGGGGTCAGGGCTATCGTGTCTGGGGGCCCAATCGGGCTCTGTTGCCGTCGACGGCAATTTGGGAGGGGTCCTCTCCCTCCTTTGAGGGTCCTCGAGGGGGAGAGGACCCTCTCACTATCGCTTTGAACGAAAGGCCCCGCACGGAGCACGCGCGACGGCCTCGGCGGCGGAGGCGAAGCGCCACCCGACGTTCCGCCAGCGGCCAATCCATCTGCCCCTGAAGCGAACGTCGTACCCTCGCGATCCCCCGCCGCGGGCCGCAAAGTCGCCCCATTTGCGCGCGACGCGAATGCCGTGGATGCGGTTGCGGACCGGTGTCGTCGGCGCCCGAAAACAGCGCGCGTTCACCAAAAAGTAACCATGTTGGCGACACGGTCCGGATGCTCAACACGCGACGGGCCGGCAGGCGCAGACACGAGGACAGATCGACGCCGATGCTTCCCCGGATGGCTCTTGCTGCGGCGCTTCTCGTTGGCTCCGTCGTCGGCGCGCTGGCGCAGAACGGCGTGCCGGTAGCGAATTTCCAGTATTGGGACGTCCACGCGATCACGACCGCGCAGGGCAAGGTCTGCTTCGTCGCCTCGCGTCCCACCGATGCCCGCACCGATCCGCCCGGCCGGACGCGGAGCGAGGTCCTCTTCATGGTGACGATCGGCAGCAACGAGACCTACGCCCAGATGGGCTACCCGCTCGCGCCCGATTCCGAGGTTCTCGTGACGGTCGACGGCGGCGGGAGTTTCACGATGTTCGTCGAGGGTGAAGGCGCCTGGCTGCCGAGCCGCGTCGAGGACGACCTCCTGGTCGCCGCGATGCGCGGCGGCTCCCAGATGGTCGTGCGCGGCCGCTCGGCGCGCGGTACCAACACCACCGACACCTATTCGCTGCGCGGGATCACCGCCGCGCTCGAGCGGGCGGCGCGCGAATGCGCCTGATGCTCCGCAGAACGACGACCGACCAGCACCGGCCGCCGCGCCGGAGCAGACAGGGATGCCCATGCTGAACCGTATCGCCGCCGCTCTCCTGATCCTCGCGGCCTCGGCCACCGCGGCCTTCCCGCAGGCTTCGAACCGCGTCGCGACGTTCCAGGACTGGTCGGTCTACGTCTACAGCGGCCCGTCGGGCCGGGTCTGCTACGCCGCCACCCAGCCGCGGACGATGGCGCCGGTCGGCGTCAACCGCGATCCCGTCTTCTTCATGGTCGCCAACTGGCCGGGCCGGAACGCCGCCAACGAGATCAGCGTCATCATGGGCTACCCGCTCGAGGCGAACTCCTCGGTGACGGTGACGATCGACACGGACGAGAACTTCGTCCTCTTCACGCGCGAGGACGCGGCCTGGATCAGCGACCTCGCCACCGAGGCGCAGCTGATCGTGTCGATGCGCCGCGGCATCGAGATGGTCGTCCGCGGCCGGTCGGCCCGCGGCACCGACACCACCGACAACTACTCGCTCCGCGGCATCTCGGCCGCCCTCGACCGCGCCGTGCAGGAGTGTGCCTGATCCCATCCGGCGGGCAGCAATGCCGCCGCCCCGCCTCGTCCTCTACGGCTCGCTGCGCCGCGGCGAGCCTGCGTATGGCAGCCACGGACTCGACCGGCGCCTCCGTTTCGTGATGCCCTGCACCATCCGCGGGCGGCTGTTCGATTGCGGCCCCTATCCCGCCTTCGTTCCCGGTGACGGCATCGTCCATGGCGAACTCTTCGAAGCCATGGACACGTCGATCGTTTCCGACCTCGATGCCTTCGAGGAGGTCGACCCGGCGAATCCCGCCGGCGGCCTCTACGCCCGTGAACTGATCGCAATCGAGGAAGGCGGATACGCCTTTGTCTATCGCTACAACCCACCCATCGAGGGCCTTCCCGAAATCGTGTCGGGCGATTGGGTTGCCCACCGCAGGGAACGGACAGGCGCGGCGTTGGACCCGCTGAGCCTCGAGCAGGCCGCACTCGCCGCGCATCGCGACGGTCGATTTGCGGACGCGATTCCGCTCTGGGAAGCGCTCATTGAGTTGAACCCGATCTGGGAGTTTGGAGCGCCGCACTACGACCTGGCGTGCTGTCTGGAGGTGGTTGGCCGACGGGCGGAAGCCGAGACGGCCTTTCGAAAGGCCATCGAAATCGACCCCTCGAACCGCATGTTCCTCGATGGCCTCGCCGGACACCTGGAGGCTCGGCGGAAGGGCTACCTCTAGAGCATGATCCGAAGAAGTGGACGCCGGTTCTTCGAAAAAGATCATGCTCCATCAAGGAACTGGGCGACGAGCGTGATCCGGCTTGAACGGATCACGCTCTAGGCGCTCGGCGCGTCGCGCTGGGCGGAGCGCTGGCTCAGGACGAACACGGCCTGCGCGCCAAAAAGGTTCCAGAACCACCACGGCCCACGGAAGGCGATCTTCTCGCCGCGGCGGTCGAGGGCGAGGGACTGGTCGATGGTGACCCGCAGCTCCGCGCAGAGATCGACGAAATCGCGCAGCGTGAAGAAGTGGATGTTGGGCGTGTCGTACCACGAGTACGGCAGCGCCTTCGTCACCGGCATCCGGCCGCGGAAAAGGAGCGCGCCGCGAACGCGCCAGTGTGCGAAATTGGGGAACGAGACCACCACCCGCCGGCCGATCCGCAGCAGCTGCTCCACCACCTCGCGCGGCCGGAACGTCGCCTGGAGCGTCTGCGAGAGGACGACGTAGTCGAACGCGTCGTCGGGATAGTGGACGAGGTCGCGGTCGGCATCGCCCTGGATCACCGAGAGGCCGCGCGCGACGCATTCGTTGACGCCCTTCTGGCTGAGCTCGATGCCGCGGCCGTCGACGCCCTTGGTGTCCTCGAGGAATTTCAGGAGATCGCCGTTGCCGCAGCCGACGTCGAGGACGCGGGCGCCCTGCGGGATCAGCTCCCCGATCAGCCTGAGGTCCGCGCGGATGCCGTTCCGGGCGTCGGTCGCCAGCATCAGGCGATCCCCCGCGCATGCGCCGCCGCGCGCAGGAACCCGTCGACGGTCGCGAACAGCTCCGGCTCGTCGAGGAGGAACGCGTCGTGGCCGCCGTCGGTATCGATCTCGACGAAGGATACGTTGCCGCCCGAGGCGATCAGCGCGCGGGTGACCACCTTCGAATCCTCGGTCGGGAACAGCCAGTCCGACGTGAACGAGACGATGCAGAACCGCGTCTTCGAGCCGCGAAAGACCTCCGACAGCCGGCCGCCATGGGGCGCTGCGAGGTCGAAATAGTCCATCGCCCGCGTCACGTAGAGATACGAGTTGGCGTCGAAGCGCTCGACGAAGGTGACGCCCTGGTGCCGGAGATACGATTCGATCTGGAAATCCGCGTCGAAGCCGAACGTCGGCGCGTCGCGGTCCTGCAGCTGCCGGCCGAATTTCGCGTGCAGCGATTTGTCGGACATGTAGGTGATGTGCGCCGCCATCCGCGCCACCGCGAGCCCCTTTCGCGGGCTCCGGCCCTCGGCGAGATACCTGCCTTTGGCCCACTCGGGGTCGGCCATGACGGCCTGGCGGCCGACCTCGTGGAAGGCGATGTTCTGCGACGAGTGCCGCGCGCCGCAGGCGATCGGGATCGCCGCGAACACTCGCTCGGGATAGGCGGCGGCCCATTGCAGCACCTGCATGCCGCCCATCGAGCCGCCGACGACGGCGAGCGCCGTCGCGATGCCGAGATGGTCGAGGAGGATCGCCTGCGCCCGCACCATGTCGGGAATGGTGACGAGCGGTAGATCGAGGCCATAGGGCTGGCCGGTGTCGGGATTGGTCGAGGCGGGGCCCGTCGTCCCCATGCAGCCGCCGATGACGTTCGGGCAGATGACGAAATAGCGGTCGGTGTCGACCGGCTTGCCCGGCCCCACCATGCGCGACCACCAGCCGTTCTTGCCCGTGAGCGGATGGACGTTCGCAACGTGCTGGTCGCCCGTCAGCGCGTGGCAGACCAGGACGGCGTTGCTGCGATCGGCGTTGAGCGTGCCGTAGGTCTGGTAGGCGACCTGCCAGCGGTCGAGCGTGGCGCCCGAGTCGAGTTTCAGCGGCCGGTCCGGCCCGAACAGGACGAGCGGCGACGAAGGCCGGTCAGCTTCCTGCCGGGCCCGCGCCGCGTCGATGCGCCCGTTGTCCCTCGGTGTCATGAAAGCCCGCCCGGCAGTGGGCGACCGCCCTTCGAGTGTGGGCCGGATAGGTAGGATCGGCCCCCTGACGCGTCAACGTTTTCTTTGATTTCGGGGGGTGGCTTGCCTATGAATGCCCGGCCTTTCGGCCGTCTGCCGGCCGATCCGTCACGAACGAGCATTTCTCCATGGCCGCCAACGGCGACAGCGACGCCAGAACGCTCGCCGAGCTGCGGGCGAAGATCGACGGGATCGACGAGGCCATGCACCGGCTCCTCATCGAGCGCGGCACCGTCATCGAGGCGCTGATCGCGGCGAAAGGCACCGCGCGCACCGGGGCCGCCTTCCGGCCGCAGCGCGAGGCCGAGATGATGCGCCGCCTCGCCGAGCGCCATGCCGGCGTCCTGCCGCTCGCGACCGCGGAGCATCTCTGGCGCGAGATCATCACCACCTTCACCTTCCTCCAGGCGCCGTTCCGGGTGTTCGTCGACCTCGGCGACGACCATGCCGCGATGCACGACCTCGCGCGCTTCGCCTTCGGCTTCTCGGTCGAGATGATCATCGCCGACGGCCCGGCGGACGTCGTCCGCCGCGTTGCCGCAAGCGGGCTCGACCTCGGCCTCATCCCGCAGCGCGGCGACGGCACCGCCTGGTGGCGCGATCTCTCCGACGCGGGGCCGCGGATCATGGCCCTCCTCCCGTTCATCGCCCAGGAAGGCAGGATCGCGGGCGCTCCGGCCCTCGTCGTTTCTCCCCGCCTCGCCGACCCGTCGCCGGCGGATCTGCGCGTCGTCGCCGCGAGCGCCGGCATCAGCCCGCCGCGGCTCGAGCCGTCGGTGGCGATCGTCGCCGAGGACGGCGCGGGCGAGTTCCTCGTCGCCGCGGAGCCGGACGTGACGGACGCAGAGCTCGTCGCCATGGGGCTCCACGACGTGGAGCGCGTCGGCGGCATCGCGCGCGGCATCACCATCGACGGCGCCGCCGGCATCCTCCGCGCGCCGCTCGCGAGACGGGTATCGGCATGAGCGAGCAGGATCTGCCGACGCCGCGGCCGGGCGTCCTCGACATCGCGCCCTACGTCCCCGGGAAGTCGAAGGGAACGGGCGCCGTCACGCGCCACAAGCTGTCGTCGAACGAGACACCGTTCGGCCCGAGCCCCGGCGCGATGGCGGCCTACCAGGCCGAGCTCGGCAATCTCCACCTCTACCCCGACGGCAGCGCCACCGCGCTCCGGCAGGCGATCGGCGCCGCGCACGGCATCGACCCCGAGCGGATCGTCTGCGGTTTCGGCTCGGACGAACTGCTGACGCTGCTGGCGCACATCTATCTGTCGCCCGGCGACGAGGCGATCCACTCGCAGCACGGCTTCCTCGTCTACCGGATCGCGACGCTTGCGGCGGGTGGCCTGCCGATCGTGGCGCCCGAGACCGAGCGCACGACCGACGTCGACGCCATCCTCGCGGCAGTCGGGCCGCGGACGAAGCTCGTCTACCTCGCCAACCCCAACAACCCGACCGGGACCTACATCCCGGAGAGCGACGTCCGGCGGCTCCACGCCGGCCTGCCGCCGCACGTCCTCCTCGTCCTCGACGCGGCCTACGCCGAGTACGTCCGCCGGAACGACTACGATGCGGGCCTCGAGCTCGCGCTCACGGCCGGCAACGTCGTGATGACGCGCACCTTCTCGAAGATCTACGGCCTCGCCGCGCTCCGGATCGGCTGGGCGACCGGTCCGGCGCCGGTGCTCGACGCGCTCAATCGCGTCCGCGGTCCGTTCAACGTCGCCGGCCCGGCGCAGGCCGCCGCGATCGCCGCCCTCGCCGACACCGCGCACCTTGCGCTCGCGGCCGATCACAACGACCAGTGGCTGCCGCGCGTCTCCTCGGCGCTGGACGAGCTCGGCCTCGAAGTGACGCCCTCCGTCGGCAATTTCATCCTCATCCATTTCCCCGACGATCCCCGCCGCAACGCGCACGCGGCCGACGCCTTCCTCCTCGAACGCGGCATCATCCTCCGCCGCATGGACGCGTACGGGTTTCCGAACGCCCTCCGCATGACGATCGGCAGCGAAGCCGCCAACCGCGACACGGTGGAGGCGATCGCGGATTTTCTCGCCGGGAAGAAGCCGTGACGGCGACCCTCGTTCGGCCCCTCCCCGACCTCCCCCTTGTGAGAAGGTCCAGGGGGGTGGGGAGCGGCCGCGCCTCCACTGCAGCCGGTTGCGGCACGCCCGCTGCCCCACCCGAACCCCGCCGGAGCCGGCGGCCTTCGACCTCCCCACACGGGGGAGGTCGTTCGTCTTCCCCACGAGAGGCAGGCAATCATGGCTGAGCCGATCTTCCCGCGCCTCGCGCTCATCGGCATCGGGCTGATCGGCTCGTCGATCGCCCATGCCGCCCGGCGTGCCGGTGCCACGAGCCACATCGCCATCAGCACGCGGACGCCGCAGACGCTGAAGCGGGCCGAGGAGCTTGGGCTCGGGCAGAGCTACCACCTCGATCCCGCCGAGGCGGCCTACGGGGCCGACTGCATCATCGCGTCGGTGCCGGTGGGCGCCTCGGAGGCCGTGGCAAAGGCGATCGCGCCGGCGCTGAAGCCGGGGGCGATCGTCTCGGACGTCGGCAGCGTGAAACAGTCGGTCATCCGCCAGATGGCGCCGCATCTTCCCGCGGGCGTCCATTTCGTCCCGGCGCACCCGGTGGCGGGCACGGAGTATTCCGGGCCGGATGCCGGCTTCGCGGCGCTGTTCGACCGCCGCTGGTGCATCCTGACGCCGCCCGAGGGGACCGACCCCGCCGCCGTCGAAACGCTCGGCAAGTTCTGGACCGCACTCGGCGCCAACGTCGAGACGATGTCGCCGAACCACCACGACCTCGTGCTCGCCATCACGAGCCACGTGCCGCACCTCATCGCCTACAACATCGTCGGCACCGCGGCGGATCTCGAGACGGTGACCCAGTCCGAGGTGATGAAGTTCTCCGCCGGCGGTTTCCGGGATTTCACGCGCATCGCGGCGTCCGACCCGACGATGTGGCGCGACGTCTTCCTCCACAACCGGGAGGCGGTGCTCGAAATGCTCGGCCGCTTCAACGAGGATCTGGCGTCGCTGCAGCGCGCGATCCGCTGGGGTGACGGCGAGGCGCTGTTCAACCTCTTCACCCGCACCCGCGCCATCCGCCGCGGCATCGTCGCCGCAGGTCAGGAGACCGCGGCGCCCGATTTCGGCCGCCAGCCGACCAAGACGTAGCGAACGCGCTCCGTCTCGCGCCCAGGCGGATGACGGACCCCCGGCTCATCCGCTGCCATTCCCCTCGCCCCGTTCGGGGAAAGGGAAGCAGCTCATCGGAGCACGTTCAGTCGCCGCTCTCGACCCGCGCCGCCCGACTGAAGCCTCAGAGGAGGTGCGCCAGCGAGCCCATCGAAGGGATCGTGAGGATCGGGAAGAGCCCGTACTTCACGACGCCGTGGTCGAGCATCAGGTGGACCTCGAGCGCCGGCGCGCCCATCAGCTCGATCGGCCGCGACACGGCGACGATCGCCTCGGCGACGACGTCGGCCTGGTTGCCGGCCCACGGGAAGATCGCCGCGACGAGCAGCGGCAGATCCTCTTCGCCGGAATAGAGGACGGCCAGCGAGCCCGACAGGGTGCCGTCGAGTTCGAGCTTGAGATCGCCGCGGACATCGGCGTTGACCGTGCCCGAGGAGAGCGCGGCATGCTCGACCCGGACATTGCCGCCAGACGAGAGCCAGTCCGACAGGATGCCCATCGGGTCGCGGTCGAGCCGCTCCCCGGCGCCCAGGAGCGTCAGCGACGCAGTGCCGGAAAGCTGCGGATAGGCCGCGCCGTCGAGCGTCAGGACGAAATCGTCGGTATTGACGACGACGCGGAGGGCATCGGCCTCGGTGGCAGGTCGCACCTCGGTGCCCCAGACGGTGGCCTGCGCCGAGAACAGCGGGACGCCATTGGTGGTGACGTCGACGAAGAGGCCTTCGAGGTTCGCCGCGCCGGCGACGGTGCCGATGAGGCCGGCATCGGCGGTGACGTCGGCCCGCGTCCAGCCGGCCGTCAGCGCGAAGCCGGGGCCGTCGACCTGGAGCGGTCCGGAAAGGCCGGCGACGACGCGGCCCGGCGCATAGAGCGGCGCGGTCGCGGCGAAGGGGCCGAGCGTCGCGCGGACGCCGTCGGCGGTGGCGGCCGAGCCGGCGTTGCAGCGGATCGTCAGCTGGAGCGGGAAGCCGCCGAGGGCGCGGTCGGCGCAGGCGATCGCAGGCGCCGAGCCCGTCTGCTCTGCGGCCGCGGCCGAGGGAATGAAGGATTCCGCCATTCGGTAGGCGGCGAACCAGTAAGCGCACCAGGCGGCGAGGAGGACGACGAGGATCGCAAGCAGAACGACGGGCCGGCGGATGCGCTTCCGCGCCACCTTGCCGTCGTTTTCGGCTGTCATCGCCTCACGCACGCCCGTTACCATGCCGCACCCGACCGATGTCTGAAAGACCGCGACCCGTGACCGATCTCTGGGTGTTCGCCTACGGCTCGCTGATGTGGCGGCCGGGCTTTGCCTATGAGGAAGCTGTGGAGGCGAGACTCTACGGCGCCCATCGTGCTCTCTGCGTCTGGTCGGTTGCACATCGCGGGACGCATCAGCGGCCGGGCCTCGTCCTCGGACTCGACCGTGGCGGCTCCTGTCGCGGGTTGGCCTACCGGGTAGCGTCCGAAAGCGGCGATTCGGTGTTAGCCTATCTCCGCAAACGTGAATTAGTGACGAACGTTTACCTGGAGGTCCGCCGACCGGTCGTCCTCCAGCGCCCAACGCCCGTGGTTACCAAAGCGTTGCTCTACATCGTCGACCGGCGCCACCCCCAATATGCCGGCAACCTTAACCCGGCCGAGGCGCTCGACATCGTCCGGGCGAGCCATGGCCCGTCCGGTCCGAACCCGGAATACGTCATCAACACCGCCGACCATCTCCGCAGCATGGGGATTCGCGACAGCGGGCTGGAATGGCTGGCGCGGGAGTTGAGGGCGGCGCCCTAGAGCATGATCCGTTGAAGCCGGATCATGCCCGTCGCCTTGTTCCTTGATGGAGCATGATCTTTTTCGAAGAACCGGCAGCCACTTCTTCGGATCATGCTCTGGCGGGCTGCCCTTCCTGCCCTCTCGTCCGCCCTCTGCTTCGATTCGGCCCCTCGGCGATTTCGAAGCCATCATCGCCGTGACTCGGGTGAGAGTCAGGCCACATCAGATGATCGCCCTGCAGGAGAAGGCGAAGAAACGCCGCGCAGGGACTACGCCGCGAGGCGGCGGGCGGAGGTGCCGAGGAGGTCGTCGATCGTCGCCCGGCGGGCGGCGTCGGTGGGGCTGAGGAGGTGGATGAAGGCGGCGATGCCGGGATCGACCGCGAGGCGCGCCTCGAGCTGTTTCCGGCCTTCGCCATCGAGGACCATCGCCTCCTCGCCGGTGACGGCCGCGCCGTCGCGGCGCGCGAGGACGACCACCGCGGCGGTGAAATCGAGGAGATCGTTGGCCGTCACGGCGGAGAAGAGATAGCGCCGGCCCGAACGGCCGCACCAGTAGTGGTACCGCTCACTGAGGGAGCCGAGGCCCGGAACCTTCGGGCTGCCGCCATCGACGAGACTGAACTGCGAACGCTGGGTCATGAGAACAAAGATAGAACAATTACGCCCTCGGAGCAAGAGTTATCCGCGGAATACGGCGGAACTCCGGCTAGTGCGCGGAAGAGTCAGGGCTTTTCAGCTCGTGTAACCGTTTCGTCGCTTCCGTCGGGAACGGCGGCCGGGGCACCGCCGCGTCCGCTTCGAGAACGAGCCGGTCGCAGGATCGTTCCACGTCGCCGGTGAGGCGCTCCATGAATGCCCGCGGTTTCAGCCCCGGCGGAATCGGCGGCAGGAACTCGACCACGATCGTGCCGGGAAAGCGGAGCGACCGCCGGCGCGGCCAGTAGAAGCCGGAATTGAGCCCCACCGGCACCACCGGCACGCCGAGCTTGGCGTAGAGGAGCGCGATGCCCTGCTTGTAGTCCGGCGCGGCGCCCGGCGCCCGCCGCGTGCCCTCCGGGAAGATCACGAGCGGCCGGCCCTGCGCCATCACGCGCTCGGCGCCCTCGGTGATCTCCTTCAGCGCCGCCGTGCCGCCGCCGCGCGTGACGTAGACGTGGTCGGCCTTCCACGCCCACCACCCCCAGATCGGAACGTAGAGGAGCTGCCGCTTGATGATGACGCCGGCATTCGGAAACGGCTGCAGGAACGCGAACGTCTCCCACAGCGACTGGTGCTTCGACGCGACGATGAATTTCCCGGCCGGGAGGTTTTCGACGCCGCGCCACTCCACCCTGGTGCCGGCAATGACACGGAGGAGCCACAGCTCGACGCGCGCGAGCCAGCTCACCACCGCCATGTTCCGCCGCTGCGGCAGGAAGAAATAGACCGGCGTGACGGCGATGAAGACCACCGCCATCACCACGTAGAAGGCGATGTTGTAGAGGATCGAACGGAGGAGGGTCATCGCACCTCGCGGAGGTAGCGGAACACCGTGAGGCGGGAGGTCACCGCGGTGATGACGGCGATGACGAACGCCACCAGCAGCGCGCCGAAATAGCCGCCCGGCCCGACGGCGAAGCTGCCGAAGAGAGCGGACACCTGGATGCCCTCGGGCGATTCCCCGATCGTGCCCATCGCAAAGGAGAGGATCGCGAACAGGACCGCTGCGCCGAACGCGCCGAGAAGGCCGCCCTTCAGCCCGAGGACGAGGAAGTGGCGCTGGAACTCGCGCGCGACGAACCAGTCCTCGGCGCCGATGAAGTGGAGCACCGAGACGATCGCCCCGTTCCCGGCCATCGCGCCCCGCGTCGCGAACACGACCGACATGATCGTCGCGGCAAAGACGAGGATGAGGACGGCGAAGCCGACGACGACGGTGACGTTCGCCATCGAGCGGAGGCGCTCGGTCCACATCCGGTGGTCGTCGAGCGCCGCGCCGGGGACGGCGGCGACCGCCGTGCCGAGGGCCGCGAGGTCCACCGCTTCGGTATCGCCGATCTCGACCACGATGAGCCGCGGAATGGGAAGGTCCGTCGTGTCGAGCCCGAGGCCGAGCCACGGCTCGAGGAGCGCGGCATTCTCCGCGTCGCTGAGCGCCCGCGCCCCGGCGATGCCCGGCGCCGCCCGTGCGATGCCGAGCGCCCGTTCGGTGGCGGCCGCAAGGTCGACGCCGTCGAGCGGCAGGATCTGGATCGTCACCTCGCGGAGGATGTCGGACTGCCAGTCCTCCGCCGCGCCCTGGACCAGCGTCACCGCCCCGACGGTGAGGCAGGCGAGGAAGCTCATGATCGCGACGACGGCGATCAGCGCGGTACCGGCGATCGAGTTCGGCGGCACGATCGGGCTCGCCCCCGACCGGCGCTGCGACGCGCGGCCGGGGATCAGGCGGAGCCTTGCCGTCTTGATCGGGGTCTCAGTCATGGACGTTGAGGCGGCCATCCTCGAGCGCCAGCGTGCGGGCGGGGAACTGCCGCATCAGGTCGGTATCGTGGGTCGCGATGACAACCGACGTGCCGAGCCGGTTGAGCTCGACGAAGAGGCGGAGGAGCCGGCGGGCGAGCGGCGGATCGACATTGCCGGTGGGCTCGTCGGCGAGGAGGATTTCCGGGTGGCCGATCACCGCGCGCGCGATCGCGGCGCGCTGCTTTTCGCCGCCCGACAGCACCGGCGGATAGGCGTTGATGCGGTCGCCGAGCCCGACCCAGTTGAGGAGTTCGAGGACGTCCGACCGGTAGCGCTGCTCCGGCTTGCCGACGACGCGGAGCGCGAGCGCGACGTTCTCGTAGGTCGTGAGATGATCGAGGAGGCGGAAATCCTGGAACACCACGCCGATCCGGCGGCGGAGCCGTGGCAGGTCGTTGTGGCGGAGCGTCGACGCATCGCGGCCGAACACCGAGATGAGGCCGCGCGTCGGCTGGATGGACAGGAACAGAAGGCGGAGGAGGCTGCTCTTCCCGGCGCCCGACGGGCCGGTGAGGTACTGGAACGAGCGCGGCCCGATGCGGAAATTGAGGTCGCGGAGGATCTCCGGGCCCATGCCGTAGCGCAGTCCGACATTGTCGAAGCGGAACAATTTCTGGGTCGCCCCGAAAGGAGGGTGGAGCCGCGCGGAAGACCGCTTCTCGCTGCCCCAGTGTTAACGTCTCGTTTACGAACGCGGCCCGCGGCGCGCGGCTTGCAGGCAAACCGAGGGCGGGTGCCGGAAAGCGCCATGGTTGGCGCGACGTTAACCATTGCCGCCTACCGTGGCGAGGGCGTGAATGGAAAGAGGCGGACGATGGAGCGGGCGAATCGGCGGGCCGAAGGCACCGCGCTCGCCATGAGGCCCGCGCTGGACGCCGGCCGGGCCGCCGTCCGCGACCGCAATCCGCTGGTCATCGACCTCCATCCGGCCTTCGAGCGCCCGCCGCCGAAGCAGCCCGCCGCCCGGACGGTGGCGCGCCGGCACCGTGGCGTGCTGTTCGCCCTTCTCGCCGTCGCCGCCGTCACCGCCTTCGTCGCCCTCCGCCGCCCGATCGTGGAGATCGTGCCGCCGCTCGGCCCGGCCTTCGCCGCCGTCGGCCTGCCGGTGAACCTTGCCGGCGTCGAGCTCGACGACCTCCGCGCGAGCCGCATCTTTCGCGGCGGCTACGAACACCTCCGCGTCGAGGGGGCGATCGTGAGCGTCGCGGCCGACACCGTGACGCTGCCGCCGGTCGAGGTGATCCTCCTCGCCGCGGACGGCGCCGAGATCGGCCGCCGCGCCATGGCGATCGGCGCCGATGTGATCGCGGCCGGCGGCACCATCCGCTTCGCCACGGAATTCCCGGATGCGCCCGCAGCGGCCACGACGATCACCGTCCGCCTCGGCGACGCCCGGCCGCTCGAGGTGCTCTGATGCCCGTCATCCGCGGCCGGAAGGTCCGGGTCCTCTTCACCGCCGAAAACATCGCCCGCCGGAACGCGGAGCTCGCCACCGAGATCGCCGCCGCCGGCTATCGCGACCTCATGGTCCTGTCGGTCCTCAAGGGCAGCTTCGTGTTCGCCGCCGACCTCGTCCGCGCCCTCCACGGCGCCGGCCTCTCGCCCGAGGTCGATTTCATGACGCTGTCGAGCTACGGCGAGGGGACGGTGTCGTCGGGAAAGATCAGCCTCCTGAAGGACATCGAGAGCGCGCTCGCCGGCCGCGACGTGCTGATCGTCGACGACATCCTCGAAACCGGCCGGACGCTCGCCTTCGCGCGCGACTACCTCCTGTCGCGCGGCGCCGCCCGCGTGGGCCTTGCGGTGATGCTGGACAAGAGCGGCAAGCGGAAGACCGCGATCGATCCCGACCACGTCGGCTTCATCTGCCCGGACTATTTCGTCGTCGGCTACGGCATGGACGCGGCACACGCCTTCCGCGAGCTGCCCTATGTCGGCGTCATCGAGGACTGAGCGTGATCCGCTCAATCGGAGAGTGTTCCTTCGTTCAGGACCGCACAAAGCGTCACGTTCGATCCGCCCGCTGCCATGATCGGGTGATACAAGCGCCTTGAGCGCGGATCGCCGCAGCCCATATTCCAGCGCAATTGGTGCAGAGCCCCCTCTTGCCAACTGTGACCGCCACCCCCTCCCCGATCGCCGTGCCCCGCGGCAAGCGCGTCCTCTTCGTCTATTGGGGACGGCGCGGCGCGCTGTCGTGGATGGCGGCGGAACTCGCGGCGAGCCTTGCGGCGAGCGGCTCGGGCGACGTCCTTTCGTACACGCCCGACAACGAGCTCGCGCCGCGCCTCGCCGCCTGCGCCCCGGCGACGCTGCCGTTCCGCACCTTCTCGTCCGCCCTCGGCGCGATCACGGGTCTGCCGCGCTTCCACCGCGACGCCCGCGCGCTCGTGGCGAGCCTCCGCGAGGCGGGGTTCGGCGCGGTGGTGGTGCTGATGCCGCACGTCTGGACGCCGCTGCTGGCGCCGATCGTCCACCGTGCCGGGCTTCGCCATCTCGTCGTCGTCCACGACGCGGTGGGCCATCCCGGCGACCGCACCGGCATCGCCAATCGCTGGCTGCTCCGCGAAGCCCGCGAGGCCGACGTCGTGGTCACGCTCAGCTCGGCGGTGGCGTCGCGGCTCGTCGCCGATGGCCGCGCGCCGGACGACCGGATCGTGGTCGAGACCCACCCGCTCCTCGCCTATCCGCGCGTGAAACGCTCGCCGCGCCGAGGGCCCCTCCGCGTTCTCTTCCTCGGCCGCATGATGGCCTACAAAGGCCTCTCCCTCCTTGCCGAGGCGATCGAGCTTCTCGGCCGGAGGGGGCTTGCGGTCGATCTCGGCGTCATCGGCTCGGGCGATCTCGGCGGCATCGCGCCCCGCCTCCGCGCTCTCGGCGCGACGGTGGAGAACCGCTGGATCGACCACGAGGAGATCGGCGGCATCCTCGCCCGCTACGACGTGATGGCCCTGCCCTATGTCGAGGCGAGCCAGTCGGGCGTTGCGCTGACCGCGTTCGGCGGCGGCATGCCGGTCGTGGCAACGCCTGTCGGCGGCCTCGGCGAACAGGTGCGCCACGGCGTCGACGGCCTCCTCGCGACCGAGGCGACGCCGGCCGCGTTCGCCGATGCGCTGGCGCGCATCGCCACCGATCCGGCGCTCCTCGCCCACCTCACGGCGGGCGCCGCGACCCATCCGGGCCCGAGCGTCTCCTCCTTCGCCGCGCAGCTGAAGGAGCTCGCGCTCGGCTAGGGCCCGGTTCCTTGTTGGAGCATGATCTTTCTCGAAGAACCGGCCGCCACTTCGGATCAGACTCTAGATCCGGCGGATCGAGCGCTCGAACAGCACCGCCTCCGCCAGGTCATCCATGTGATGGACCACGCGGTCGGCGCCGGCGGTGACCAGCCGGTGGCGGTGATCCGGCCCGCAGTGACTGCCACCGGTGAAGCCGATCGCCGCCATCGCGGCAGCCTTCGCGGCGGTGATCCCCGCGACCGAATCCTCGACCACGATGCAGTGTGACGGCTCGACACCCATCGCCTTCGCGGCGTGGAGGAAGAGATCGGGCGCCGGCTTGCCGCGCTCCACCATCGTGGCGCTGAACACCGCCGGGCCGAAATGGTGCGCGAGCCCGGTGACCCGGAGCGCCAGCGCCACGCGATCGTGGTGGCTCGACGACGCCACGCATTTGAGCGCGTGGATCGCCGCGAGCGCAGCATCCGCGCCCGGCATCGGCCGCAACTCGGCCTCGAACGCCGCCATCGTCGCCAGCCGGCGCCGCTCGGTCTCGCCATCGGGCACCGTGAGCCCGCGCGCGGCAAAGACCGCGGCGGTCACCTCGTCGGCCTTCATGCCGGTGTAGTGCTCGAGCACCTCCGCCATCGAAATCGCCGCGCCCGCGTCGGTGAAGCACGCCGCGGCGACGCGCGCCGAGACGAGCTCGCTGTCGACGAGCACGCCATCGCAATCGAGGATGAGGCAGGTCGCGGACATCAGGGATTCCTTCGATGGGCCGTGGGTGCCCCCCATCGTCCCTCGGACGGTGGGAAGTTGGCCTCCCCCAGCAGGCAAAGAGGGGAGCGTTACGGCCCAGACACTACCCGACGAAACTCCGCCCGAGCATGTTTGCGAGCATCGGTTTTCGGGTGCGGTGTTCCCCTCGCCCCGTTCGGGGAGAGGGAAGCGACCCGTTTCTGCGGAATGCTAGCCCAGCCTCGCCTCGAGGAGGCGCGTCAGGCGGCGGGCGAAATCCGGCGCGTCGTCGGGCTGCTCGCCGTCCATGATCCGCGCCTGGCCGAGGAGGACGAACGCCGCGTCGTCCACCACCTCGCCGTCGCCGGCGGTGGCCCGCTCGATCAGCGCCTTGATCAGCCGGTGGCCGGGGTTGAGCTCGAGCACCGGCGCCTGGCGTTTTCCGCTCGCCTGGTGGGCCGAGAGGAAGCGCTCGAACTGGCGGTCCGGGCCGCTCTCGGGCGCGACGAGGCAGACGGGGCTGTCGGTGAGCCGGTCGGAGCCGCGGACGGCGGTGACGCGATCGCCGAGCGCCTGCTTGATCCGCGCCGCCAGCGTCGCCACGGCGGCCTTGGGTGCGGCGGCGTCTTCGGCTTTCGGCGCGTCGCCTTCGGCGGGGATGGCCGAGAGGTCGGCATTGCCCTGCGTGATCGACTGGAAGCTCTTGCCCTCGAAGCCGATCGCCGTCCTTACCCAGAACGCGTCGACGGCATCCGCCAGGAGGACAACCTCGACGCCGCGCTTCCGGAACCCTTCCAGATGCGGGCTCGCGGCGATCGTCTCGCGGCTCTCGCCGACGGCGTAGTAGATCGCGGACTGGTTCGGCTTCATCGCCGCGACGTAGTCCGCAAGGCTCCGCCACCCGTCCCCGGACGTCGAGGTGTGGAAGCGGGCAAGGCCGAACAGGGCGTCGCGCCGCTCCGGCTCCTCGTAGAGCCCCTCCTTGAGCACCGGCCCGAACGCCTCCCACACTTTCAGGTAGGTGTCGGGGTCGTCCCTCGACAGCTTGTCGAGCTCGGCGAGGAGCCGCGTCGTCACGCCTTTGCCGATCTGCGTCAGCACCGGGTTCGACTGCAGCATCTCGCGCGAGAGATTGAGCGGGAGGTCCTCGGAATCGATCACGCCGCGGACGAAGCGGAGCCACGCCGGCAGGATCTTCGCCTCGTCGGTGATGTAGACGCGACGGACATAGAGCTTGATCCGGCTCTTCCGCTCGGGGTCGAACAGGTCGAACGGCTTTGCCGACGGAACGAACAGGAGCGCGGCGTATTCGTGCCGGCCCTCGGCGCGGAAATGGAGCGTCAGCGCCGGCTCGTCGTACTGACCGCTGACGTGGTTGTAGAATTCGGCATAGGCCTTCTTTTCGATCGACGCCTTCGGCTTCCGCCACAGGGCGCTGCCATCGGCGAGCGAGCGCGTCGTCGTGTCGTCGACGCGCAGCACGATCGGCACCGGTACATGCGCGGAATGCTCGCCGACGATGCGCTCGATCGTGTCCGGGTCGGTGTAGGTGGCGCCCTCCCCGGAGAGGTGGAGCACCACGCGCGTGCCCCGCGCCGGCGCTGCCGAAAGGTCCACCGGGCCGATCGAGAAGGAGCCCTTGCCGTCCGACACCCAGCGCCAGGCTTCGTCGCTGCCCGCGGGCCGGGAGAACACTTCGACCTCGTCGGCTACCATGAAAGCGGAGTAGAAACCGACGCCGAACTGGCCGATCAGCGCCGTGCCGCTGACCTTGTCGCCGGCGGCATCGAGGAAGGCGCGCGTGCCGGAGCGGGCGATCGTTCCGAGGTTCTCGACGAGGGCGGCACGGTCCATGCCGACGCCGTTGTCCTCGATGGTGAGGAGCTTCGCCGCCGCATCGACGGAAATGGTGATGCGGAACGCGGGGTCGCTGCCGAGAAGCACCGGCTGCTTCAGCGCCATCAGGCGGAGCCGCTCGCAGGCGTCGGCGGCGTTCGAGATCAGCTCGCGGAGGAAGATGTCGCGGTTGGAGTAGACCGAATGCACCATCAGGTGCAGGAGCCGCGCGACTTCGGCGGTGAACGGCTGTGACTGCGCCTCTCCGGCAGCGGTCGTAGCGTCGCTCATGGGCACCATCCGTGGCGGGGTTTTCTTTCGTGCTGATATACGCAGACGTTCGCGCGTTTCAAGGTTCCGTGATCGCCCGGAGTTGACGGGCGGCACACAAGAAAACGGCCGGGGAAGACCCGGCCGAGGCGCAATCTGGGGATTTGGTGTGCCTCGGAGGTCAGGTGGTCCGGTCCGACAGGACCCCGGGGGGCTGGGGGGCTGAGAAAACCGAAGCCGCCGCCGAACCGGACCGTCTGAGGCAACGAGGATGATATTGGTAGCCCATTCGGGCTCCGCAAGGGCTGAATGTTGGCGAAACTGTGAAATATCCCTTACCGCCCTTCTGCGCCGAATCTTGCCAATTCCCCCGTCCCGGAAGAACATGACCGGCCAATGACGGTGACGGAACGGTCGCGATGAGCGAGGGCGAAGACGATGAGCGCACCGGCGGCCGGGGCGTGGTCGACGCCCTTGCCGCCTTCCGGCCCAGACCGGCCGACGTCCACTTCGACCGCCGCGAACTGAGCGCCATCCTCTCGGTCTATGGCCGGAAGGTCGCCGAGGGCGAATGGCGCGATTACGCTCTCGACTTCGACCCTGAGGAAGCGGTCTTTTCGATCTTCCGGCGGTCGTCCGAACAGCCGCTCTACCGCATCGTCAAGAAGCCCGCCCTCGCCCGCCGCCAGGGCGCCTACGCGGTGCTCGCCACCGGCGGCTACATCCTGCGGCGCGGCCATGACCTCCGCCAGGTCCTCCTCGCCCTCGACCGCGGCCTCCGGCTGGTGAAGGCGTGAGCGGGCGGCCTGCCGCTTTCGCGCGATGGGACTTTCCCCTCTCCCGCCGGGCGCGCCGGGCGGGGACAGGGCTGTTTCGCGAGCCGCAGGCGAGGTTGGCGAAACAGGGTGAGGACGTCTCACGGTCCGACCGGGAGGCGATACCCCCTCACCCTGGCGACATCCCCGCCGGCTGAACGCATCCGCCCCCCACCGTGCGGCGTAAAATGCTCCGAAAAGACCTCCGGAGGCCCGCATGGCGGTGATCGACAGGCCGGGCGTGGCGTGGGTGACGGGCGCCAGCAAGGGCATCGGCCGCGCCCTCGTGCTCGCCCTCGCCGGCCGCGGCTGGACGGTGGCGGCGAGCGCGCGGAGCGAGGTGGAACTCGCCGACGTCGTCCGGGAGGCGGCCTCGAACGGCCGGATCGTTTCCTTCCCGCTCGACGTCACCGACGCCGCGGCCGTCGCCGCCGCAACCGCCGCCATCCGCGATGCGCTCGGGCCGATCGATCTCGCGGTCCTCAACGCCGGCACGCACATCCCGATGGCCGCGGACGCGTTCGATCTGCCGGCGTTCCGGACGCTCGTCGAGACGAACCTCATGGGTGCCGCCAACTGCCTCGCCGCGCTCCTGCCGGATTTCATGGTGCGGCGGGCGGGTGAGATCGCGGTGGTGTCGTCCGTCTCGGGCTATGCCGGCCTGCCGACGACGGCGGGCTATGGCGCGACGAAGTCCGGCCTCATCACGATGTGCGAGGCGCTCCGGCCGGAGTGCGAGCTCCACGACGTCTCGCTCCGCCTGATCTGCCCCGGCTTCGTCGATACGCCCCTGACCCGAAAGAACCCGTTCGGGATGCCGTTCCTCGTCACGGCCGATGCCGCCGTCGCCGCGATCCTCCGCGGCCTTGCCGGCCGGAAATTCGAGATCGTCTTCCCATGGCAGATGAAGCTCGGAATGAAGCTGCTGCGGCTCCTGCCCTACCCGCTGTTCTTCGCCGTCACCCGGCGGATCACTCCCGCGCCGAAGGGCGCGCCGCCAGCGGCATGACCGCAGGCGCCGGGGCAGGCACTTTGCCCCCGGCTTCGGCCGCCACCAGCGCCGCACGGCGTCCCGTTTCGGGCTGGCCGAGGCTGCTCGCGCGCGGCGCGGCCGCCGGGGCATGATGGCGGTAGGCAATGCCCTTCCGCCAGATGCGAAGCGCCTCCCAGTGGATGCCGGCGATCACTTTCAGCGTCATCAGGGGATAGGCGAACAGCGCCCTGACGAGCGCCCCGTCGGTCAGCTCCGTCCGCGCACCGCGGAACGAGGCGGTGAGGAGGGGCCCGTCGGCGTCGTCGAGGCCGATGACGAGTCCCACCTCCGCCTCCGGCGGATCGATCCGAAAGCGGTAGCGGCCGCCGACCGGCAGGAACGGCGACACGTAGAACAGCTTCTCGGCCGACTGGCGGACGACGCCGGCGCGGTCGGGCGCGGCGGGAATGACGTAGGTGTGCGTCTCGCCGTGGGTGTTGGCGACTTCGTAGAGGATCGCGGCGACCGCACCGGAAGCGTCGCGGCAGAAGAAGACGCTGAGCGGATTGAAGACGAAGCCGAACATCCGCGGATAGCACAGGAGCTCCACCCGCCCGCCGGGGATCGCGATCCCCGCTTCCGCGAGCCGCGCATCGACCCAGGCGCGGAGGTCGGCGCCTTCCGCGCGCGCACCGTGGTCCGCCTGGCGGAAGCCGAAGAGGCCGCCGCGGTCGACGCCCATCAGCCGCAGGCGGCCGGCCAGGGCGGGAAGCTCGTCGAGATCGACCAGCAGCGAGAACACGCGGTAGCGCAGCCGGTGCGCCTTCGGGCGCGTCCGCTGGTGGACGACGATGCCGCGATAGAGCGCCGACCTCATGCCGCCACCTCCGCAATTTCGGCCGGCGCCGGCCCCCAGGCGGGCGCGATCCGCTCCTCGGGCAGCGGCCACGGCCGGCGTTCGCCGCCGAGCGCCTCGCCGACGGCAAGGCCCGCCTGCAGCGCGTCCTCGTGGAAACCGTAGCCGAAATGCGCGCCGCAGAACCATGTCCGCCGTACGCCCTGCAGCCGCCACAGCTGCTGCTGCGCCGCGAGCGCGCCGCGGTCGAAATAGGGGTGGCTGTAGGAATAGCGGCCGATGACGGCGCCCGCCTTCGGCTCGCGGCGGGGGTTGAGCGTCAGGAACAGCGGCGTTGCCGGATCGATGTTCTGGAGGCGATTCATCCAGTAGGTGACGGTTAGCTGCCCTTCGGCCGACGCGCCCGGCTCGCCGATGAAATTCCAGCTCGACCAGACGCGCCGGTTCCGCGGCATCAGCGAAGCATCGGTGTGGAGGACCGCGTCGTTCCGCGTATAGGCGAACGCGCCGAGGACGGACCGCTCGACGGGATCGGCATCGCCGAGGAGCTTCAGCGCGTCGTCGGCGTGCGCGGCGATGACGACGTCGGAGAAGCGCTCGACCCGGCCGGTCTCGTCCTCGACGAGGACGCCCGCCGGCCCGCGCTCGATCCGCCGCACCGGCGTCTCGAGCCGGACATCGGTGAGGCCGGCCGAAATGCGCTCGACATACTCCCGGCTGCCGCCGCTCACGGTCCGCCAGTGATGGCGCCGCGAGATCGACAGGAGCCCGTGGCTCGCGAAGAAGCGGACATAGGCACGGAGCGGATAGGCGCGGATCTCGGCCGGCGTCGTCGACCAGATCGCCGCCGCCATCGGCAGGACGTGATCGCCCACGAAGCGCTCGGAATAGCCCTCGCGGTCGAGCCACTCGCCGATCGTGATGTCCTCGCAGCTGCCGTCGGTCGGCAGCGCGCGGGCGGCGGGGTAGAAGCGGAGGAGATCGCGCGTCATCCGCCAGAAGCGCGGGCGCAGGAGATTGAGGCGCTGGCCGCAATAGGCGTTGGCGCTCGCGCTCGAATACTCGAACCGGCCGCCGTCGACGGACGCGGAGAACGACATGTTCGACGGCTCGGTCCGGACGCCGAGATGGCGGAACAGCGCCGCGAGGTTCGGGTAGTTCGCCTCGTTGTAGACGATGAAGCCGGTGTCGACGGGGATCGGCCCGTTCGCAGCGGGCGCCATCACCGTGTGGGCGTGACCGCCGAGCCAGCTGTCGCGTTCGTAGACGGTAACGGCGTGGCGGCGGCCGAGGAGCCAGGCGGCGGCAAGGCCCGCGATGCCCGTGCCGATCACCGCGATCCGCTTCGGACCGCCCGAGGAAGGTGGAACACCGTAGCGCAAGGACAGCCCCTTCCGTGCCGAAGCGTTGGCTTCTCTACGGGGGGCCGACGCCGGCGGATCACCCCCGCATCGGATACGGGGCGTGGCGCCGGAAGGTTTCAGGGTGTCCGCCCGTCATCCCGGCGGGATTTCGAGCTCCGCGTGGCCGACCACCGAACCCTGGATGAGGTCGACCCCGAGCGTGGCGAGGATCGCGACCGAGGCTTCGTCGCCGACCTTCTCGGCCACGGTGCGGAGGTCGCAGGCCTTCGCGAGCTCCACGAGGGCGCGGACGAACACCTGGTCCTCGCGGTTCGATCCGATCGCCTCGACGAACGCGCCGTCGATCTTGACGATGTCGATGTCGAGCTGGCGGAGATTGCGGAACGAAGTGTAGCCGGCGCCGAAATCGTCGAAGGCGACGTCGCAGCCGAGCGCCTTGAGGCTCGCCACGAACTGCGTCGCCTCGTCGAGATTCCGGATCGCGCTCGATTCGGTGATCTCGATCGTCAGCTGCCGCGCGAGATCCGGCGCGGCCCTGGCCGCCTCGCTGAGGAGCGCGAGCCAGGTCGGCTCGCTCGCCGTGTCGGGCGACACGTTGAGCGAAAGGCGAAGGTCGGGCCGGCTGCGGCACGCGGCGAGCGCGAGCGCGAGGGCGCGGTGATCGAGGAGGCGGGCGAAGCCGAGCCGCTCGGCGATCGGCATGAAGGCGCCGGCCGGGACGATCTGGCCGCTCGCAAGGACGAGCCGCAGCAGCACTTCGTAGAGCACCGGCCGGCGCGTCGCGATGTCGACGATCGGCTGGAAGGCGAGCCGGATGCGATCTTCCGCGAGCGCCGCGACGAGCTCGGTCGAAAGCGCCGCGTTGGCCTTCCGCTCGGCATGGCGGTCCGGCGCATGGGCGTGGGTGACGAAGCGGCCGAAGCCGAGCTGGCGGGCGGTGTGCAGGCTTTCCTCGGCCCGGGCGATCGCCTCGGGCACGGTGCGCGCGTTCCGCGGCATGACCACGCCGCCGATCGACACGGTGACGGCGATCGAACCGTGGTCGGTGATGACCACCTCGTCGCGCACCACCTTCAGGAAGCGCTCGCCGGCGGCGCGGATCGTCCGCTCGTCGCCGCCCTGCAGGATCACCGCGAGCTTGTTGCCGGAGAAGCGCCCGAGCGCATCGCCGCCGCGGAGCTTCGACGCCACCCGGCGCGCGACCGCGGCGAGGACGTCGTCGGCGACGTCGTAGCCATAGGCGTCGTTGATGAGGCGGAAATTGTCGATGCCGATGACGAGAAACGCGGTGCTCGCCTGGAAGCGCTGCGCGTTGGCGATGGCCTCGGCGAGAAGCTCGAGAAGCCGTGCCCGGTTGAAATAGCCGGTGAGCTCGTCGTGCGAGGAGCGGAAGGCGAGCTTCTGCTCGCGCTCATGGCGGTCGGTGATGACGCGGATGACGCCGACGACACGCTGCGGGCCGCGGCCGTCGCCGTACCAGCGGCCGCTTTCCTCGACCCACAGGAGGAGGCCATCGGGGCCGCGCGGCCGGAGGCCGTATTCGATCTGGAAATGGACGCCGAGGCCGCGATCGGCGAGGGCCGAGCCGAAGACGGCATCGTGCCGGCTCGTGACGTTGCCGCTGTCATTGTAGGCGGCGAAGGATCGGCCGCTCGGGATCGCGGCAATTGCGATCCCGAGAACCCCCTCGACATCGCCGCCCCAGGCGATCGCATCGTCGGACAGCGACCACTGATACGTGACCTCGCCGACCGACGACAGCACGTCGACCGCGCTCATCGGCGACGCCGGCATTCCGCCATCGGCATTCAAGAAGGCCCCCCTCGCAAAGGCCGCGACGCCGGCGGTGCCGGCGGCGCGCTCAGTGTGGCGGCGGCAGGTGGTCGCCGCTGAACGTGACGTCGCGCGTAGCAAGGCGGAGCGTGACGACGACGCCGGTCAGAACGTCGATCAGCGTGATCATCGTCAGGATGAAGAAGGTGGAGTTCGCCGCGTCCCCGACCACCACGAATTCGATGACGTAGACGATGAGGACGATGATCGACAGAAGATGGTTCGTCACCGCGTTCTTGGCGACGTTGGTCGCGCGGAACACTTCGCCCATCAGTGCCAGGAGCCCGACGATCACCATCAGGTCGCCGACGCGGAGCGGCCAGTCGACCCCCGAGAACAGCGGCAGCGTGAAGATCACGTTGTCCCAGACCATCGTGTCCGCGAACAGGATCACGAGGTTGAAGATGACGAGGGGAACGAGGGTGTACGGGATGTTGCGAAGCATCGTGGTCCTCCGCTCGGGATTCCGTCATCCTAGCAGAGGAATGCCGGCACCAATGAAAAGGCCGGCGCTTGGCCGGCCTTTTTCAACAGCGTGGCAAGGCCGGTCAGGCCTCGGTCTTCGGCGTCAGCACCTGCCGGCCGCGATACATGCCGGTCTTGAGGTCGACGTGATGCGGACGGCGGAACTCGCCCGAATCCTTGTCCTCGATGTAGGTCGGCTGCTTGAGGGCGTCGGCGGAGCGGCGCATGCCGCGCTTGGACGGCGAAGTCTTTCTCTTGGGAACGGCCATGGGTTCGGCTCAGCTGGATTGGAATGGTCTGGGTTTGGCGCGCTCCTTATAGCAATGCGCGCGGTTTGACCAGCGTCAGAGGCCGAGACACGCAACGTTCGGCCCGGCCGCGACGCGACCGGCGATGATCGCCGCCACGCGCCCCATCGCCGCGGTCGGATTCGCCGGATCGCGGGTGAGCGGCCCCGGCAGCGTGATGGCGAGGAGCACCGCCTGGTCCGGCGTCAGCGCCGACGCCGCGATACCGAAATGGTGCTGCGCCGCCGCCTCGACGCCGAAAACGCCCGGCCCCCATTCGGCGATGTTGAGGTAGATTTCCATCATCCGCCGCTTGCCGAGGACGAGGTCGGCATAGAGCGCGAGCGGCACTTCCAGGCCTTTGCGGACGAGACTCCGCCCCTGCCAGAGGAAGAGGTTCCGCGCCACCTGCATCGCGATCGTCGACGCGCCGCGATCGGCACCGGCCGCCAGAACCTCCCGCACCTCGCCCCAGTCGACCCCGTGATGGCGGCAGAAGAAATTGTCCTCCGAGGCGATGACGGCGCGGACGAGGTCGGGCGAGACTTCGTCGAGCGTGACCCAGCGCCGGTCCACCTCGCGATCCATCAGCCGGTCCCAGAACATCAGCGTCGAGACGGGCGCGGCGACGCGATAGAGCGGCACGAGGACGAGCGGGATCGCGACGAGCACGGCGATCGCGACGAGCGCCCAGCGCAGCACGCGCCGCCAGAACTTCCGCCGCGGCGCGGGTTTGCGGAGCTTCGTCCGCATCGCTTCGGCCGTCCGGTTACCCGCCATCCGCCCCGTCCGCGATCCGCTCATCGGAAAAGTGTCACCGGCCATCCCGGCGGGCGCCGCCGCGACAAGGCGGGACAAAACGGCCGGCTCGCGGCCTTGGCCGCGCCGCCCGGTGCGACAAAGTGACAGCGGAGGCGACGATCATCGAAAGGAGACTGCCATGAAACGCCATCTTGCCATCATCCGCTCCGCGACCGCCCTTTCCTATGGCGTCTATGTCGGCGTCGCGGCCGCCCTCCTCTACAGCGTCGCCACCGGCTCCCCGGTGGCGTGAGCGGAGAGTGTTCCTCCGGAGTGCCGGACGCTTCTTGTCCCTCCCCCTCGTGGACGCACGGGAGGGGAGGCGAAGGGGGCGGCTCCTGGACACACTCCAGCGGCTTCGCCCGGCGCGAGTCGCACCCGGGGCGCCGTCACGCCCGCCAAAATGCTACAGTGACGGCGATGGCGCCGGCGGAGAGCCCGCGCGCAAAGGGTCGGGCAGGAGCAGAAATCCGATGCGTTTCGTGATCGGCACGGTGATCGTGGTCGCGGCAATCACCGCCGTTCTTCTCCTCACGCGATAGTCCTTCACTCGACATTCACCATGGCGTGTGCCGGCGTCCCCTCCGGTTGGAGGGGCATATGGCATTGCCGGTGCGCCGACTTCTCGCGGCCCTTGTTGCCACCGGCCTCTTTCCGGCGGCCGGCGCGCTCGCCGAAGTCACCGTCCCGCCAGGCCCGTGCCGGCGAACTGAAGCTCAGCCCTCGGCCTTCTCGCCGTAGTAGTAGTTCGCCTTCCGGCCGAAGAAGACGGTACGGAGCCGGCGGCGCATGCCTTCGCTGCGGCGGAGCGGCTCCACCACCGCGCGGGCGGTGCGGTAGAGCGCGACCTTGGTGCCGTCGTACCAGGGGTGACGGCCCGGCACCGGCTGCGGCAGCTTCATCTTCCGCAGCACGGCGTTGACGAAGTAGAGCGCGTTGAGCCGCACGTCGCGCTTCGATTTCCAGGTGATCGCCATCGATACGGCGTAGCGGTTGCCGGTCCGCACCCAGTGCGGCCAGGTGTAGGGCAGGAACAGCCCGTCGCCCGGCTGCATCTCGAACACCCGCGCCTTCGCCTCGAAATCCGCGCGGTAGCGGAGATTGCGGTGTTTTCCGGGATACACCTCCATCTCCTCCTCGGGCACGAGCGTCCGGTCGCGGTTGTCGAAGACGTGCATCGCCTTCGGGCCGGCGAGGTGGACGAAGAAATTCTCCTCGTAGTCCATGTGGAACGGCGTCACCGCGTTCGCGGAGGCGACGAAGATGAAGCCCTGGAAGTCGCGCATGCCGCCCGCGGACGCGCTCTTCCGGCCGAGCGCCTTCGCCGCATCGTCGAGCGCCGACGCGATGAGTGCGCGGTATTCCGGCATCGTCTCGACGTTCTTCAGCACCATCCAGGCGTCGGCCGTCTCGATCCGTCGCACCACGTCGGGCGGCGCGAGGTCGAGCGTCGGGACATCCTCGGGCCGCTGATCGGGTTTGAGCTTGCCGGAGTTGAACTCGACGCGGTCGCGGTCGAGGCGGCCGGCGAGCACCGCGAGGGCCTCGAGGGAGAGGAGCGGATGGCCGGCGAGGCCGTGGCGGATGGCGAACGGCTCGTCCGGGAAGCGGCTCTCGGCGCCGCGCTCGACTGCGATCACGGTCATGCTTCACCTCGTCCGGTTTCGGGCGCTCGGCCTTTCCGACGGAGCCGTTCGCGAAGCGCACGCGCCGCGATCCGCCCGCGCGCTTCCGCGACGCGAAGGGCAAGGCCGGCGCGGAAGAGCGCGCGGCCCCGCGTCGGCGCGAGCACGAGCGTTTCGAGCGCGAGCCGCCCGCGCCAGAGATGGTCGACCATCGGGTGGTTTGGCGCCGCAAGGGAATCGACCCGCTCGATCGCCGGATCGGCAAAGAGGAGCTTCGGCACGTCGAGCATCAGCTGGGCTCCCGGCGAAAACCGGCCGAACGCCTCGTCGTAGGCGATCTTCCACGTCGCCGCTGTGCCGCCCGACACGAACACCACCAGCATCGCCACAGCCGTCCCCCCGGCGCGCAGGGTGAAGATGCGGCAGGCGCCGTCACGGGCGAGGCCGGCAACGGCGGCGCGGGCGAAGACCGCGACCTTCGGGAGGTCGCGCATCGCCGTCCCGTGCCGGCCCTTCCAGCCGGCGGCTTCGAGCGCGAGGAACGCCTCGAACGCCCCGCGCACCTCGTCGGGCGCGGTGGCGGCCTCGATGCGGACCGCCGCCGCCTCGTGGAGCCGGCGCATCTGCCGGGCGTATTCCTTCCGCCGCCGCGGCGACAGCGCCGCCCGCGGATCGACGCCGTCGCGGCTCCGCTCGATCAGCGCACGCTCATGCCGATCGACGCGGATCGCTTCGCGGCCCGCCGCCGCGGCCGCCTCGCGGATCGCGCTGGCCAGAACGCCGTCCGCGGGGAGATAGGGGAAGACGATGGCGCGGCGGTCGCCGGCCGCCTCCACCGCGCCCTCGACGAGCCCGCGGATCGCGCCCGGAGCGGCGCTTGCGACGAGCGGCGCGCCGAGCGGCGCATAATCGTGGACGAAGAACGAGAGCGCCGGCGCAATCCGCCCGATCCGGTCGCGCACCACGGGCATCGCGGCCACCGCCCGCCCGCCCGGCACGAGGCAGGCGAGGAGTTCGACATGGCCACCGAGCGCCTCCGCCGCCTCGATGAGGAAGGCCGGATGGAGGAACGGGTTGTCCGCGACGGCGGCGGGCGCGATGCCGCGATGGACGTCGCAGATGTCGGAGAGCGGCAGGAGGTCCGTCACGCCGCGGGTGAGGACCGCCGGGGCCGATACCCGCGCCGGCGCTCCCGATCCCGCGACGTCGAGGGTGACCGTCGCCATCTCAGTTCGCCTCCGCCGCCCGGCGCGGCGGCGTCAGCACGAAGCCGATGAAGCAGAGGATGCCGAGCCGCCGGTAGATCACGACGGCGAGCGCCAGCGCCTCGATCGAGATCGCCGTCGCGGTCGCGATCGCCGCGCCCTGGAGGCCCATGATCGGCACGAGGATGAAATTGAGCGCGACGTTGAGGGCGAACACCACCGCGTAGACGACGGCGCAGATGCGCTGCTCGCCTGCCATCGTGAGGATGCTCTCGGCCGGCCCGACCGAGGCGCGCACGAGGAGGCCGCCGATGAAGGCGAAGAACAGCGGATAGCCGGCGACGAAGCCCTCGCCGAACAGCGACAGGATCGGTTTCCCGAGGAGGAGAAGGAGGATCGAGACGAGGAGCGACGGCCAGAACGTCCAGTGCAGCGTATCGCGGATGAAGGCCTGGAGCTTCACCTGGTCGCCGGAGGCGTAATAGGCCGAGATGCGCTGCGCCGCCCCGGCCCGCACCGCGAAATAGACGAAGTGGATGAGCGACAGCGCCTTCACCGCGGCGAAATAGACGCCCGCCTCCTGCGGCTCGAGCAGCATGCCGACGATGAGGATGTCGACATTGGTGAGGAGGTTGAAGAACCCCTCCACGATGAAGATCGGCAGCGAGATCGCGATCCAGTGGATCGGCTTGTACGACCGCGGCGCTGCGGGAACGGTGCGGTTGATCCGGCGGCGGAGGCCCCATGCCTGATAGGCGGTGACGAGGTAGACGGCGCCGATCGTGGCGTACATCGCCGTCACCGCATTCGCGGGCGCGCCGAACATGACGGCGATCCACATGAAGACGAGAACGGCGAGCGGCCGGTAGATGAAGAGCGGCCAGAGCGCGACCGACACCCAGTTGAAAGCGCGCGACATGCCGTCCTGGATCTCGCCGATGGCGAGGATCGGCAGGCACACGGCGGCAAGGTAGAGCGGGGCGACATAGTAGCTTTCGAGGCGGTCGCCGAGGAGCCAGATGCCGAGGGCGCCGAGGAGCGCCACCACGCTCGCCGACGCGAAGCCATAGGCCCGCGCCCCGATGATTATGCCCCGGAGGACGCCGAACTCCTTCCGCTCGAGATATTCCGGGATGAACTTCACCACCGACATCTGGAAGCCGAGGCAGGAGAGGCCTCCGACGACGACCGCGGCCGTCCACACGACGACGAAGACGCCATAGTCGTGCTCGCCCATCCAGCGCGCCATCAGCACCTGCGATCCCAGCGCGATGACGGCCGAGGCGATGCGGATGGCGAAGGCGATGAGCGAGATGCGGCGCGAGACGGAACGTTCGTCCGTCGCCGAGAGGATGCCGTCGAGCATCGCCGCGACAGGCAGCACGCGATTGCGCAGCACCGCCGGCCGGACGCGCCCGGCGATCCCGGCGAAGGAAAGTCGCACGCGCCTTACTCCCGGTGCTTTCGACGGGATGAGTTGTATCGGCGCGATTTTAAATTTCGGTTGGGCGTTCATTAGAATTACCGCCTCTTTTCGTAACAGGTCGGTAACGATGATCGGCAGGAAACCAGGATTAACCTTGACACCGCGCTCGCAGGACCGTGATCGGCCGCCGGAACTGGCTGTCCCCCCGATCCTGGCCGGGTGGAGACACGCATCGTCTTCCCCTTGTTCGTCGGGTCGCGGCCTTTGCGAGCTTCGAAAAAACCTTGCAAAGCCGCGCCTTCGCACCAGATTCTCCCGAAGGGGAGGAAGGGACCGGCGATGGACGACGACGTGAAGTACGGCGAGATTCTCGGGCCTGCCGAGGAGGCGCAGGAGCGGAAGGTCCGGCGCGGCTTCTGGGGCACGCTCCGGCGCGCGGCGCGGCAGATCCCGTTCTCCGAGGAGGTGGTCGCCGCGTACTATTGCGCGATCGACCGCAACACGCCGACGCGCGTCCGCGCGGTGCTGCTCGGCGCCCTCGCCTATTTCGTCCTGCCGATCGACACGATCCCCGACATCGTGGCGGGCATCGGCTTCGCCGACGACGCCTCGATCCTCCTCGCGACGCTCGGCATGGTCCGCGCCCACATCACGCCCGCCCACCGCGCCGCCGCCCGCGAGACCCTCGAGGGGCGGGAAGCCGCCTGAGTCAGCGCGCGTCGCAAACGAAAGGCCCGGCACTGGGCCGGGCCTGTCGGCAGCATCCGCGAGGGGGGCTCTGGAGCATGATCCGTTGAAGTCGGATCATGCTCGTCGCCTCATTCCCTGATGGAGCATGATCTTTATCGAAGAACCGACGGCCGCTTCTTCGGATCATGCTCTAGAAGCGGCCGGGCTCGAGGATGATCCAGCAGGTGCGGAGGAGTTCCGCGCGCTGCTCCGGCGTCATCAGGGCGAGGAGCGCCGCGAGCTGGTCCATCTGCTCGGCGGACAGCCCGCCAACGGTGACGGTCGTGCGGGTATCGACGTTCTGGCCGGCGCCCATACCGCCGGGAGTGCCGACCGCGCCGGGCATGCCCGCCGGTCCAGGCGTACCCGGAGCACCCGGAGTCCCCGGAGCGCCGGGAGTGCCGGGACCTCCCGGAGTGCCAGGCGTGCCCGGAGTGCCGGGCGTGCCGGGCGTGCCGGGCGTCCCCGGCCCTCCGGCCTGACCGATGACGATACCGAGCTCGGCGCCGAGGTCCGGCAGGATCAGGCCGTTTTCGTCCCGTGTGAGGACATCGCCGGTCACCGCGATGCGGTCGACCCCCTCGATCAGCCCGTCATTGAGGTTGATGATGAGGACGGCGTTGCCGGCGGTATCGGTGCCGAGGCCCTCGACGATGCCGACGGCGTTGCCGTTGGCATCGCGGACGCCGGTTTCGAGGAGCGCGTCGAGCGTCACCGTCGCGGTCGGATCGTTCTGCGGGCCGATGATGATCTCGCCCGGCGCCACCGCGTCGAGATTCAGTAGCGGCGCGTCGCCACCTCCGGTAGCGCCGTCGCGGTCGAGAAGGACATCGACGTCGAGCGGCACGTCCACCGTTGCGATCGTATTGGCGGGGGTGGCGCCGGGCGCAGGCACCGGAGCGGGCCCCGGCCCAAGGACGTTGCCGAGGAGATTGTTGACGGCGCCGACCGGGTCGGCGGGAGCCGCGCCCCCGGCATCGCCGCCACCGCCACCGCCGATGTTGACGTTGACGTTGGCATCCGCCCCTCCGGCATTGTTGGGCGCGCCGTTCGCGGGCGGGTTGTTGTTGCCGCCGCCGAGGTCGACATTGACGCCGACGCCGCCGAGATCGACGCCGATCTGGGCGTAGGCCGTGGTAACGGCGACGCCCGCAAGTAACGCGGCAGTGATGACGAGACCTGTCTTGCCAGTCATGGGAGTGTCTCCAGTCCTGTTTCCCTGATTCCGGCCGCATGTCTTGGCCGGCGGTCTGACTGCACAAGCAATGCGTGCGACCGTTCGTTCCTCTCTCCTGGCCGCGACAATCGGGGAATGGTCAACGCGAAGGAGATGCGGCTCTGGTGTCTTGAAGCAAATCCGAGGCGTCCTCGGGCGGACGCAGCCGTCGCCTCGCCCGGACGGGCACCGTTCGGCGGCACGCACGGTGCGGGTCAGCGACGGGGAAGGATCGCTTCCGACTGCCCGCGGCGGCCGTTTCGTGGCAAGAGCGGCGCCGGAGTTTTTGGGCAGGCGAATGAACTACCGGCACCTCTACCACGCGGGCAACCACGCGGACGTCTTCAAGCACGCGATCCTCGCGCAGCTGATCCTTCACCTCCGGCTGAAGCCGAAGCCGTTCGCCGTGATCGACACGCATGCCGGGCTCGGCCTCTACGATCTCGGTTCGGCCGAAGCCCTGAAGACCGGCGAGGCGGCGGACGGGATCGTTCGCGCGCTCGACGCGGCGATGCCGGCCGCGGAACCTCATCTCGCCATCGTCCGCGGCATGAACGCGGCGGGCGGCCTGTCGGTCTATCCCGGCTCGGCCGCGGTCGCGCGCTCCCTCCTCCGCGACGATGACCGGCTGATCGCCTCCGAACTCCACCCCGACGATCACCGAACGCTCCGCGCCCAGTTCCGCGGCGACCCGCGCGTGTCGATCCACCACCGCGACGGCTACGAGGCGTTCCTCGCCTTCATCCCGCCGCCCGAGCGCCGCGGCCTCGTGCTGATCGATCCGCCCTACGAGGAACGCGACGAACCCGCCCGCCTGGGCGCCGCGCTCGTGGCGGCGATGAAGAAGTGGCCCACCGGCATGTTCGCCGCCTGGTATCCCGTAAAAGACCGCACCACCCTCGCCCCGCTCTTCGCCGCCGTCGACGGCGCGGGGTTCGAGGGCATCGTCGCAGAATTCATCCGCCACGAGGAAAACGGCCTACGCTTCGCCGGCAGTGGCCTCGTGATCCTCAATCCGCCCTGGCAGTTCGAGGCCACTGCGACCGCCATCCAGACCGAACTCCGCGACGCGCTGGGTGCGCCGGCACAGCCGCCGGTGCGGCGGCTGCGGGTGTAGACCACAGCCGCGGGTGTGGCTCCTGCGAGTAGACCCGTCGTTCCGGGGCCGCGCAGCGGAACCCGGACCGACGGGTCTTCTAGTGGCTCAATGCAAACGAGGCGATACCGGCGAAGCAGGAAGCGCGAGCCACTGATTTTCAGCTAGTCCGGCCTGCTGCCCGACAGGCTCGAATCTTCCATTCATCAGCCACTTCTTCCGAAGTCGAGCAGGTTGATTGCTGCCGTCTACGGAATACGCGGCGAGCGGCTCCTCGACACGTCCCCGCGATCGGATTGACCACCACCCCCCGGCGGGCCTAGCCTCCCCCCATCGTCCAGTTCTTCGAGGTGCTCCGATGGGAGAGCGGAAAGCCTTCGGAATGGGTCGTCACCGGGTCGTTGCGGGTCTCGCAGGCGCCGCCGCGCTGGTCGGGTCCGTCATCGCGCTCGCTCCGGCGTCGGCACAACAACTCGCGCCGATCACCTTCACCACGGCGCAGGCCAATGCCGGGCGGAGCGCCTTCGGCGACAACTGCGCCGGCTGTCACGGCCCGCAGCTGCAGGGCGCGGGCGGGCCGGCGCTGACCGGGGCGGGCTTTCAGGCCGACTGGTTCGGACGGCCGGTGGGCGCGCTCTACGAGTTCGTCAGCACCAACATGCCCTACGACAACCCCGGCGGGCTGGCGGGCGCACAATACGTCGCCCTCGTCGCCTTCCTCGCGCAATCGAACGGCCTGATGGCCGGCTCGACGGCGCTGCCCGGCGACCTCGAAGCCCTCAACACGATGGGCTTCCGCTAGACGCCGGCGCGGAGACGCTGCTGGCAACCGTGGGTGTACGAGCTACACTCGCTGCCGTTCGTCGTCGGCATCGGGGGGCTCTTTGGCCAGCGCGCAATGCCCGGAGTGTCGGCATGACCTTCCGGAGACCGGTTCGTTCTCCGCCTGGTGCCCCAGCTGCAACTGGAACGTCGAGCCCACGCCCAGCCCGATCGTGTGGATCGGCGGTCCGATCGAGCGGCGCCTCGTCGGTCTCCGTCGCCGCTTCGCCCAGCGGCAGTTCGAGGCGATGCTGGCGCGCCCGCCCGGCGCACCGAAGGCGCGACGGAGCGTCGGCGCGATCGTCGGCTGGGGTCTCGCGGCCGTGGTCAACCTCTTCCCGCTGGCGCTTCTCATCGCCGGCACGCTGATCATCGCGGGCAACTGGCCGTCCGCGGGCGGGATCATCTGGGGCGGCATTCTCGCCATCGTCGGGATCCTGCTCTCCCTGCCGCGCCGCTGGCGCCTTCCCGACGGCCTCGATCGCACCGATGCGCCGGCCCTCCATGGCCTCGTCGACGAGATCGCCGACGCGCTCGGCACGCGGCGCGTCCGCCGGCTCGCCGTCACCGCCGAGTTCAACGCCTCCTACATCGCCACCGGCGTCAGACGACGGCCGGTGCTCGTGATCGGGCTGCCGCTCTGGGCCGTGCTGTCGCCGCAGGAGCGCGTCGCCGTCCTCAGCCACGAGTTCGCCCACGGCACCAATCGCGACGGCTTCCGAAGCGGCTTCATGGGCCGGGCCGCGGGCACGCTCGCCTTCCTCGCGAATGCCACCGCGCCGGGATCGGACGGGCTCATCCTCGCGCCGGTTTCGGGCGCCTTCGCCGGGCTCGCCTACCTCATCGTCTACCTCATGTGGCAGCGCTCCCAGGAGGCGGAGTTCCTCGCCGACGAAAGAGGCGCCGCCATCGCCGGGACGACCGCGGCCGTCGGCACGCTGCAGAAGACCGGCTTCTGGCGCTACATGCAGCCCGTCCTCGATCCAATCGCCTACCGGCTGCCGGGATCGGACCGGAATTTCTTCCCCGCGTTCCGGCGCTTCATCGCTGGTTTGCCCGAGCTCGAACGCCAGCGCCTGCAGCGCCTCATGGATCGCGAGGCGTTCGAGGAGAGCGGCAGCCATCCGCCGCGCTGGGCCCGCGCCCGCTATCTCGAATCGCGGCCGGCGCCGGGTTCGGTCATCCTGTCGCCCGAACGGTCGGCGGCAATCGATGCCGAAACCGCGCGGCTCGAAGCACGCCTCACCGATGTCCTCCTCTCGCAGTTCTATCCGAACCGGTGAGGCGGGGTATCGGCCGCTCCATCATCCTCAGCCTCTCTCTTCCGGGCACTGTCGCTGCCCGGTTCCCGAAGTCCTCCAACCTCTGCGAAACTCCCCTGGAAGGATTCCCGTGACACCTCGAATGATCCACGCCGCGCGTGCCGGCTTCGCGCCGCGGCTATGTTGCTCGCTTCGCTCACCGCATTGTCCCCCGCATCGGCGCAGCCGGCGCCGTGCCAGCTCGACGGCGTGGAAGTCGGTGCGATGCCCGTCGCGCTGACGGATGACATCGTCACCCGCTTCATCGCCGCCCTCCCCGACTTCGTAGCGGCCAGCGACGCGGTAGCCGCGCGCTATGGCATCGAAATGATGGGCGAGCCCGAGGTGGCCTGCGCCACCCTCGCCGCGAACCCTCAGGCGATTGCCGAGATGTCCGCAAGCGTCGCTCCACACGGTTTTGGCGGCATCGGCGACTTCCTCGGCGTCTTCGCGACGGTCACCCGCGCCTTCCTAGTGGCGGCAGGCATTGTGCCGCCGGCTCAGGCCGCAGCCCTGCCGGGCGCTCCCGACGACGCCACCGTGGCGCTCGTCGCAGCGCATCTCCCCGAGATTCTGGCCGCGATGATGTCGGTGGGGATGCTGGCGCCGTAGAGGCTGGTCGCGGCGTCTCTTCCCCTCTCCCCGCCGGGCGGGGAGAGGCAGGATGAGGGGGTCTCTCGAAAACACTCGGCCTGAAAGGGGACGAGGGGCCGCTGCCCCTCACCCCAACCCTCTCCCCGTTTCACGGGGCGAGGGGGCGTTTGCCTCGCGGCCGAAGTAGCCTAAGCCACTTCCTGCTTCGACTTTTCCTGCCGCTTGCGCTCGGTCGGGTCGAGGATGGCTTTGCGGAGGCGGATGTTGAGGGGGGTCACTTCGACGAGCTCGTCGTCGGCGATCCAGGCGAGCGCCTTCTCCAGCGTCATCTTGATCGGCGGCGTCAGGCGGACGGCCTCGTCCTTGCCGGCGGCGCGGATGTTGGTGAGCTTCTTGCCCTTGAGGAGGTTCAGCTCGAGGTCGTTCTCGCGGTTGTGCTCGCCCACGATCATGCCGCGATAGATCTTCCAGCCCGGCTCGATCATCATCGGGCCGCGGTCCTCGAGGTTGAACATCGCGTAGGCGACGGCCTCGCCCTGGTCGTTGGAGAGGAGCACGCCGTTGCGGCGGCCGGGGATCGTTCCCTTGTACGGCTGGTACGAGTGGAAGATGCGGTTCATCACCGCCGTGCCGCGCGTATCGGTGAGGAGTTCGCCCTGGTAGCCGATGAGGCCGCGGGTGGGGGCGAGGAAGATGAGCCGGAGGCGGTCGCCGCCCGAGGGCTTCATCTCGATCATCTCGCCCTTCCGCTCGGACAGCTTCTGGACGACGATGCCCGAATGCTCCTCGTCGACGTCGATCGTCACCTCCTCGATCGGCTCGAGGAGGTCGCCGGCGTCGCTCCGCTGGAACACCACGCGCGGCCGCGACACGGCGAGCTCGAAACCCTCGCGGCGCATGTTCTCGATGAGGATCGCGAGCTGGAGCTCGCCGCGGCCGGACACCGTATAGGAATCCGAATTCGGGGAATCGACGACGCGGAGCGCGACATTGCCCTCGGCCTCCTTGTGGAGGCGGGCGCGGATGACGCGGCCCGTGACCTTGTCGCCCTCGGTGCCGGCATAGGGGCTGTCGTTGACCATGAACGTCATCGACAGCGTCGGCGGGTCGATCGGCTGCGCCTGGAGCGGCTCGGTCACTTCGGGGGCGGCGAGCGTATCGGCGACGTTGAAGTTCGGAAGGCCGGCGATCGCGACGATGTCGCCGGCTTCGGCGACGTCGATCGGCGTCCGCTCGATGCCGCGGAAGGCGAGGATTTTCGACACGCGGCCGTTCTCGATCAGCGCGCCCTCGCGGTTCAGCACTTTCACCGCCTGGTTGGTCTTGATCGAGCCGGCAAACACGCGGCCGGTGATGAGGCGGCCGAGATAGGGGTTCGCTTCGATCAGCGTGCCCAGCATCTTGAACGGGCCCTCCTCGACCGTCGGCGGCGCGACGTGCTTCACGACGAGGTCGAACAGCGGCGCCATGCCGTCCGTGTTCGGCCCGTCCGGCGACAGCGCCATCCAGCCCTGCTTGGAAGAGCCGTAGAGGATCGGGAAATCGAGCTGCTCGTCGGTGGCGTCGAGCGCGGCGAAGAGGTCGAACACGTCGTTGACCACTTCCTTGATGCGCGCATCCGGCCGGTCGACCTTGTTGATGGCGACGATCGGCTTGAGGCCGATCTTGAGCGCCTTGCCGACCACGAACTTCGTCTGCGGCATGGGCCCTTCGGCGGCATCGACGAGCACGATGGCGCCGTCGACCATGGAGAGGATACGCTCGACCTCGCCGCCGAAATCGGCGTGGCCGGGCGTATCGACAATGTTGATGCGGGTCTCCTTCCAGACGACTGATGTCGCCTTGGCGAGGATGGTGATGCCGCGCTCCTTCTCGATGTCGTTCGAATCCATCACGCGTTCGGCAACGCGCTGGTTGTCGCGGAACGCCCCGCTCTGCTGGAGGAGACGATCGACGAGCGTCGTCTTGCCATGATCGACATGCGCGATGATGGCGATGTTACGGAGGGACATCGCAGGAATCCGGGGTGCGGCGGCTGAGGAAGCCGCCGCAGATAATGGAAATGCGCGGGAAAATCAATCAGACGGGTGTTGCGGTGCTGTGACGCTCGCCAACGGGACACCGACCGCGCGCCTCCAGTCTGAGTTCAGTTGGAAGCCACACGGATCCTCTGACTAAAGGCTGCCATTGGTTCCGTCTCCCCCAAGCCGAGCCCCGAACCATACCGCCAACTGCCCCTTGACTAACCCATAGCCCCACAGCTATACGTCAACCCATAGCCGCAGGGTTATTGGTTGTCCGTCATGTCCGCCTCCGCCCACGACACGCTGTTCCGCACGCTCGCCGATCCCACGCGGCGGGGGATTTTCGAGCGGCTGTGCCGGGAGGGGTCGAAGACGGTGACCGAGCTCACGGCGCGGGCGGGGGTGTCGCAGCCGGCCGTCTCAAAACATCTCGGCGTCCTGAAGCAGGCGGGGCTCGTGCTCGACCGGCACGAGGGGCGCCAGACGCATTACAGCGCGCAGCTCCGGGCGCTGGCGCCGCTCGTCAGCTGGACCACGGAAATGACCGCGTTCTGGGAGACGAAGCTCGACGCGCTCGAGGACCTGTTGCGGCGGATGGACCAGTAGCGCCGCACCGAAAATCACCGCGGCCCGTCCCGCAAAGCCAACGGCGGCGAACGTACCGCCCCCGATCAGACCAGGGAGAAGACCATGAAGATCACCCTCACCACCATCTATGTCGACGATCTCGAGAAGGCGCTCCGCTTCTATACCGACGTGTTCGGCTTCGCGAAGAAGGCCGATTTCTCGAACGGCGGCTATCGCTGGCTGACGGTCGGCCCGGCGGACGATCCGAACGGCGTGCAGCTCCACCTCGAGCTTGCTGCCGACCCCGACGCAAAGGCGTTCCAGAAGGCGCAGTTCGCGAAAGGCCAGCCGGCGCTCCTCGTCAATTCCTCCGACATCAGGGGCGACGCCGCGCGGATCACCGGCGCGGGTGGCAAGTTCAGGATGGAGCCGACCGACGTCACCGGCTCGACGATCGCGCAGATCGAGGATGGCGTCGGCAATCTCGTTCAGCTCGTGCAGCTGAGCTGGTAGCGACGGAGCGGAGCAGCAACCATGGCCACGACCGTGAAGAAGGCGCCGGCGAAGGCGAAGAAATCCGAAGGCTTCTCCGACTTCGAGAAGGACGCGATGAAGGAACGCGCGCGCGAGCTGAAGTCGGGGAAAGGCAAGGCCGGCAATGGCGAGGCGGAGCTGAAGGCCAAGATCGCCGAGTTCGCTCCCGAGGAGCGCGCGCTCGCCACCCGCCTCCACGAGCTCGTGATGGCCGCCGCTCCCTCGCTCGAACCGAAGACCTGGTACGGCATGCCGGCCTGGTACAAGGACGGCAAGCCGCTGTGCCACTTCGTGAACTCCTCGAAGTTCAAGACCCGCTACGCAACTCTCGGCTTCAGCGAGCAGGCGAAGCTGGACGACGGCGACCTCTGGCCGAACGCGTTTGCGCTGATCCGGCTGACGCCCGCGGTGGAGGCGAAGGTCACGGCGCTGGTGAAGAAGGCGGTGGGGTAACTGGAGCGTGATCCGTTGGAGTCGGATCACACTCGTCGCCCGTTTCCTTGATGGAGCGTGATCTTTCGACGACCCGGCAGCCACTTCTTCGGATCATGCTACTGGCCGTTGGAAGAAAAGTGCTGGTAGTCCTTCAGCGACGTCCAGTCGCCGCCCCAGACCCAGCCGATCTCCGCAAACGCCGCCGTGACGACGTCGCCGGCAACGATCATGCCGGGCCGGACGTCAGCGCGGTCGGCGAACGCGGCGCCCTCCGGCGGCAGAATCAGCGTGCCGGTGTCGCGCACGCGGACATAGGGGTTCTGGATCGTGTTGATGTCGATCGCGTTGCCGTAGGAGTGCTGGGAGTAGCCGGTGCCGCCGGTGACGGCGCGGCAGTTGAAGGCCGATGTGTTGTTGGCCGCCATCGAGAGATCGTCGTTCGCCGCGAAATCATCGACGAGCTGCATCCGCGCGATCGGGAAGCGCGCCTCGAACAGCTTTGCGAACACCCCGACGATGGCCTCGGCGATGTCGGCTGCGACCACCATCTCGCCCTCCCGCACCGCGCCGTCGAAATCGACGTAGCTCATCCGGAGATAGCGAAGGTCGGCGAGGGCCACCGGGCAGCCCTCCCTCCACGACCCCGACGCCAGCATCCGCGCGATCACGCTGTCGGGCAGCGGCTCGGCCGTGCCGGTGAAGGCGCCCGTGGTCGCGCAGGCCGACTGCATCCCGATCATGCCGAAGAACCCCAGTGCCACGGCGGCGCGCGCCATAGTCGTCCCGACCATCACATCCCCTTCCCGAGTCGCCTCCGGATGATACGCCGCTCCGGTGGTTCGACGCATTCGGATCATTCCCGGAGCCTCGACGTCCGATTGCCCCTTCCCTGAACGGGGCGAGGGAAACAGACGGACCCCATCGAGCAATCCACTAGGCCGCTGCGCCGCCCGTTGCGTTCACCGCCGTCGGGAACGCATCGATGGTGATGCCGACATGGCCGCCGACATCCGGCACCGTGCCGTCGAGGAGGACCACCGTCAGATGGAGCTGGCCGTTGTCGTAGAGGGCGTCGGTGATCTCGACGATGGCGATCTGCCCGTCGTCGCCGATGATCGAGGCATTCGGCGGGTCGAAGACGAACGGCCCGCCCTCGCCCCATTGCGTCCCGGTGAAGCCGCGAAGGTCGATCATCGCCACCATCCGGTCCGGCCGGTCGGTGAAGGCCACCGCCTTCGCGGGCGCGGCGAGGATGATCATCCCCGGCCGGAGCTCCACCACCTGGCCCTGCGCCACCACCAGCCAGGTCGGCTCGGCCGGCGTCTGTGCCGCGAGCGGCGTCGCGGCGGCGACGAGGGCGAACACGATGACGGCGGCGAGTTTCGTCGGGGTCATGACACTCCTCCCAGGGGCGCGTTCCGGTCAGGAGACTGGCACACTCAGGTGAACGTCCGCTTTCTGCAACCGTTCGGTTCAAACGTGCGCGGCAGGGATCGACGCGCCTTCCCGCTTCACGCCCGCGACCGGCGGCCGTTCGTGGCAGCCCGCCCGTGTGGGAGCATGTGAAGGAATCCAAACCCCAGGGGTTCTTTCACACGCTCGCGGGCGGGCCGCCCGCAGGCCCTCGGGCTTTCACCTGCGGCAGGTACTCGTCGAGCCGGTCGAACATCTCCTGCGCGCCATGGCTCATGCCGGTGGCGAGCGCCGCCGCGCGCTCCTCGAAGGAATTGGCGTAGGAGACGGCGGAGTAGAGCGTCCGGGCGTTGCCGAGGTCGGTGAGCGTCACGACCTCGCGGATCTCCTCGCCACCCCACTCGCCCTCCATCCCGAACGTCTGGACGAGGCGTTTCGGCGGGTCGACCTCGAGGATGCGTCCCCTGAACTTGAGGAGCGTACCGGCCGGCGTGCCGCCGACCGATTGCGGTGCATCCACGACCTGATGGATCGCCCAGCTGCCGCCGGGCCGCGCATCCATCTCGCAGTGGACGGTCTTCATCGCCCGCGGCCCCCACCAGTGTTTCAGGTGCTCGGCCCTCGTGAGCATGTCCCATACGAGTTCGCGCGGCGCTTCGAAGATGCGGGTCATCCGCACGACCGGTTCCGAATCCGGCAAAGCAATGACGAGGCTGCCGAGGAGGCCGCCGAGCCGTTCGAGGCTCTGGCTCCAGCCTTCCTCCATGCCGGCGAGCGCCGGAAGGAGCGCCGGGTCGACGTGGATCACCTGCGCGAGCACGGTGACCGTGGTTTTCCCGGCATCCTCGGCGAAGGTGACCGTCGTCAGCGTCTCGAGCTTCGAGACGCCCTTCTCGTCCATGAAAGCGCTGTCGAGGAGGACGAGCCGGTCATAGGGCGAGATCTCCCTGAAGAGACCGTGCATCGGAAACACCTCGCCGTCCGGCGACTGCATGTCGATCCGCATCCGCCCGCCGACGCGAAGGTCGACCTCGACGCGGCCATTGGTGAAATGGTGCGGTCCCCACCATTGGCGGAGGTGTTCTTCCCTCGTGAACGCCTCCCACACCAGACGCTGCGGCGCGTGGAAGGTGCGGATGA
>JADLGL010000045.1 GCA_020849325.1 Bauldia sp. | reverse complement strand
TAATCGAACGCCTCGCGGTAGAGGCCGCGCTGGTAGGCGCCATAGGCGAGGTCGGGGAGGGGACGGCCGGCGACGGGCGCGGTCGCGGGCGCCGGCGGCGCGGAAGCCGGAGCGGGCGTGTCGACCGTGGCAGTTGCCGTGGCGGGCGGTGCGGCAGCCGGCGCTGGCGTCTCTGCGACGGTCGCTGCAGCAGGGGCGGTCGGTTCCGCCGGGACCGGGGCGGCGGCTTCTGCCGGGAGAGGAGCTGGAGTCTCCGCGGGAGCGGTGAGCGGCGGTGTATCGGCGGCGGCCACCGCGGCTGGCGTCTCGACAGCGGCCGCCGGCCCCTCGACTGGAGGAACCTCGATGGCCGGGGTCGCCGGGGCGGCGGCGGGCGGCGGCGCGGCGGCTGCGGCAGCGGGCGGCGGCGCGGCGTCGGCAGCGGCCGGAGCATCGCCGGCCACGGCGACCGCGGCCGGTTCGGGCGGCATCGCCGCGGGCGTTTCGGGCGCTGGCGCCTCGGGCACGACGACGGCGGGCGGCGTGGCTTCGCCGATCAGGACGCCGATCGGGTCGGAGCCGGCATCGACGACCGTGGCCGGCTCGTCGGCGCCGCCGCGGGTGAACAGGAATACCGCCGTCGCGATCACCGCGACCGCCGCGATGGCGCCGAGGACGAGGAAGGCCCGGCGTTCGGAGAGTTCCGGTCCGTCGGAGGAACTGGGCGCGAACGCGCGCTTCAGGCGGGCGACGAAATCGGAGAAGGCGCTCACCGGTCCACCTCCGTCGCGGTTCCGAGAAGACGGCAAGCCGCGACGACTGCCGCGGCGGCCCCGTCGGCGTTCGTCCACACCGCGTTCCGGAGCGCGACGAATTCGACCCCGGCGGCGGCCGCTTCACGCACGCTCGCGATGTCCGATCCGCCCATCACCATCGCCGGCACCTCGAACAGGTCCGCCCACCAGGCGGCGAGCTCCATCGCCTTCGGGTCGATGCCCGGCGCGGCGTCGCCGTCGAGGCGGCCAAAAAAGACGTAGTCCGCGCCGGCCTCGCCGAAATCCATCGCGTCGTGGCGGGTCTGGATGCCGCCCGCGCCCACGATGCGGTCGGGATGGTGGCCAGCGATCGCCGCGCGGATGCCGGCAAGGCCGGTCTCGACATGGACGCCGTCGAGCCGGCCCGCATCGCCCTCGCCGGCAAGGAGCAGCGCGCAGCCATGCCGGTGCGCGAGCGGGGCGAGCTTTTTGGCGAGGTCGCCGTCGGCCGTACCGCCGGCGCGCGAGGCGACGATCGCCGAGGCGACGTCACCCGCCGCGAGGGCGGCCTCGAAGGCCGAGATGAAACCCGCGGCGGGGACGGCCGGCGTCACCAGGCAGAGGCGCGTCGTGAAAGTGGTCCGCCCGGGCATCAGGGTTCCGTCGTGTTGCGCCGGCACTCTGCCGACGTTTTTGGCGAAAGCGCGACGCGCCACCCGCGCCGGCCCGCCCCCGCCTGTCCTTTCTGGCAGGTGCGAAACCATCCGCAAGACGGCACGTTCGTCATGCACTCTAGGAAATGCGGCGGACTGAACGGAACGGCCGGCCCACGCTTCGCGACGCGGGCCGGCCGTTTCGCGTTTCCGCCACACCCATGGTGTGACCTTCGGCCCGACCGAATGGACGGACGGGCGATGCGACGATCACTCCTCACTCTTTCAGGAATCGCCTTCGCGGGCATGGCCGCAGCGCAGCCCGTCGGGCCGCCCGAGCGCCAGTCGCTCGTCCATGACGGCCGGGACCGCGGGTTCTACGTCGTCGAACCGCCGGCGGTCGCCGCGGGCACCGCGCTGGTGCCGGCGGTGATCGTGCTCCATGGCGGCGGCGGCAACGGGCTCAACGCGATCGAGATGACCGGCTTCGACCGGAAGGCCAGGGAGGAGGGGTTCATCGCCGTCTTCCCCGAAGGGACCGGGCGGACACGGCTCCTGACGTGGAACGCGGGCCATTGCTGTGCCTATGCGATGACCGAGGAGGTCGACGACATCGGCTTCATCGGTGCGCTGATGGACGAACTGGTCCGCTCCTATCCGGTCGACCCGGCGCGAATCTACGTCACGGGGATGTCGAACGGGGCGATGATGACCCACCAACTGGCCATCGCCATGCCCGACCGGATCGCGGCAATCGGGCCCGTGGTCGGTGCGCTGTTCGGCGACGAGGTCGTCCCGGCGGGGCCGGTGCCCGCCATCATCATCAATGGCGCGGACGATGCGTTGATTCCGTTCGCGGGGGGACCGCCGCCGCGCGCCGAAGGTGGCTTCCTGTTCGGCAATGCGTGGGACGGCACCGAGCTCCAGCCGTCGCGCTGGCAGGGGACCTTCTGGCTGCTCGCCAATGGGTGCGCGGGCCTCGTCCCGCCGCCGATCGAGACGCCGACCTACACGCTGTGGGCCTATGACTGTCCAGCGGGCGCCGAGGTGGAACTCTACCTCGTCCGAGACAACGGCCACGCCTGGCCGGGCGGGCAGGCGCCTCCGCGGAACGAGGCCGACATCCCCACCACCGCATTTGACGCTACGGACATGATCTGGGCTTTCTTCAGCCGTCACGCGCTGCCGGCACGGTAACGGCGACGCGCTCCCGCCTTCAAGCGTGGGAAGGAACCACGAGCGCCGCCGGAGTCGCGTTGTCCCCTCTCCCCGAACGGGGCGAGGGAAACGGGTGCAACACCTTCCAGGATTCCTTCAGACGCTCTGATGCGCGCGGTTGCGTTGCTGCCTGAGGCGCCTACGCCTTCAGCGCTTCCACGCCGGGGAGGGCCTTGCCCTCGAGCCATTCGAGGAAGGCGCCGCCGGCGGTCGAGACATAGCTGAAGCGGTCGACGACGCCGGCGTGGTTGAGTGCGGCGACCGTGTCGCCGCCGCCGGCGACCGAGAGGAGCTTTCCGGCCGTGGTGCGCGCCGCGGCGTGCCGGGCGGCGGCAACGGTGGCGCGGTCGAACGGGGTCATCTCGAAGGCGCCGAGCGGACCGTTCCAGACGAGCGTGTTGGCGCGGTCGAAGGCTTTCGCCACGAGCTCGATCGAGGCCGGGCCGACATCGAGGATCATCGCGTCGGCCGGAACGGCGGTGACGGCGACGGTCTCGGTCGGCGGGTTCGCCTCGAACTTCCGCGACACGACGGCGTCGACCGGCAGCACGATCTCGCAGCCGGAATCCTTCGCGGCCGCCATGATGCGCTTCGCGGTATCGACGAGGCCCGGCTCGGCCAGCGACTTGCCCATGTCGAGGCCCTGGGCGAGGAGGAACGTGTTCGCCATGCCGCCGCCGATGACGAGGATGTCGACCTTCTTGATGAGGTTCTCGAGCAGGTCGATCTTCGACGACACCTTTGCGCCGCCGACGACGGCGACGACCGGGCGCTTCGGCTCGCCTCCGAGGGCGGCACCGAGCGCGGTCAGTTCCTTCTCCATCGAGCGGCCGGCGTAGGACGGGAGGTGCCTTGCGAGCCCCTCGGTCGACGAATGGGCGCGGTGGGCGGTCGAGAACGCGTCGTTGACGTAGACGTCGCCGAGCTCGGCGAGCGCCTTCGTGAAGGCGGCCTCGTTCTTCTCCTCGCCGGCGTGATAGCGGGTGTTTTCCAGCATCAGCACGTCGCCGTTCTTCATCTTGGCGATCTCGGCCTTGGCGGCGTCACCGATGCAGTCGGAGGCGAAGCCGACCGGGCGGCCGATGACGTCGGCGATCGCCTGCCGCACCGGCTCGAGCGACATTTCCGGGACGCGCTTGCCGTCGGGACGGCCGAAATGGGCGAGGAGGATCACCTTGCCGCCGGCTTTCGCGATGTCGTTGATCGTCGGCGCCGCGGCGTGGATGCGGGTGAGGTCGGTGACCTTGCCGCCCTTCATCGGAACGTTCAGGTCGACGCGGACGAGCACGCGCTTGCCGGCGAAGTTGCCCTCTTCGAGGGTACGGAAATTGGCCATCGATTTGCCTGCGGGTCGGAGCCTCTGACGACGGCCTTGCGGCCGCACTGCGGTCGGCGCGCCTCCCGGCGCCCGACGAAGGTGGGAGCCGTGGCCCGAGCGGGCCCGCCCTCACACCAAAACCCTCTCCCCGGTCGGGGGAGAGGGTTTTGCCCGTTGCCGGGCGAATTCTGTCCCCGGCCTTTCTCGCCCGGCCGAGGACGGGACGCCCCTTGGGGGCGCTGACGGCGTCCTAGATCAGCTTGCCCATCGCAACCGCGGTGTCGAGCATGCGGTTGGAGAAGCCCCACTCATTGTCGTACCAGGCGAGCACGCGGACGAAATCGCCGTCCATGACCTTGGTCTGGTCGAGCGCGAAATTCGCCGACGTGTTGGTGTGGTTGAAGTCGGTCGACACGTTCGGCTGGTCGACGATTGCGATGATGCCCTTCATCTGCTGGGCGGCGGCGCCCTTGAGGGCCGCGTTGATCTCGTCGACCGAGGTCTTGCGCTTGGCGTTGAACTTGAAGTCGACGACCGAGACGTTCGGGGTCGGAACGCGGATCGACGTGCCGTCGAGCTTGCCGGCGAGCTCCGGCAGGACGAGGCCGACGGCCTTGGCGGCGCCGGTCGTGGTCGGGATCATCGACAGCGCTGCGGCGCGGGCGCGGTAGAGATCCTTGTGCATCTGGTCCAGCGACGGCTGGTCGTTCGTGTAGGAGTGGATCGTCGTCATGAAGCCGCGGTCGATGCCGATGGCGTCATTGAGGACTTTCGCGACCGGCGCGAGGCAGTTCGTCGTGCACGAGGCGTTCGAGACGATCAGGTGGTCTTTCGTCAGCTTGTCGTTGTTGACGCCGTAGACCACCGTGAGGTCGGCGCCGTTCGACGGGGCCGAGACGAGGACGCGCTTGGCGCCGGCGTCGAGGTGGAGCTTGGCCTTGTCCTTGTCGGTGAAGATGCCGGTGCATTCCATCGCGACGTCGACGTTGAGCTCCTTCCAGGGGAGCTCGGCCGGGTTCTTCACCGCGGTGACGCGGATCGGGCCGGTGCCGACGTCGATGGTGTTGCCGTCGACCTTCACCTCACCGGGGAAGCGGCCGTGGACGGAATCGAAACGGAGGAGGTGCGCGTTCGTCTCGACCGGGCCGAGATCGTTGATCGCAACGACCACGATGTCCTTGCGGCCGCTCTCCGCGATCGCGCGGAGCACGTTCCGCCCGATGCGCCCGAATCCGTTGATCGCAACCCTAACCGTCATCGAGACCTCCCAGTCCGCGCGCAGAATTCGTACAAGGCCGGGCCATCCCGGCCTTCGACGGGCCGACGGCGTCGGCACCATCAGGGCAATTGGTCAGGCAATCGCTCCGCAGGACCCGCCGGCCGACGCCGGCCGAGCCTCCCCCACGCGCGTGTGCCCGGAAATGGCGTCATTATCAGGTCGCAAAAGCGAGTCAATCAAAGGCGTCCCTGCAGAACCATTCGTCGCAGCCTCGCGGCCCCCGCCGCATGGCGTCGGCACGCGAAGGTGTGGCCCAGGTGCAACGCCGGGTCGCAAAAACGGCCACCCGAACGGGGAGGGGCTCGCGAACGGCGCGTATGGGTCCGATAGTCCGCTTTGACCATCGAATCGAGGCGGAGAACGATGAGAAGCCTTACCCTTGCTGCCGCGGCCGCCGCCGCGGTCCTCGCCGGACCGGCGCTCGCGGCCGATCCGCCGCAGGTTGCGCCGATCGTCGTGCCCGCGCCGACGACGGTCGCGAGCTACGTCTCGGGGAACGTCGCCCTATGGGGGGCGGTCGCCGTTCCCACCCTCTACCGCGAGACCAGCTACGGGGACGTCTGCGAGAGCGAGGATGCCTTCTTCGACTGGAACCAGGACTGGTGCCGGCCCGGCTTCGGCTTCGGCGGGGATGCGCGCGTCCACTACGGGCGCGGCGCCATCGGCTTCCAGCTGGAACTCCTCGGCGAATACATGCGGAGCATGGCGTTGTATGGCGAGGACGAGGAGGAATTCGGCGATCCGCCCGATCCCGAGGTTCCCGGCTTCCACCTCGCCGGCGCTGCGCACCTCATCCTCCGCAACACGTCGACGCCGATCGGCGTCTTCGGCGGCGTGACCTACACCCAGCACATGGCAGGGGACGACCGGCCGCTCCATGCCATCGCCGGCGTCGAAATCGCCCATGTCGGCGCTGCCAACACGGTCTATCTGCAGGCTGGCGGTCTCTTCCTCATCGCGGGCGAGGACGCCATCGGGCGGATGTATTTCGGTCGTGCCGGGTTCCGCCATTTCTTCGGCGACGACACGATGATCGAGGCCGCGTTCGCCGGCGGCTACGCGCCGGACGCCGACAGCGACGGTACGGGCGACACTGCCGTCTGGCTCCAGGGCGCGCTCGGCTTCGAACGCGGCATCGGCTCCGGCCCGCTCTCCGTCCTCGCCGGCTATCAGGCCGACTACTACCGGGTGAACGCCGATGAGGTCACGAGCGTCGTGGTCCACACCTTCAAGATCGGTGTCCGGATGAGCTTCGGCGGGACGCTGGCCGAGCAGAATGCGACCGGGGCGCGGACGTTCACGCTGCCGAACCTCTTCGCGCCGATCACCTACACCGGCGACATGAACTGACACTGCGATGCGGGGCCCGGGGCCCCGCAACTCCTTCCGGCCGCGGCGGCTCCCCGACGAGCCCGTCGCGGCCGTTTCGTTTCGGCGGTGCATCATCGCCCGCCGCACATTGACGCGGTCTTCGCGTGCTGCCACACCTTCCCAGCGCAAGCCTTTGCCTGGCCACCGCTTCCGGGCGAATCCCGCGCTGAAGGAGAAGGCATGGCCGAAGAATCGCCGCTGATGGCCGCGATCCGGCAGCTGCAGCAGTCTCTCGCCACGCTCCAGGATGCCGTCGAGCATCGCGAGGAGGAGCGGAAGCGGCGCGCCAATCTCGAAGAGGAACTCCACCGCGTCGGGGCCGACCGTTCGCAGCTCGCCCACGCGCTCGACAGCGCCGAAGCGCGCGGCGCCCGCCTCGAAGAGGCGAACCGCGAGGTGGCCCGCCGTCTCGTGTCGGCGATGGAGACGGTCCGGACCGTGCTGGCGCGCCAGCGCGGCGCGGCCTGAGGTTCCGGATGGCGTCCGTCAGCGTCACGATCAACGGCCGCAAATACCAGATCGGCTGCGAGCCGGGGCAGGAGCAGCACATCCTCGACCTCGCCCTCGGCCTCGACGGCAAGATCGAGGAGCTCCGCGGCGCCTACGGCGAAATGGGCGATCTCCGCCTCATCGTGATGGCCGCGATCATGACGGCCGACGAAGGCTTCGAGGCACACCGCCGCGTAGGCTTCCTAGAACACGAAGTCGACCGCCTGCAGAAGCGCGGCGCCCAGGACGAGCAGCGGCAGGAATCGTCCGACGCCGACCTCGCCCGCGCCATCGGCAACGCCGCCCGGCAGATCGCCGACCTCGCCCGGCGAATCAACGCCGAGGACTGACCGAAGCGTCTCCGCGCCGGACCTCGCCGGTCGGCAATGACCCGGATGGGGTAGCCGTCAACACCGAACCGTGCGGAGCGCGGTCACAATCCGATCGCGTTCCGGGCGCGAGTTTCTCGTCGGGGAGAGCTGGGGTGGTTCCCGCAAGAAACGGAGAGCAGACGATGTCTCTTGAGAATGCGGCAATGAAGACGCGGCGGCAGCGGGCGATAGCGGCCGGCGCCGGCGCGATGGTGGTGCTGGCGGGGCTCGGGCTCGGCCTTCTGCCGGCGCGGGCGCAGAACGCGACGACGGCGACCGACGGCGCCGACATCTATTCGCAGGCCGGCTGCGCGGGGTGCCACGGGCCGAACGGCGAGGGCGGCGTCGGGCCGGCGCTCGCCGCGAATCCCGATCTCGCGAACTCGGCGCTGGTGGTGAACCAGATCCTGTTCGGCGGCGAGATCATGCCGCCGTTCGCGGCGGTCCTCACGGACGAGCAGATCGTCACGGTGTCGAACTACGTCCGGTCGAGCTGGGGCAACACCAACACCACGCCCACCGAGATCGGCGAAGTCACGCAGACCCGCACCGAGGGGGCGCCGGCAGCCGGCGGCTAGAGCATGATCCGGCTTCAACGGATCACGCTGTAGCGGAATGCGCAGCGCAAGGAAGAAGGGCCCGCCGCTCGCGCGACGGGCCCAAAACCATGCCTTGCGGCAGGATCACTGCGTGACGACTTCCGAGATCGACAGGACGCCGGGCGTGGTCGCGGCGCCATAGGTGCCGATGTAGATGTCGTAGATGCCGGTCATCGGCGCCGGGAAGCTGACGAGCGGATTGAGGCCGTTGGTGTCGTCGTTGCAGACCCAGGTGCCATCGGGCTGGTTGATGACGAGGGTCGTGTCCTCCGTCGCCGTGACGAAGATGTGGAGCGGGACGTTCGCAGCCATCGTGTAGTCGAGGCGGAAGTCCGGGGCCTCCGCGATGAAGCCGAGGCAGCCTTCGCCGAGGTTGGCGGCGGCGGCGTCGATCGGGCCGCCGGCGACGATGTCGACGGTGTGCGGATCGGGCACGAAGCCGGCGACGAGCGCCACGCCGCCGAAGGTCGGGTCGAGGGCGAAGTTCGGAGCAGTCTGTGCGAGCGCGGCGGTGCTGACGACGGCGGCCGCGGCGAAGAGAGCCAGCTTGCGAGTCATGGGCATCCTTGGGGCAACGATATCCCGCCCATTGGCGCGGGGATCGTGGGGACAAAGGGGGGAAGTTCCGGCTCTGCCGGAGTGGTGCTGCGCCCGCCGGGGGAGGTTCTGTTCCTGGGAAGCCCCTGTCCGGGCAGCCGCCCTGATAGTCGGGCGGCCCGACGCATTCAATCCGAAAAGCGCGGATTCGTTCCGTTTTGGGTTGCTGTCCCGTTACCGGCCGGCGCCACCGCGCCGCTGGCAATCCGCCGCCGTCGGCCTATATTCGTGCGAGGCGAGCGCTGCGGGGCCCGACAGGAAACGTATACTCCCGGGGCCTTATCGATCCTGAGGGAGCTGTCTCTGACGAGGCCCGTGGGCCTCGACACGCGGCGCCCACCTACGTTGTAGGTTCCCGGGGTCGAATTCCATCGGCCCGCGCGGCCTCGCCACCCTTCGCCCGCTCCCCTTTCAGGCTTGCATCCGAGCCTGGCAGAAGCCAGATCGGACCGCATGACCGACCGATCCATTCCCGATCAGAAGAGGGTGCTTCGCGCTGCGGCCCTCGCCCGGCGCGACGCGCTGGAGGAGCGCGTCCGCGCCGAAGCCTCCGCCAGCATCGTGGCGCGCCTCGGCCCGATCGTCGCCGAGACTCCGCCGACGGTCCTCGCGGGGTTCGCGCCGATCCGCAGCGAAGCCGACGTGATGCCGTTCCTCCACGCCGTCCGCGCCAACCATGTCCCCGTCGCCCTGCCGCGCCTCTCGGGCGGCGGCATCGTCTTCCGGTCATGGCGGCCCGGCACCGAGCTCGTGCCGGGCGTGTGGGGCATCCGCGAGCCGCCCGAAGAGGCGCCGCTCGCGACGCCCGATCTCGTCCTCGTCCCGCTCGCCGCGTTCGATGCGGAGGGCAATCGCCTCGGCTACGGCAAAGGCCACTACGACCGTGCGCTGACGGCGCTGCGCGAGGCGGGATTCTCGCCGCGTCTCGTCGGCGTGGCGTTCGCCGTGCAGGAGGTCGAGGCGATCCCGACCGAACCCTTCGACGTGCGCCTCGACGCGGTCGTCACCGAGGACGGCATCCGCTCCTTCGCGCCGACGGCCTGAGGACGACCGCCATGCGCCTTCTCTTCCTCGGTGACGTCGTCGGCCGGAGCGGCCGGAACGCGGTCAGCGACATGCTGCCGGGGCTGATCGAAAAGCACCGGATCGACTTCGTCGTCGTCAACGGCGAGAACGCCGCCGCCGGCTTCGGCATCACCGAGGAGATCTTTCTCGGCCTCCTCGACGCCGGAGCGGACGTCGTCACCACCGGCAACCACGCCTTCGACCAGAAGGAAGCGCTCGTCTTCGCCGACCGGCAGGACCGGTTCCTGCGGCCGGTGAACTACCCGAAAGGGACGCCCGGCCGCGGTTCGGGCGTGTTCGTGGCGCGGAACGGCGGCCAGGTCGTCGTCGTGAACGCGATGGCGCGGCTCTACATGGATGCGCTCGACGATCCGTTCGCCGCGCTCGAGCGCGAGCTGTCCGGCGCCGTCCTCGGCACCGCGGTGGACGCGGTGATGATCGATTTCCACGGCGAGGCGACGAGCGAGAAGCAGGCGATGGGCGTGTTCGCCGACGGGCGCGCGAGCCTGGTCGTCGGTACCCACACGCACGTTCCGACCGCCGACCACCGCATCCTCCCCGGCGGCACGGCCTACATGTCGGATGCGGGGATGTGCGGCGACTATGATTCGATCCTCGGCATGGAGAAGGACGAGCCGCTGCAGCGCTTCCTCCGGAAGGTCTCGTCGGGCCGGCTGACGGCGTCGAACGGGCGCGGCTCGATCAGCGGCGTCGCGGTCGACACCGACGACGCCACCGGGCTCGCGGTCGCCGTGGCGCCGCTCCGGCTCGGGCCGAACCTTTCCGAGACCGTGCCGGCGTTCTGGTAATCCGTTCCGACGCGGCTGGATTCGACCTCCGCCGCCGCGCTATAAGCCGGCCATCATTTCCATCGGCGCATCCGCGACGCTCCGGCTCCTCCGGCGGCGGGTGGCCACCGCGGCGGACCCACCATGGCCGGACATTCACAGTTCAAGAACATCATGCACAAGAAGGGCGCGCAGGATGCGCGCCGTTCGAAGGTGTTTTCGAAGCTCGCGCGCGAAATCACCGTTGCGGCGAAGCTCGGCGCGCCTGATCCGGACATGAACCCGCGGCTTCGCCTCGCGATCATCAACGCGCGGGCCGAAAACATGCCGAAGGACAACATCGAGCGCGCCATCAAGAAGGCGCTCGGCGGCGATTCCGAGAACTACGAGGCGGTACGCTACGAGGGCTACGGTCCTGGCGGCGTCGCGCTGATCGTCGAGGCGCTCACCGACAACCGGAACCGGACGGCGTCGAACGTCCGTTCGCTGTTCTCGAAGTACGGCGGCGCGCTCGGCGAGACCGGCTCGGTCGGCTTCATGTTCAGCCGCGTCGGCGAGATCACCTATCCGGCGAAGGTTGCGTCGGGCGACGCGATGCTGGAAGCCGCGATCGAGGCGGGCGCCGACGACGTGCAGAGCGACGACGAGCAGCACGTCGTCACGACGAGCTTCGAAGGTCTCGGCGAGGTGGCGAAGGCGCTCGAGGCGAAGCTCGGCGAGGCCGAGACGGTGAAGGTGGCGTGGCGGCCGCAGACGCTGACCCCGGTCGACGGCGACACCGCGCCGACGCTGATGAAGCTCGTCGACGGCCTCGACGAGGACGACGACGTGCAGACCGTCACCGGCAATTACGACATCCCCGACGACGTCCTGGCGAAGCTGTCGGCGTAGAGCGCAACCGCCGGAGGCGTTCCGGCGTTGAACCCGGCAGCGGGCGGAGGGTGGGGCCGCGCACGGGAGAGAGCCGATGCTTCGCGACAGCCACGCCTTCAGCAGCTTCTCGGTCGACGACATCGCGGCGGTGAAGCCGTTCTATGCCGACACGCTCGGCCTCGACGTGGAGGAGGAGGCGGGCATGCTGTTCCTCCGGCTCGGCGGCGGCGGCTCCGTCCTCCTCTATCCGAAGGGACCGGAACACACGCCCGCGACCTACACGGCGCTGAATTTCCGGGTACCGGACGTTGAAGCGGCCGTCGACGAACTCGTCAGGCGCGGCGTTCGCTTCGAGCAGTACGACGACGCGTGGATCAGGACCGACAAGAAGGGCATTTCGCGCGCCGAAGGCATGACGGTCGCCTGGTTCAAGGACCCCGCGGGCAACATCCTGTCGGTCGTCGAGGAGAGGGGCTAGTTTGGTCGGCTCGACGCATTCGGGTCATTTCCGCGTCTCAACCCTTTGCCTCAACGTCATTTGCCTCGCCCCGACCGGGGCGAGGGAAGGCGGGCGGTTCCCATCGAGCCTCTGACGGCGACAGGTACCATCCGAATGCGGATATCCACCAAAGCGTCCGCGATCGCCGGTTGTCCCCGCAATTCGCCGGGCATTGATCCCGCCGCTCGGATCACGCTTGCGTGTTCGGCCGGGTCGGGTAGGCTTCTCCGAAGGGATATGCGTGGTCCGCCGAGGGAGGCTGGGGACGGTGCGCAATGCCTACGGAGCGGTGGCGGCGGTCGTCGGCTGGGGCGCCCTGGCAGTCCGGGCGATGACGATGGTCGGCGCCGATGCGGACGGGTCGATCATCGGCCGGACGATCGATTTCCTCAGCCTGTTCACGATCCTCTCGAACGCGATGGCCGCGGTTGTGCTGACGGTCGCCGCGCTTGGCGCCGGACGGTCGCGCCTCCTCGGCTTCTTCACGCTGCCCACCGTGCAGACCGGCGTTGCCGTCTACCTCACGATCACCGGGATCGGCTATCTCCTCGTCCTTCGCACGATGTCGGACGCGCAGGGGTGGGCTCATGTCGCCGACACGGTGCTCCACGGCGCGATGCCGCTCGTCTATGTCGGGTTCTGGCTGCTGTTCGTCGCCAAGGGGACGCTCCGGATCGGCGACGTCGTCGGCTTCCTTGGTTTCCCGGTCGCCTATGTCGCCTATTTGCTGGTGCGCGGCCCCCTCGTCGACGCCTATCCCTATCCGTTCCTCGATGTCGGCGTTCTCGGCATCGGACCGGTGGCGATCAACGTCTTCGCCATCGCCGCGGCGCTGGTGCTGGTGGGCCTCGCCTACATCGCACTCGACCGCGTGATGGGCGGAGCGCGCGGGCGCGTCGCGGTCTCCTGACCGTCCCGCTATCCCGGCGGTGCCTCCCCGGCGTATGCCTCGATCCGTGCCAGCCGCGATTCGCATCGTCGGGATCGATCCCGGGCTCCGCCGCACCGGCTGGGGCGTGATCGACGTCACCGGCAATCTCCTCACCTTCGTCGCCGCGGGCTCGGTGGTATCGGACGCCGGGGACGACCTCGCGCTCCGCCTCGTCGCGATCCATGCGGGCCTCCGCGAGATGATCGCGCTCTACGCGCCCGCGGAAGCCGCCGTGGAGCAGACCTTCGTCAACCGCGACGCGTCGGCGACGCTGAAACTCGGCCAGGCGCGCGGCATCGCGATGCTCGTCCCGGCGCAGGCGGGACTCCGCGTCGCGGAATACGCGCCGAACGCGGTGAAGAAGGCGGTCGTCGGCGCCGGTCACGCGGAGAAGGAGCAGATCCGGATGATGGTGAAGGTGCTCCTGCCGCGCGCCGCGTTCGACAGCCACGACGCGGCCGACGCCCTCGCGATCGCCATCACGCACGCCCACCACCGCGGGTCGCTCGTGGCGCGGGTGGCTGCGGCGATGGG
>JADLGL010000044.1 GCA_020849325.1 Bauldia sp. | reverse complement strand
GCGTGCTCGCCGGGGCGGACGGGCACGAAGAAGACGTTCACTTCCATCGGGCCGCCCTCGCCAACCTCGATCGCCTTGAAGGTGTTGCCCCACATGCGGATTTCGACGCCGCCGGCGACGACCTGGTTGACCCAGACATTGTTGAAGAAAGTCTGCGCCTGGAACTGGACCTCGGCGAGGCCGTCGCTGGAGATCGTGAGACGGTAGTACTCCCCCGTTACGAACTCGAACGTGTTCGCCGAGAGCACGGCGCCCGCACCGGTCACCGTCAGGGTGACCACTTCGGCGGGCGGCGCAGCGAGATTGCCCTGCGCAAGGCTTGCGCCCGGAGCCACCATGACCGCCCCGGCGATCCCCGCCGCGCTGAGAAGCCGCTTCATTGCCACCCCCGAAAACCGGTGCTGCATTGACGAAGCGGGCGGGTCCCGAGGGGCCCGCCCGCGAAGGACGCTCTACTGAACGATGAAGGTGCCGCCGATGCCGGCTTCCTCGTCGATCCAGAACTGGTATTCGCCCGGACGGATCGGCACGAAGGTGATGGCAACGTCACCCGCGCCGCCCTCGCCGACCTCGACGCCCGCGACGGCCGTCGCGCCGCCCCAGAGCTTGATCTCCATGCCGGCGACGACGATCTGGTTCATCCAGATGTTCTGGAAGAACGTCGGCGCGGTGAAGAGCACCTCGGCCCCGCCGTCGGTGGTGATGGTCAGCCGGTAGTAGTCGCCGGTGGTGAGGTTGAACGTCGTCTCCGACAGGGCCGGCGCGGCGCCCGTGAGAGCGAGCGTGAGGTTCTCGGCCGGAGCGGCTGCAAGGTTGCCGCCGACCTGGCCGTGGGCCGCGGTCGCTGCGAGCAGCGTCGCAAGGGCGACGCCGGTAAGAATCTTCTTCATTGTTCTCTCCCGTGGTGTTGGTCCGCCGGGAAGCGCCAGCCTAACCGTGAGACCCTCGGCCCGCCCCCGGACAGAAATGTTGTCCTGACGCCTCACCTTTATTCGGCGGGCGGGAAGCGGGTCAAGAATAACTTGACGTCGAAGGTCAGCATTGGAGCCCCTCTGGCGCGATTTTCTCGCCAGGCGGCGGCCTCGACGTCAGTTGACGCGGGCGAGGATGAAGCCGTCATAGCCCTTGACGCCGACGGTCTGGATCGCCGTCGCGCTCACACGGGTGTCGGTGGCGAGCGTGTCGCGGAATTTCCGCACCCCTTCGACGTCGGCGATTCCGCTGTCGCTCCGCAGGATCGCGCCCTTGCGCGTGACGTTGTCGACGACGATCAGGCTGCCGGGCCGGGAGAGTTTCACCGCCCAGTCGAAGTAGCCGGGGATGTTCGCCTTGTCCGCGTCGATGAAGCTGAGATCGAAGGGCCCGCCGGCTTCGCTGGCGATGAGCGGCAGCACGCTGAGGCCCGCGCCGATCCGGATGTCGACGCGGTTGGCGAGGCCGGCGGCGGCGATGTTGCGGCGCGCGACTTCCGCGTGCGTCGGCGCGGCCTCGATGGTGACGACCTCACCGCCCGGCGCGAGCGCCCGCGCCATCCAGATGGTGGAATAGCCGCCGAGCGTGCCGATCTCGAGGACGCGCCGTGCCGAAACGGTCTGACAGAGGAGGGCGAGCAGCTTCCCCTGGCTGGGCGAGACCGCGATCATCGGCATCCCCGCCGCGGCGGTCGCCGCGATCGTGGCCTCAAGGGCAGCATCGCCGCCGATCAGCGCGTCGTCGAAATAGGCGTCGACCGCCGTCCAGAGCGCGAGGTCGTCGGCCGTCATTCCGAACCGGCCTAGGTGTTCATCTGGTCGAAGAAGTCGGCATTGGACTTCGTCGAGCGCAGCTTGTCGAGGAGGAACTCGATCGCGTCGGACGTTCCCATCGGCATGAGGATGCGGCGGAGGACGTACATCTTCTTGAGGATGTCCGGCGGAACCAGCAGCTCTTCCTTGCGGGTGCCGGAGCGGGTGATGTCGATCGCCGGGAACGTCCGCTTGTCGGCCACCTTCCGGTCGAGGATGATTTCCGAATTGCCGGTGCCCTTGAACTCCTCGAAGATCACCTCGTCCATGCGGCTGCCGGTATCGATGAGCGCGGTCGCGATGATCGTCAGCGACCCGCCTTCCTCGATGTTGCGCGCCGCGCCGAAGAAACGCTTCGGGCGCTGCAGCGCGTTGGCGTCGACGCCGCCGGTGAGCACCTTGCCCGACGACGGCACCACCGTGTTGTAGGCGCGGCCGAGGCGCGTGATCGAATCGAGGAGGATGACGACGTCGCGCCCGTGCTCGACGAGCCGCTTCGCCTTTTCGATCACCATCTCCGCCACCGCGACATGGCGCGTCGCCGGCTCGTCGAAGGTCGAGGACACCACCTCGCCCTTCACCGAGCGCTGCATGTCGGTCACTTCCTCGGGGCGCTCGTCGATGAGGAGCACGATGAGGAAGCACTCGGGGTGATTCGTCGTGATCGAGTGGGCGATGTTCTGGAGGAACACCGTCTTGCCGGTGCGCGGCGGCGCGGTGATGAGGGCGCGCTGGCCTTTCCCGAGCGGCGCGACGAGGTCGATGACCCGCGCCGACAGGTCCTTCCGGGTCGGATCGCCGGTCTCCATCTTCAGCCGCTCGTCGGGATAGAGCGGCGTCAGGTTGTCGAAGTGGACCTTGTGGCGGGCCTCCTCCGGCGTCTGGAAGTTGATCGTGTTGACCTTCACGAGGGCGAAATAGCGCTCGCCCTCCTTCGGCCCGCGGATCTCGCCTTCCACCGTGTCGCCGGTCTTCAGCGAGAAGCGGCGGATCTGCGACGGCGAGATGTAGATGTCGTCGGGACCGGCGAGGTAATTGGCGTCGGGCGAACGGAGGAAGCCGAAATTGTCCGGCAGGACCTCGACGACGCCTTCGCCGATGATGTTGATCTCTTTGGCCGCCAGCTGTTTCAGGATGGCGAACATCAGCTCCTGTTTCCGGAGCGTCGAGGCGTTCTCGACCTCGTGCTCCTCGGCGAAGGCCTGGAGCTCCGTCGGCGATTTGCGCTTGAGGTCCTGAAGTTTGATTTCAGGCATGGACAGTCTTTCTACGGGCCAGCTCGGCCCGTGGGGATGCGAAGGGGGGAGTGCAGAACGTCATCCGGGCGGGACCCGGGGCGGCGACTCGGACGGCGGAGCCGCCGGTGCCTGTCTGCTCGAAGAAGAGAGCCGCACCTTAGTGCGTCGCCGGACGGCTCACAAGATCAAACCGACGCCGCTGAGGGGCGTCAGAACGGCTTGACGATCACGAGGACCACGATGCCGAGGAGGAGAAGGACCGGAACCTCGTTCACGATCCGGTAGGTCCGCGACGATCGCGTATTGGCGTCGGCCGCAAAATCGCGCTGCCGTGCGACGAGCCAGAAATGGATACCGATGAGCGCCAGCACAAGGGCCGCCTTCGCCATCAGCCACGGATCGTCGTACATCCGCATCCAGAAGGCGAGGGCGATCCCGGTCACGAGGGTCAGAACCATCGACGGGTTCATGATCCCGCGGAGAAGCTTTCGCTCCATCACCTTGAACGTCTCGGACTTGTCCGAACCCGGCTCGGCGCTCGCGTGGTACACGAACAGGCGCGGCAGATAGAAGATCCCGGCCATCCACGCGACCATGAACACCACGTGGACCGAAACCAGGATCTGCTGCCAGGTGTAGACGCTCACGCGCCGCCTCCATGCTGCCGCACACGCTCGACGAGCCGCTCGACATGGGCGATCGGTGTCTGCGGCACGATGCCGTGGCCGAGGTTGAATATGAAGCGGTCGCCGGCGAGCCGATCCATGATCCGGTCGATCGCCCTGTCGAGCGCCGCGCCGCCGGCGACGAGCACCATCGGGTCGAGATTGCCCTGAACGACGGCGTGGCGCTTGAGATCGCCCGCCGCCCGGAGCGGCACCGTCCAGTCGATGCCGACGGCATCGACGCCGGTCCGCGCCACGAAATCCGCCGCCCGCGCCCCCGCCCCCTTCGGGAAGCCGATGATCTTTGCGCCGGGCACCTCCGCCCGCACGAACTGAACCATCGCCGCGATCGGCGCGATGCACCAGCGCTCGAACTCCTTCTCGCCGAGAACGCCAGCCCAGCTGTCGAAGATCTGCACCGCTGCGGCGCCGTTCCGGAGCTGCGCCACGAGATACCGAGCCGAGACCTCGGCGAGGATCGCCGTGAGGTGGTCGAGCAGCTCCGGATCGCGCGCCCCGAGGAGCCGTGCCGGCGCCTGGTCCGACGTGCCGTGGCCGGCGATCATGTAGGTCGCAACCGTCCACGGCGCGCCGCAGAAACCGATGAGCGCCTTGTCCGCGGCGAGACCGGCCCGAACGCGCCGGACGGTCTCGAGCACCGGTTCGAGCCGCTCGACCACGCCGTCGCCGTTGAGCGCGGCAATGCCGGCCGCATCGATCGGATCGAGTTGCGGACCCTCGCCCTCGACGAAGCGCACCGACCGGCCGAGCGCATCCGGGACGACGAGGATGTCGGAGAAAAGGATCGCCGCATCGAAGCCGAACCGGCGGATCGGCTGGAGGGTCACCTCGGCCGCAAGCTCGGGCGTGTAGCAAAGGTTCAGGAAGGATCCCGCCTTCGCCCGCACCTCGCGATACTCCGGCAGATACCGCCCTGCCTGACGCATCAGCCAGATCGGCGGCACGAGCGTGGCCTCTCCGCTCAAAGCCGCTTCGAACAGCGTTTTGGCGCCGCCGGCGTTCTCCCGCTTCGAACTCAAACCTTGAATCTTTCTTCTGCTTTTGAAGTTGGGGGCTGGATTAGTGAGAAACAGCGCCATCCACAATGCGTCCCCATCTCGCGCCGTCGCGTGCCCGCCGGGATGGCGTCGAGTGCCGTCGTCATGAATATCGGGAGAATCGGGGACAAGGCGAGAAGAGGACTGTCCATCAATGCGTTGCGGCAACGGCGATCGCCCCCGGTCCGGGCCCGGCCTGTCGAAAGCCAGTGGACGGAGATGCATGCCTGTTTCCGGAACCGGCGGGCGCAACGCTGCCCCGCCGGGAAAGGCGTTGACCGGAAACCGGTCATCGGGGACGAAGAAGCCGGCCTCACGCTTGGGAGGGCCGGTTCTCCCGGCGAGTACCCAGGCGCCGAAGAATCGTGCGCACACAACGAACGCGGTCTTGCCTTGCCCGACACAAGTCGACGCGAACTCGCCGACTCGCGCTCCTCGCGCCGGATCGTGCTCGCTTCGGCGAGCGCGGTGCGGCGAAAGCTCCTTGTGGACGCCGGGCTCGACGTCGAGCTCCGCCAGCATGCGGTCGACGAGCGGGCGCTCGAAGCATCGCTCGCGCCACGCCAGCTGATGCCCCGCGCCACGGCCTCGGCCCTCGCCGAGGCGAAGGCCCGATCGATCGGTCCCGATGTGCCCGGCGCGATCGTCATCGGGGCCGATCAGGTGCTCGATTTCGAGGGCGAGGTCTGGTCGAAGCCGGAATCGGTGGCGGTCGCCCGCGATCAGCTGGCCCGCCTCGCCGGACGGAGCCACCGGCTCCATTCCGCGTTCGCGGTCTTCGCCGACGGAGTGCTCAGGGCCCGCGCGGTCCGGAGCGCGCGCCTCGCCGTGCGCCCCCTCACCGCGATCGAGATCGACCTCTATCTCGACGCCGCCGGCGCTGCCGTGACGACGACCGTCGGCGCCTACCAGCTCGAGAGTGTCGGCGTGCGCCTCTTCGAGCGCATCGAGGGCGACTATTTCACCATCCTCGGTCTCCCGCTCCTGCCGCTCCTTGCGGCCCTCCGCCGCCTCGGGGCCATTCCATGGTGACCGATCCCACCGCCGTCATCCTCGGCTGGCCGGTCCGCCATTCGCGCTCGCCGATGATCCACCGCCATTGGCTGGCGACGCTGGGCATTCCCGGCGACTACGTCCCGTTGCCGGTGGAGCCGGAACGGATCGACGTGGTCCTCAACGGTTTCGCGGCGCTCGGCTATGTCGGCGGCAACGTCACCGTGCCGCACAAGGAGGCGGCCTTCCGGGCGGTGCGGACGGCCGACGACGTCGCCGCGGCGCTCGGTGCCGTGAACACGCTCTGGCTCGACGGCGACCGCCTCGTCGGCGGCAACACCGACGCCGCCGGCTTCCTCGCCAATCTCGACGAGAAGGCGCCGGGCTGGGACCGGACCGACACCGCCGTCGTCCTCGGCGCCGGCGGCGCGGCGCGGGCGGTCGTCTGGGCGCTCGAGAGCCGCCAGATCGGTCGGATCGTCGTGGTCAACCGGACGCTCGACCGCGCCGAGGCGCTCGCGAAGCATTTCGGCAAGCCGGTCGAGGCCGCCGAATGGAGCACGCTGCCGAAACGGCTCGAGAAGGCCGGCCTCCTCGTCAACACGACGACCCTCGGCATGACCGGACACCCGGACATGACCATCGACCTCGCCCCGCTCCCCGAAAGCGCGGTCGTCAACGACCTCGTCTACGTCCCGCTGGAAACCGGCCTCCTCGCGGCGGCGCGGAGGCGGAAGCTCGTCGCGGTCGACGGGCTCGGCATGCTGCTCCACCAGGCGGTGCCCGGTTTCGAGCGCTGGTTCGGCCGCCGCCCCGAAGTGACGCCGGCGCTCCGCGACCTCATCGTCGCCGACATCGGCAAGCCGGCGTGATCGTCGTCGGCCTGACGGGGACGATCGCCAGCGGCAAGTCGACGACCGCCGCCATGTTCGCCGACGAGGGCATTCCGGTCTTCAGCGCCGACGAGGCCGTGCACGCCCTCTATTCCGGCAGAGCGGCGCCCCTCGTCGAGGCGGCTTTCCCCGGCGTGGTGAAGGAGGGCGTCGTCGATCGGCCGAGCCTTGCGAAACGCATTGCCGCCGATCCGGACGCGGTCCGCGTTCTCGAAGCGATCGTCCATCCGCTGGTACGCGAGGCCGAGGATGGCTTTCGCGCCGCCGCCGCTGCCGCGGGCTGCGAGATCGCGGTCGTGGAGATTCCGCTCCTCTTCGAAACCGGCGCCGCGCGCCGGTTCGACCGTATCGTGGTAGCGACCGCTCCGGCGGAGATACGCCGGGCGCGCGCCCTTGCCCGCGGCCGCATGACGCCCGAAGTCTACCATCTCCTCGCTGCCCGCCAGCTGTCCGACGAGGAGAAGCGGCAGCGTGCCGACTTTGTCGTGGATACCGGCCAGGGCCTCGATGCAGCCCGCGCCGCGGTGGGCAATATCATTGCAGCGCTCGTCAGCGCCGGACCCGGAACGCCCGATGCGTGAGATCGCCTTCGACACCGAGACCACCGGCCTCGACATGGCCGCGGACCGCATCATCGAGATCGGCTGCGTCGAGCTGATCAACCACATCCCGAGCGGCCGCATCTATCAGGTCTACCTCAACCCGCAGCGGCAGATTTCGAACGATTCGTTCCTGGTCCACGGCATCTCGGAGCAGTTCCTCGCCGACAAGCCCCTGTTCGCCGCCGCGGTCGACGAGTTCCTCGACTTCATCGGCGACGATCCGCTCGTCGCCCACAACGCCGATTTCGATTTCGGCTTCATCAATGCCGAGCTCGGCCGCATCGGCCGGACGGCGCTGTCGCCGGCGCGCATCGTCGATTCGCTCGCCCTCGCCCGCCGCCGCCACCCCGCCGGGCCGAACTCGCTCGACGCGCTCTGCGGCCGCTACGGCATCGACCGCAGCAAGCGGACGCTGCACGGCGCGCTCCTCGACGCCGGCCTCCTCGGCGAGGTCTACATCGAGCTTCTCGGCGGCCGCCAGGCGAGCCTCCTCCTCGGCGATTTCGACCGCCGCGACCAGCCCCTCAGCCTCGTCGCGATGCGCTCCTCGCGTACCCGGCCCGTGCCGCGGGGTCTTGCCGTGAGCGACGCCGAGCGCGCGGCGCACGCGGCCTTCATGGCGAAGATCGGCAGCGGCGGCCTGTGGGCGGGCTACGGCGCCTCAGCCCCGGCCGCGGCGTGAGGGACGGGCATCCGGTCCAGTAGTTGCCGGTCTAATCCGGCAGCGCCATCGCGGCCCAGCGATCGGTTTCCCGCCCCACCGCATCCTCGGGCGACGCGAAATCGCGCTCCGCCAGAAGCTCCGACAGCCGCGCATTGATGCGGGCGGCGATGTTGTGGCCGCGATAGATCATGCCGGTGTAGATTTGCACGAGGTCCGCGCCGGCCAGCAGCTTGGCGAGCGCGGCTTCCGCCGTATCGACACCGCCGACCCCGATCAGCGGCATCCCCGGCCCGACGAGGGCCCGGAGCCGCGCGAGCATGATCGTGGCGCGCTGGAACAGCGGCCGGCCGGACAGGCCGCCGGATTCGCCGGCATGGCTCCGGTCCGTGAGGCCCGTACGGGACAGTGTCGTGTTGCCGAGGATGATGCCGTCGATCCCCGAGGCCACCGCGATGCGTGCGATCGCGGCGAGGGCGCCGTCGTCGAGGTCGGGCGCGATCTTGACGAGGATCGGCGTCGTCACGCCGCCATTGGCGGCCTCGTCCCGCGCCGCGACGACGCGGAGGAGCAGCGTCTCGAACGGGTCGGCGTCCTGGAGGCTCCGAAGGCCCGGCGTGTTGGGCGAGGAGACGTTGACCACGAGATAGGACGCGAGGCGGGCGAAGCGGTAGACGCCCGCGACGTAGTCGGCGATGCGGTCGGTCGAGGCTTTGTTGGCGCCGAGATTGACGCCGACGATCCCCCCCGGACGCCGCGCGGCGAGGCGCGCGGCGATGGCGTCCATGCCGTCATTGTTGAAGCCGAGCCGGTTGATGATCGCTTCGTCCGCCTCGAGCCGGAACATCCGCGGCTTCGCGTTGCCCGGCTGGGGCAGCGGCGTCACGGTGCCGACCTCGATGAAGCCGAAGCCGAGGCGGAGAAGGCCGTCGACGGCCTCGGCGTTCTTGTCGAAGCCGGCGGCAAGGCCGATCGGGGTCGGGAAGTCGAGGCCGAGAACGCGCGTCCGGAGGTTGGCGGGCGGCGGCGGCGCCTTGCCGTGGACGTTCAGCGACAGGCCGCGGATCGCCATGCGGTGCGCCGTCTCGGGGTCGAAGCGGAAGAGGACGTTGAGCCCGAGGCGTTCGACGAAGCCGGCCATCTACAGCCCACCCGGGAAGACGAGGGCGCCCGTCCGGTCGCGCGTGAGCGGGATCACCGCCTCCGCGTCCGCGGCCGGCAGCCTGCCGTAGACATGCGGAAACAGCGCCCCGCCGCGCGACGTCTCCCAGCGGAGCGTGTCGCCGAGCGCGTCGGCGTCGAAGGCGACGAGGACGAGATCGTCCCGCCCGGCAAAATGGCGGCGCCCGGTTTCGCGCACCTGCGTGGCATCCGAAAGGTGGATGAACCCGTCGCGGCGATCGACGTCGGAGCCATCGAACCATCCCGTCCGTTCCGCGATCGACCATTCCGATCGCGAACAGATCTTGTAGACCGTCGTCATTCCGCCTCCGGGAGGGGTTCACCCTATAGAGCATGATCCGAAGAAGTGGCCACCGGTTCCTTCGAAGAAGATCATGCTCCATCAAGGAATGAAGCGACGGGCGTGACTTCAACGGATCGCGCTCTAGCGGCGCGGCAGGGACGGCGTTGCCGCGGCGCGCGGCAGGCAGCCGGAACGTGACCGGCCCGGCCGGATCACGCTGGTGGCCGGTTTCCTTCATGCTAGTGTCCGCCCGCGGCGAGTGTGTTGGGGAAGCGCGATGCGGCGCCCTGTCGGCGGTGCCATTGCTGTCCTGCTCGTCGCGGCGGTCCTTGCCGGCGGCAGCGCCGCGCAGGACGCCGCCGGCCGGTACCAGCTGGCGCCGGACGGCGACGGCTTTCTCCGGCTCGACACCGTCACCGGCGCGGTCTCCTTTTGCCGGCTCGTCGGAGGCCGCTGGACCTGCGAGACGGCGGACGCGGCCAACCTCGCTGCCGCGATCGCAGCGATCGGCGAGCGCCTCGGGGCGATCGAAGCCGAACTCGGCGACCTTCGCGCGGCAACGGCCGCGCCGCTGCCGGCGGCGGATCCTGTGCTCGGCGAGGCGATCGCCGCCCTCGCGGCCCGCGTCGACGCTGCCCTCGCGACCCCTCCGGGACCGGCTGCCGCCGACCTGATGGCCGAGATCGTCGCCATGGCGGCGCGTCTCGATGAACTCGCGGCGGCGGTTGCCGCGCCGGCGCCCGTCGACCTCCAGCCCCTCGTCGAAACGATCGCCGGCCTCGAAGCCCGGCTCGACGCGCTCCTTGGCGCGCTGGCCCCGGACACCGCCGCGATCGCCGCACTTCTCCAGCCGCTGCAGGCCGAAATGGCGGCGCTCGCGGACCGCATCGAGGCGCTTGCCGCGCTGCCGGTCCCGGCGCCGGCGCCCGTCCTGACGGACGCTGCCCTCGCACCGCTCCGCGCCGAGATTGGAGCGCTCTCCGACCGCGTGGCGGAACTCGTGGCCGCGCAGGCCGCGCTGGCAACGAACGCGGTTCCTGCGGCGCCGCTCGCCGATCCGGCGACCGCCGAGGCGCTCGTCATGATCGGCACGAGGCTGGCCGCCCTCGAGGATGCCATTGCCGCGCTCGGCGCCGCCCCGCCCGATCCGGCGCTCGTCGCCGCGATCGCAGCGCTCGGCGGAGAAATCGACGCCGTCGCAGCCGCGGTCGCCGCGATCACGCCGCCGCGCGCGCCCGACCCCGGCGAGACCCGCCGCCTCGCCGCCGTCGAAACCCGCCTCGAGGCGCTGACCGTCGCCGTTTCCGCGCTTCGCCAGCAGGCGGCGGCGCCGGAGCCTCTCCTCGACACGCTGCGGGCGGACGTCGCGGGCCTCTCGGCGCAGCTGACCGCGCTGGCGGGCCTTCCCGCCGCGCTCGCCGCGCTCGACGAGCGCATCGGCGAGATCGCGTCGCAGCAGGAGGCGCTGGCGGCGGCATCGGCGGGCATCCCTTCGCCCGAACTCGCTGCGGTGGCGGATACGCTCCGTGCCGAGCTTGCCGCCCTCGCCGGCGAAGTCGCCCGCCTCGGCGGCATGGCCGCCGAAACCGCCCCTGAAGTCAGGGCCCGGCTCGCGGCGATCGAGGCGGCGGTGGCTACGATATCGCCGTCCGCCGACACGATGGCGCCCGTTCAGGAGGCGATCGCAACCCTTGCGGCCGACGTCGCGGACGTCCGGCAGGCGGTAACGGATCTGGACGTCGAACCGGCCCTTGGCGTGCTGGGCGACCGGATCGCCGCGCTCGAAGTGGCCGTGGCCGCGCTTCTGCCACCGCCGGCCGCCTCGGGTGTCGCGGCGGGAGCGGAGCTGCGCGGAACGGGCGTGACGCCGGAGCCCGCGACGTTCGCCGAGGAATTGCGCCGCCGTCTGTTCGACCTCGGCGCCGCGCTCCGGCGCGGTCTTGGGGGCTGAACGCGCCAGCGCCGCCCGGAGGCGGCGCTGAAAGATGGTTTCGTCCTCAGTGCAGGCTCACCGTCGAGAGATCGTTCTCCCAGGCATTCTGGATCGCGGCCTCGCGGCTGTCGGCGACCATGATCGGGCTGCCGTCCGCGTTCAGGAGCGCCCAGAGCGAGAGTCCGGGAGCGAGCGGCCCCACATTCGGGAAAGCCGCGCGGAAATCCTCGGAGGTCATCGCCTTGACGTAAGCGATCTTGCCGCCGCCGAGATCCGCAAAGGCCTCGTTCGGCATGACGTTGTGACGTTCCATGATTGGTACCTCCTGGTACTACGGGCCAACACGCGGCCCGTTGATGGTGACGCTCCGTGCGGACCTCTCTTTCAAGGGGCGGGCCAGGTCGATCGACAGAAGCCCGTTCGAAAGATCGGCACCGAGGACTTCGATGCCGTCGGCGAGGACGAAACTCCGCTGGAAGCGCCGGGCGGCAATACCTCTGTAGAGGTACGAACGCTCCGGCTCGTCCGGCTGCCGTCCGCGGATCACAAGCTGGTTATCCGCGACCGACACGTCGAGATCCTCACTCCGGAAGCCGGCGACGGCCAGCGTGATCCGAAGCACCTCGCCGCGCTCTTCGGTCCTTTCGAAGCGCTCGACATTGTACGGAGGGTAGCCGTCCCCGCCCCTTCGGGCGGCCCGGCCCAGCGCTCGCTCGATCTCGTCGAAGCCGAGGAGGAATGAGTGTTGGAACGCGCTCATCCTGTGACAAAGCCCTTCTGAAAGCGACCTTGCGAAGGCCCGGACCCGTACGCGGCATCCGGACACCCTGATCAGGCGGAATATGGGAAGTCGCCGGGCCGCCACAAGGAGTGCGCCGCAGCCGATCGTCGCGGGGACGAGCCCGGAGCGGGTCGTCGTTCCAGGCCCGGACGCCGGGCCGGGCTACTGCCCCGGTTCACCCTTTTCGTAGCCGAACCGGTCGAAATACCACGCCCACGCGGTGCGTATCCGCGCCGCGAGCGCCGGGTCCATGGCGTGACGGTTGCGGCGGTGGCCCCGGACGCCGGCGAGATGGGCCGCGATTGCCCCCTGGTCGACGGCACCGAGGCCGAGGGCGTCGGCGACGGCGGCGACCTTCCCCGCCGGATCGGCGACGAGGTCCTCATAGCGGAGCTCGGTCCAGCGGCCGGGCGCGAGCCTTGCGACGTCGCGGTCGAAGTCCCGGTACATGTTGGGGAGCGTGTCGAGGATGAACGACGACAGGTCGGCGCCGGCGTCCGGCTTCTGGAGGCCCTGGCTGTCGAACGTGGCGCGCCACAGGCGGTCGGTCGAGGAGTAGACCTCGGTGGGGTCGCGGGCGATGTGGACGAATTTCGCGTCCGGGAACATTTCCGCCAGAACGCCGATGCGGGCCGTGTGGGTGGGGGACTTCAGGAGGACGTAGGCCGGCATCGTCTCGCCCGGCTTCAGAGCCCGGCGTCGGCCGAAGGAAACCCGCTTCACCACCGTGCGGAGCGCCTCCCGCCACGCCGCCTGCTCGGCCGGCTTCATGTCGCCGACCTGGAGGTGGGGCACGATCGGCGGCCGGTCGTTCGGGAAGGCCATCACGTCGTAGGGCGAGGGAACGCCCATTGCGAAGAGGGCGAACTCGTCCTCCTGCGGGCGGTGCCAGCCCATCGCCATGTCGTCCATCGGCCGCCGCGCCGGGATGGCCCATTTCAGGCTCGACAGGAAGTCGCCCCAGCGGAGGTAGTGCTCGGTCGCAAAGCATTCGAGCGACGTCGGCGCGATGAACTTCTGGTCCGTCCCCAGGAGCTCGTGGAGGAAGGTGGTGCCGGAGCGCCAGTGGCCGAGGATGAAGACGATCGGCGGCGGCGTCTCGGCTGCGATCGCCGCGGCGAGTTTTCGGCGCTGCATGCCGGCGACGACGGAGCACGCCGGGCCGATCGACAGCATCGTCGCCGCCTGGCCGAGGCGCGAGGGCGAGATGCGGAATCCGTGGCGGGCGACCATGCGCCACCAGGTGCCGGCCGGCATCCCGGTCCAGATCCGGAACGACCACCATTTCGGCTTCATCCCCATCCTGCCGTCGGCGGGGACCGTCTTCTCCGCGGGAGAGGTCGTGGCGGGCGCGGTTTCTGGGGCCATGGCGGGTCCGGCGCGGGCAGAGGGGCGATGCCGCCCCGGTTTCGTCCGACATGCGCCGGTTTGGAGCGGATGGCAATCGCCGCGCGGGCCGGCGGCAATGGCGCGCCAACCGGAAGCGGGCTAGATTTCCCGCCAACCTCATGGGCTTCCTTCCCCGATGAACCCTGTCGTCCGCGAGCCGGACGCGCCGCTCGACCTCGCGGCGGTCCGCGCCGAGCTCGATGCCATTGCCGCCGCGGCGGATGCCGCGCCGGCCCGCACCGCGCTTCTCGCCCGCCTCCGGACGCTGTCGAACGAAGGCCGCGCCGAGGCGGAGAAGCGTCTCCTTGCCAACGGCAAGGGCACCCGGTGCGCCCGGTTCCTCTCCGATCTCGAGGACGGGATCATCACCGCACTCTACGACTATGCCGGGCGCCACGGCGTTCCGGGCGGAGAGGACGAGGCGATGGCGGTCGTCGCCGTCGGCGGCTATGGCCGCAGCACGCTCGCGCCGGGCTCCGACATCGACCTCCTCTTCGTCCTTCCGTCACGCCAGACGGCGCGGGCGAAGAAGGTGGTGGAGTTCGTCCTCTACGTCCTGTGGGACATGGGCTTCAAGGTTGGTCACGCGACGCGTTCGGTGAGCGAATGCATCAGCGAGGCGCGGACCGACATCACCACGCGGACGGCCATCCTCGAAGCGCGGCTCATCTGCGGCGACAAGAAACTGTTCCGCGATCTGAAAGCGCGGTTCGGCAAGGAGATCGTCGCCGGCACCGCGGCCGATTTCGTCGCCGCCAAGCTCGCCGAGCGGGACGAACGGCACCAGAAGCAGGGCGCGTCGCGCTACCTCGTCGAGCCGAACGTCAAGGAGGGGAAGGGCGGGCAGCGCGACCTCAACACGCTCTTCTGGATCGCCAAATACGTCTACCGCACCGATTCGCCGGAGGAGCTGGTCAAGGCCGGCGTGTTCTCGCCGGCCGAGCTCCGGCGCTTCCTCAAGGCCGAGGATTTCCTCTGGGCCGTCCGCTGCAATCTCCATTTCATGACCGGGCGGGCAGAGGAGCGGCTGTCGTTCGACCACCAGCAGGGCATGGCGGAGCGGCTCGGCTACACCGACCGGCCGGGGCTTTCGCCGGCCGAGCGGTTCATGAAGCATTATTTCCTGATCGCGAAAGACGTCGGCGACCTCACGCGCATCTTCTCGGCCGCGCTCGAGGAACACGCCGTCAAGCCGGCGCCGGGCGCGGGCCGCTTCCTCGCGCGGAAGAAGAAGGCTGAGCCGATCGCGGCGGCACCGGGCTTCATCGTCGACCGCGGCCGCATCAACGTCGCCGACGACAGGGTTTTTGCCCGCGACCCGACCAATCTCATCCGCATCTTCAGCCTGTCGGAGCGCCTCGCCCTCGCCATCCACCCCGACGCGACGCAGCTCATCACCCGCCAGCTCCGGCTGATCGACGCGAAGCTCCGCAACGACCCCGAGGCGAACCGGCTTTTCCTCGACGTCCTCGTCGCGCGGCGCTCGCCGGAGCCGACGCTGCGGCTGATGAACGAGACCGGCGTCCTCGGCCGGTTCATCCCGGATTTCGGCCGCATCGTCGCGATGATGCAGTTCTCGATGTACCACCACTACACGGTGGACGAGCATCTCCTCCGCGCCGTCGGGGTCCTGTCGGCGCTCGAGCACGGCGAACTCAAGGAGGAGCATCCGCTGGTCGCGGAGATCCTCCCGTCGATCAAGGACCGGGCGGTCCTCTACGTCGCCGTCTTCCTCCACGACATCGCCAAGGGCCGGATCGAGGATCATTCGATCGCCGGCGCCCGCGTCGCGCGCCGGCTCTGCCCGCGGCTCGGCCTCGACGCTTCGCAGACGGAGACGGTCGCCTGGCTGATCGAGCAGCATCTGACGATGAGCACGGTCGCCCAGCAGCGCGACCTCCAGGACCACAAGACGATCCTCGATTTCGCCGAGAAGGTGCAGAGCATCGAGCGGCTGAAGCTCCTTCTCGTCCTCACCGTCGTCGACATCCGCGCCGTCGGGCCCGGCGTCTGGAACGGCTGGAAGGGCCAGCTCCTCCGGACGCTCTACTGGGAGACCGAGCCGCTCCTCACCGGCGGCCACAGCCAGGTCAGCCGCGACCGCCGCGTCGCCGCGGCGCGCGAGGAGCTCAAGGCGGCGCTCGCCGACTGGCCCGAGGCGGAGCGGCAGCGCCATGTCGACCGGCTTTACCCGGCGTATCTCCTGCGCGTGGACATGCCGCACAAGGTCGCCCACGCGGCGCTCCTTCGCGAAGTCGACCGCGTCGACCGCCGGCTCGCGACGGACATCCGCCTCCTGCCGTTCGAGGCGGTGACGGAGATCACCATCATCGCCGCCGACCATCCGCGGCTCCTGTCGATCATCGCCGGCGCATGCGCGGTGGCGGGCGGCAACATCGTCGACGCGCAGATCTTCACCACCACCGATGGGCTGGCCGTCGACACGGTGTTCGTGAACCGCGAATTCCCCTCCGACGAGGACGAGACGCGGCGGGCGCTCCGCATCAAGACGGTGATCGAGGAGGCCCTCGAAGGACGCATCAGGCTGCCGGAATCGGTGAAGAGCCGGAGCCAGCCAAAATCCCGGTACAAGCCGTTCTCGGTACCGCCGAGCGTCGTCATCGACCATTCCTGGTCGAACAAGTACTCCGCCGTGGAAGTGAGCGGCCTCGACCGGCCGGGCCTTCTCTACGAACTGACGCGGGCCCTGTCGGACCTCAACCTCAACATCGGCTCGGCCCACGTCGCCACCTTCGGCGAGCGCGCGGTGGACGTGTTCTACGTGACCGACCTCATCGGTCACAAGGTGAACAACCCGGCGCGCGAGGCGACGATCGTCCGGCGTCTCACCGACGTCCTCGCGGCGCCCGCGGACGCGAAGGCGAAGCGCGGCGCGGCGTAGCCCAACGGCCCCTTTCCAGAGCGTGATCCGTTGAAGTCGGATCACGCTCGTCGCCTATTTCCTTGATGGAGCATGATCTTTTTCGAAGAACCGGCAGCCACTTCTTCGGATCATGCTCCAGCGGGAATCCGGAGACGCTACGGCCAGGCCAAAAAGCAGAAGGGCCCGGCATTGCTGCCGGGCCCTCGCATCAGCGCGGAGCCAAAAGGGCTAGGTCTTGCCGCCGGCGACGGTCGAGATCGTGATCGTCGCGGACGGGTAGGTCGGGTTCTGGCTGTAGGTGCCGACCCACACGAGGTAGCGGCCCGCCTGCGGCGCGGCGACGTTGACCACCGGGTTGATCCCGTCGACGTCGTCCTCGCACAGGAAGTTGCCGGCCGGGTCCATGATCACCAGCGTCGTGTCGACCTGCGAGGTCACCGCGAAGGTGAGCGGCAGGAGACCGGCGATGTTGGTGAAGTTCACGGCGAGGTCCGGAGCCTCGTAGATGTAGCCGCGGCAATTGCCGCCCGGGATGTCGAAGGCCGACACCGCGCCGCCGGCGGAGATCTCGCGGACGACGGCAGGGAAGCCGGCGGTCAGGTTGACCTCGCCGTAGTTGGCCGGAAGGTTCGGGTTCGGGCCGGTCGTGACCGGGCCCGGTCCGGGGCCGGGGCCGTTCTGGCCGGCGGCGAGCTCGGAGATGTAGAGCGTCGCCGGAGCGTTCGTGTTGCTGTAGGTGCCGACCCAGATGTCGTAGGTGCCCGACATCGGGGTGTCGAAGGTGACGACCGGGTTGAAATCGCCGCCCGAATCGTCGTCGCAGTACCAGGCGCCGTCCGGCCCGTTGATCACGAGGGTCGTGTCGGCGGCGGACAGGACCGAAATGATCAGCGGGTAGCTGCCCGAGGTGTAGCTGATCTGGTAGTCCGGCGCGGTCGCAATGTAGCCGCGGCACGCGGGATCGACCGTGTTGGCGTCGATCCCGCCACCGGCGGTCATCGGAACGGTCATCGGATCGGGCGTGAAGCCGGCCGTGATGTTGACCTCGCCATAGGTCGCCGGGAGCGTGTAGTCCGGGCCGCCGGCGTTGCCGCCGCCACCCCCGCCACCCCCGCCGCCACCCCCGGCTGCGGTCGACAGCTCGGAGATGTAGAGCGTCGCCGAGGCGGTGTTCTGGCCGTAGGTGCCGATCCAGATGTCATAGGTGCCGCCGGGTGCGACGCCGTCGAAGATCACCGCGGGGTTGAGGCCGTCGTAGTCGTCGTTGCAGTGCCAGGCGCCGTCGGGGCCGTTGATGACGAGGGTCGTGTCGGCCTCGGAGAGGACGGAGAAATAGAGCGGCCAGCTGCCGGCGGTGTAGGTGAGCTGGAAGTCCGGCGCGTTGGCGATGTAGCCGCGGCATTGCGCGCCGAGCGTCGACGCGTCGATCGTGCCGCCGGCCACCACATCCACGGTGTAGGGGTCGGGCGAGAACGAGGCGTTGAGCGTGATCTCGCCGTAGGTGGCGGGAAGCGTGTAGTCCTGGGCGAATGCCGGTACCCCGGCGAGCAGGCTCATCGAAATGGCGGCAAGCGCCATTCTTGGCTTCATCTTCATCGATGGTTCCTTTGCGATGCGGCCCGGCGCGATGGGGGAGGCGCCGGCCTTTGCTCAGCATTGAGGATGACCCGCGGCCCTCCGGACCGCGAGTCGGACGCTTTCTTACGGCCCGGCACTTATCTCGGAGATGAACAGAGTCGCGGCCTGGGCGGGTCCGGGCGCATAGGTGCCCACCCAAATTTCGTAGGCTCCGGCGGTCGGCTGCTCGATGCGAACCGCCGGATTGGCGCCATTGGTGTCGTCATTGCAGAGGAACTGGCCGTCGGGGGTGCGGACGACGAGCGTGAGGTCCGCCTCCGAGACCGCCGACAGGATCAGCGGCCACGACGCGGCCGCGTAGGTGAGCCGGTAGGTCGGCTCGAACGGCACCCAGCCGACGCAGCCGCCGCCCTGGATCGCGAGAGCCACCTCGATCGGGCCGCCGCCGGTGACGTCGACCGTCACCGGATCGGGGCTGAAGCCGGCGTTGAGCGTCGTCTCGCCGAAGGCGGGGACCCCGGTCGGATCGATCGCGATCGCGACGTCGGGCGCCGGCGGGACGGTGGGGATCGGCGGCACGCTCGCCGGCGGCGGGACGCTCGGGATCGGCTCGAGGGCGGCGACGGGGCTGGTCGCGGTGATGGTCAGCGTCGCCGGCACGGTGTTCTGGCTGAAGGTGCCGACCCAGATGTCGTACTGGCCGGCCGGCGCGTCCTCGAAGAAGACCGCGGGATTGTAGTCGCCGCCCTCATCGTCGGCACAGACCCAGTTGCCATCGGGATCGCTGATGACGAGGACCGTGTCGGTCTCCGACTGCGCGAGGAAGCCGAGTGGCCCGCCGCCCGAGTAGTTGAGCCGGTAGGTCGGCCCGACCGTCACATAGCCCCAGCAATTGTCGTCGCCGGTGCCGGTCATCGCGAGGACGTCGCCGCCGGCGGCGACCTCGACGGCAAAGGGATCGGGCGTGAAGCCTGCCGCCAGCGTGCCGGTCCCGGAGACCGGATCGAGCGCCCAGTCGAGCAGCGTCACCTCGTCGCCGGTCGCGCCGAGCTCGGTGATCTCGAGCGTCGCCGGCGCCTGCGTGCCGTCGCCGGCATAGGTGCCCACCCAGATGGCGTAGGCGCCGGTCGCGGGGACCGGGAAGCTCACCTCGGGGTTGAGCTCGTTGGTGTCGTCGTCGCAGGTGAACGTGCCGTCGGGCCCCTGGATCACCAGCGTCGTGTCACGCTCCGACGTCGCCCGCACCGTCAGCGGGAAGGCGCCGGCGGTGTAGTTGAGGAGATAGGTCGGCGCCTCGGTGACGAAGCCGAAGCAGTAGGTGCCGGTCACGGCTGCGTATGCCTCGATCTCGCCGCCGGCCGCCACTTCCGCGACGAACGGATCGGGCGCGAAGCCGGCGGTGAGGTCGGTCATGCCCCCGATCGGCGCCAGCGTGCCGTCGAGGAGGGTGACTTCCGGCGGCGGCGTGACGGTGTCGCCTTCGGTGATCGTCAGCGTCGCCGGCACGAGCTGGCCGGTCGAATCGTACATGGCGACCCAGACGTCGTACGGGCCGTCCGCCGGAGCGTCGAAGACGATGCCGGGGTTGAGGCCGTCGAAATCGTCGTTGCAGAACCACGCGCCCGCGGGATCGGCGATGATCAGCGTCGTGTCGGCGTCGGCCGTGACCGCGAAGGTGAGGGAGCGGCCGCTCGATACGTAGTTGATCCGGTGGGTCGACTGCGTGGTGGTGTAGCCGGTGCAGGCCTCGCCCGGCAGCGCCGCCGGGACATCGATCGTGCCGCCGGCCTCGACCGCGACGACGACCGGGCTCGGCGCGCCGCCGGCACCCATGTCGGTCGCGCCGAAGGTCGGATCGAGATCCCAGTTGAGGGCGGGAACCACTTCGCCTTCGGTGATCGTGAGCGTCGCGGGCGCCGTGGTGCCGTCGGCGGCGAAGGTGCCGACCCAGATGTCGTACTGGCCGGTGTAGCCCGGCTCCATGACCACGGTCGGGTCGATCGTGGCTTCGCCATCGTCATTGCAGAGCCAGAATCCGTCGGGATCGGCGACGACGAGCGTCGTGTCGGCGCCGTTCGCCTCGACCGTGAAGGTCAGCGGCGCGGTGCCCTCGTAGTAGATGCGGTAGGTCGGCGCCTCGGTGACGTAGCCCGCGCAGGCATCGCCGAGCTCGGTCGGGGAGATCGTGCCGCCGGCCGCGATGTCGACCTGCTGCAGGGCGAAGCCCGCCGGAAGGTCGTCCTGGCCGAACAGCGGCTCGAGGTCCCAGTTGAGGACGGTGCCCGTCGGGTTGTCGCCGCCGGCCGGGCCGGCATTCACCTCGGAAATGAAGAGCTGCGCGGCGGTGGTGTTGCCCTCGCCATAGGTGCCGACCCAGATGTCGTACTGTCCGGTGATCGGCGCGTCGAAGGTGACGAGCGGATCGAGATTGCCGGCGCTGTCGTCGTCGCAGAACCAGGTGCCGTCGGGATTGTTGACGGCAAGGACGATGTCGGACGATTCGGCGACGGCATAGATGTAGAGCGGGAAGGTCGAGCCGGCGACGTAGTTGAGGCGGAGCGTCGGTTCGGCCGTCGTGAAGCCCCAGCAGGCATCGCCCATGTCGGGCGTCGCCGCGATGTCGACCGGGCCGCCGACCGTGATGTCGGTGACGTGCGGGTCCGGCGTGAAGCCGGTGTCGATGTCGACCGTGCCGAACACCGGCTCGAGGTTGTAGTCGAGCGTGCCGGCGACGGGCGCCACCACGGACGTTGCGCCGGTGATGGTGAGCGGAACGGTGACGGGCGGGTTCTTGGAATAGGTGCCGACCCAGATGTCGTACTGGCCGCCGAGCGGGGTCTCGAAGATCACCGCCGGGTTGAGGCCGTCGAAGTCGTCGTTGCAGACCCAGTTGCCCACCGGGTCGCTGATGACGAGGGTCGTGTCGATGGCGGCCGTCACCGAGAAGGTGAGCGGCGCGTCGCCCGCGGTGTAGAAGAGGCGGTAGGCGGGAGCCGCCATCACGAGGCCGGTGCAGGCGGTCACCGCATAGGCGTCGACGTCGCCGCCGGCCTGGACGTCGACGACGAGAGGGTCGGGCGCGAAGCCCGCTGCAAGCTTGGTGGCGCCGTTGATGGGGGCGAGCGTGTAATCCTGCGCGACCGCGGGTCCGAGGCCGAGGGCCAGGGTAGCGGCAGCTGCCAGCGCAAGCGTGCGGAACATGGGAGCGAGCCTCCATCGCAAACGCGGACGGCCGCGCGGGGAGGCGCACGGCTCTGACCGGGCCATTGCCCTACCATGCTTCGGAACCGGCGAACAACCGGAAGGGAACCAGTAATGGTTGCTGAAAACCTTTCCGCGGGCTGATTGCGCCGGGCCTGATCCTCACTAGATTATGCCTCGCGGACGGCGAGGCGCCGGGCCGCGATCGATCAAGGGGGACCTAGATGGCCCAGAGCACCATGCCGAGCCCGATGCAGTATCTCGACAAGGCGATGGGCGCCTTGCGCAGCATGGGCCTCCTGCCCGAGAAGACCGAGGAGGCGCCGATCACGCACCTCCTCGAGCAGATCTCCGATCTCGACAAGGATCGCGTGGTGGTCATCACCCGCACGCTCAGCCAGATGTCGACCTTCAACGACGTCGTGCGCGAGCAGATCGCGGCCATGACCATCGGCCAGCGTTACGAGAAGATCGCCTCGGCGTTCGATTCCATCCGCGAAGACGCCAAGACGATGGTGGACCAGCTCGAGGACGGGAAGATCTCGTTCACCGAGAAGATGGCCAACATGTGGACCAAGGTCCGCCGCGGCGACATCGCGGACCGCTTCGACGACATCCGCAAGAACTACCTCGACGTCGCGCGCGACACGCGCGTGCAGATCGAGCGCGAGCACAAGATCCTCGAAGCATATCGCGACTTCCGGGGCGCGATGAAACAGGCCGAAGTGCTCGCCTTCGAGGTGCTGAAGACCGCCGAAGGCAAGCTTGACGGCGAGAAGCGCACCCTCGCCGACCGCTCCGCCGCAGCCGCCGCCGCAACGACGGCCGATGCCGCCGAGCGCTCGCGCCTCGAACTCGCCCGCGACGAGGCGCTCCGCGCCGTCCAGGACATGGAGAAGCGCTACCAGATCGCGAAAGACCTCTCGGACAACCTCACCGTCGGCTACAACACGTCCGAAGTGGTCATGGCGCGGCTGATGCAGACCACGAACGCCAAGGAGCGCGTCTACGCGCAGGCGGTGTCGTTCTTCTCGACCAACGAGACGGTGCTGACGGCGCTCAAGGCCTCGTTCACCGGCCTCTCCGGCCTCCACGAGGCGACGCAGTCGGTCGAAGCGATGAAGGAGGGCATGTCGAAGAGCCTCGAGACGCTGTCCGAGATCGGCGACAAGGTCCAGGAAGCCGCGCTCCGCGCCGGCTACGGCCCGACGATCCGCGCCGACGCCGTCAAGAAGCTCGTCGATTCGGTGGTCGCGTTCCAGGACAAGTCCCGCCAGATCATCGCCGAGATGCGGACGCTCTCCACGAAGAACGCCGAGGAAATCCGCGAGGCGGTCGAGGACGGCAAGCGCCGGCTCGCCCAGCTCGATTCCGAGGCGGCCGCTCTCCCGCCGCCCGAGCCGGTCGCGGCCGCTGCGGCCCCCGCCGCGTAACGCGGCGTACTTCGAGGCAGCGCCAGAATGGCAACGGCTACCGCGGTCGCGCCCCCGCCGGCTGAAGCGACCCTTTCCGACGTCATGCTGGCGATGGACGTCGTCGACACGCTCCGCCACCGCGAGGCGATCGTCGACGACGAGCTCCAGGGCGATGCGCGCCGGGCGCAGATGATCGCCCGGCTGCGCGAGATCTACACCTCGCAGGGCATCACCGTGCCCGACCGCATCCTCGAAGAGGGCGTCGCCGCCCTCGAACAGGAGCGTTTCGTCTACAAGCCGAAGACCGGTGGTTTCTCCTTCACGCTCGCGCGCCTCTGGGTGTCGCGGGCGCGCTGGGGGAAGATGGTTGCGATCGTGGCGGGTGCGGTCGTCATCGCGCTCGCCGCGTGGCTCTTCCTCGTAAAGATGCCGGCGGACCGGCGGGCGGCGAACCTCGAGGTCGAGCTTTCCGAAACGATCCCGGCCGAGCTCCGCACGCTGTCGCAGCAGGTGATCGACCTCGCGGTCGATCCGGCGGTCGACAACGCGG
>JADLGL010000043.1 GCA_020849325.1 Bauldia sp. | reverse complement strand
GCATGGCGGCGGCGGCGCCGTTCGCGTTCGAGGAGCTGTTCGACGAGATCAGGACCGCCTCGCCCTACGCGCACGTCGACCGCGAGACGTTCGAGCGCGTCGTCGATTTCGTCGCCACCGGCGGCTATGCGCTCCGGAGCTACGAGCGCTACGCGAAGATCCGGAAGGACAGGGACGGGCTGTGGCGCGTCGCCAACCCGCGCATCGCGCAGCAATACCGGCTCAATGTCGGCACGATCCTCGAGGCGCCGCTCCTCAATGTCCGGCTGACGCGGATGAGCAGGAACACCGTGCCGCTCCGCGGCGGCAAGTTGCTGGGGAAGATCGAGGAGTATTTCGTCGAGCAGCTCGCGCCGGGCGACACGTTCCTCTTCGGCGGGCACGTCCTCGCCTTCGGCGGCATCCGCGACAACGAGGTGATCGCGACGCGGACGAAGGACGATACGCCGAAAATCCCGATGTATGCCGGCGGAAAATTCCCGCTGACGACGTATCTCGCGAAAGGCGTCCGCGCGCTCGTCGCCGATCCCGGACAATGGCACCGCCTGCCCGACACCGTCGCCGACTGGCTCCGCCTCCAGGACGAGCGCTCGATGCTGCCGGGGACGGAGCAGCTCCTCGTCGAGACCTTTCCGCGGGGGCACCGGACGTACCTCGTCACCTACCCCTTCGAGGGCCGGCTGGCGCACCAGACGCTCGGCATGCTGCTGACGCGGCGGCTCGAGCGCGCGGGGCTGCGGCCGATGGGCTACGTCGCGTCCGACTACGCGCTCGCGGTGTGGGGCCTCGGCGACATCGGCGGCGCACTCGCGGCGGGAAGACCGACGGTCGAGGAGCTGTTCGACCGCGATATGCTCGGCGACGATCTCGAGGCGTGGCTGGCCGAGAGCTACCTCCTCAAGCGCACATTCCGGAACACGGCGCTGATCTCCGGCCTCGTCGAACGGCGCGCGCCGGGCGAGGAGAAGAGCGGCCGGCAGGTCACCGTGTCGACCGACCTCGTCTACGACGTCCTTCGCCGCCACGAGCCGGACCACATCCTGATGCGCGCGACATGGGAGGATGCCGCCACGGGACTCCTCGACATCCGCCGCCTGTCGGACATGCTCTCGCGCATCTCCGGCCGAATCATCCATAAGAAGCTCGACCGCATCTCGCCGCTCGCCGTCCCGGCGATGCTCGAGATCGGAAAAGAGTCCGTCGGCGGCGAAGCCCGCGAGGACATTCTGCGCGACGCCTCGGAGGACATCATCCGCGAGGCGATGGGATGAGGATCATGGCGGCGGCGTATGGCGGGATCGGGTTCGCAGGCGGCTTTGCCGCCGCGGCCGAACCACGTCCGCCGCCCGCGGACGCCGCGATGCGCATCGCCGGCGCGGAGCTCGTCGCGACGCCCGACGGGGCGCTGTGGTGGGCGGCCGAGCGGATGCTCGTCGTTGCCGACCTCCATTTCGAGAAGGGCTCGACCTTCGCCCGTCGCGGCCAGCTGCTGCCGCCCTACGACACCGGCGACACGCTCGGACGGCTTGCCCGCGTGGTGGAGCGGTTTGCGCCGCGCGTCGTCGTGGCGCTCGGCGATTCCTTCCACGAGAGCGAGGCGGCGGGCCGTCTCCTGCCCCAGCATGCGGAAACGCTCGCCGCGCTCCAGCGCGGGCGCGAATGGGTGTGGATCGCGGGGAACCATGATCCGGAAATCGGCGGGCGCGCAGGCGGCGTCGAGCTCGGCGAGCTTGCCGTCGGCCCGCTCCGCTTCGTCCACGAGCCCCGGAAGGGCGCTGCGCCGGGCGAGATCGCCGGCCACCTGCACCCGGTCGTGCGCGTCGTCGGCCGCAGCGGCTCGACCCGCCGCCGCTGCTTCGCCCAGGACGGCTCTCGCGCCGTGCTCCCCGCCTTCGGCGCCTATGCCGGCGGCCTGTCGCTGTTCCACCGCGCCTTCGCCGGGCTGTTCGGGGCGGAGCTGAAGCCGTTCGTCTGCGGTCGGGATGCGGTCTATGCGATATCGCGGGAGAAGCTGCGGGCGGACTAGGCCCTTCGTTTCCCGCCGTGTCATTCCCCTCGCCCCGTTCGGGGAGAGGGCTCCATCCCTTATGAGCGCAGCGATTTAGGGATGGAGGGCGAGGGGGCAACGGTGGTGAGTTTCTGCGGGCCAGGCGCCCTCACCCTTCCTTGCCAGGCTCGCCTTCGGCTCACCAAGCGCGGAAGCCCTCTCCCCCACTTGGCGAGGGGAACACGGGGGCGGGCAACGCGTACTGATGGCCACCTCTCCTGCCGAGGCAGTGCGAAGGATGCCTTGCCCCAACCCGTCCCCGGGCCTAACAATTCGGCTCCGAAACGATCCCTTTCGCGAGTACCGAAAAATGCCTGCCGAGTTGCGGCCGAGCCAGGCGCTCCGCCTCTGGCATGACGTGACCTTCGACCTCGTCCGGTCGGACCAGCCGGATCTCTCCTCGCGGCAGCAGGCGGTGCTGCTGACCGTGTACCTCGAGCCACCGCCGCACACGGTCCGGGGGCTCGCCCGGAAACTCAACGTCACCAAGCCGGCGATCACGCGGGCGCTCGACACGATGGGCCGGCTCGGCCTTCTGACGCGGCGGCGGGACGAAGCGGACCGGCGGAACGTCATGGTGCAGCGGACGCTCGAAGGCGCGCTCGCCGTCGAAAGGCTCGGCGACACGATCGTCGCACGCCACCGCAAGCTGCCGCTGTGACGGTCCTCCCGCGGCTCGACCTTGCCGCGATCGATCCGGCCGGCACGGGCCCCTTCGCCGACAAGGAGGCGGCGGCGGCGCAACTGGCGGTCGATGCGAAGGCGATCGGCGCGCTCCAGGACCGGCTCCACGCGGAAGGGACACGCGCGCTCCTCGTCGTGCTCCAGGGCATCGACACCAGCGGCAAGGACGGAACGGTGCGCGGCGTGTTCGGCGAGGTGGGACCGATCGGCGTCGCCGTCACGCCGTTCGGCGAGCCGACGCGGACGGAGCTCGCGCACGACTTCCTGTGGCGCATCCATGCGGCGGTGCCGCGGCGCGGGATGATCGGCGTCTTCAACCGCTCGCACTACGAGGAGGTGCTGGTGGTGAAGGTGCGGAACCTCGCGCCGGCGGCGGCGGTCGAACGCGCATACGGTCAGATCAACGACTTCGAGCGGCTCCTCGTCGAGACCGGGACGACCGTGCTCAAATTCATGCTGCACGTCTCGAAGGACGAGCAGCGGAAGCGTCTCGAGGAGCGGCGGCGCGACCCCGAGAAGCGCTGGAAGTTCAACCCGCGCGACCTCGAGGACCGGGGCTCCTGGGACGGATTCGCCACCGCCTACCAGACGATGCTCGACCGCACCTCGACGGACTGGGCGCCCTGGACGGTGGTCCCCGCCGACCGGAAATGGGCGCGGAACGCCATCGTCGCCGACCGCGTGCGGAAGACGCTCGAAGCGATGGACCCGAAATATCCCGACCTCGACTGGTCGGGACAGGAGTTTTCGGTGCCTTAGACTGGCGGTCTGAGCCACCCTTCGCGTGCAAGGTGGCGACGCCAACCCGGAATCTGCCCGAAATGCGTCGACCTACCAGCGGCTTGGGCCGGAGCGCACGCCCGCCGCCCGCTTCGCCTACTGCCAGAAACCGATCCCGCGAAGCGCTTCGCGATCGACCGGAAGCGCGATGTCGCCGGCGGCAAAACCGTACTGGCTGAGGAGGTAGGCGGCGACGGAGGCGTAGCCGTCGGGGCGGAGCCCCTGATGCAGGCTGGCGTAGTTGATGATGTCGGTCTCCTCCATCGCGGTCACGAAATCGGCGAGCGAGCGAAGAAACCATTTCCGCTCGAAACCGTCGCCGGTCAGCGCCGGCGCCTGACCCCATTCGGTGCCGTACCAGATGCCCTGGAAACTGAGCCCGTGGCAGGCGGAGCAGTACCGCACATAGTTGTCGCGACCGATCTGCACCTGCTCGGCGGTGAAGGCGACCGGCTGGAGACCCAGCGCCACGATCTCGGCCCGCAGCGGGTCCGCCGCCACGGCATCGCCCGGCAGGGGCACGGGATCGGCGGAGAGCGTCCGCAGATAGGCGATCAGGTCGGCGCGCTGCGCCGCGTCCGCGAGCCCGCCGAAGCCCATACGCGTTCCCGTCACCGTCACCGACGGGCTGGCGAGGAACGCGTCGAGGAGATCGTACGACCACACGCCACCCGCGGCCGCGAGCGCTGCGAAGGCCGGCGAGTAGGTGAAGCCCGGCACGGCCCCCACCGGGGCCCCGACGACGTCGTAGAGGTTCGGGCCGACGCCGTTCGCACCCCCGCCGTCGAACGAATGGCACGCGCCGCAGCGCTGCGCCACGACGCGGCCGGCATCGGGATCGGCAAGGGCGAGGCGGGCGACGAGGTCGGGATCGGTCGCGTCAGCCGTCACGGCGGCTGGCGCGGGTTCGGGGGGCGGCGCTGCGGCGGGCGTCGGTGCCGGCTCGACCGCCGGCGGCGCCACGGGCGCGGGCGCCGCGGCCGGCTCGATGGGAATCACGGCCGGGGCCGCCGGCGCCGTGGCGACAGCCGGCGCCTCTGCCACCGGCGCGGGGGTCACCGGCGTGGATGCGGCGACTGCCTCGGGCGTCGTGGCACGCACCGCCGCGGCGGGCGTCGTGTCAGGGATGGGCGCAGGGGGGATCGGCGGAACGTTGTCGTCCGAATCGCCACAGGCGGCGAGGAGGAGGACGAACGGCACGAGGAGGGCGGCAACGCCGCGCCGCCTTCCGGCGGGCCCGGCGATGGCACCGAACCGATCCGACGTCCCCAGCATCGCGCGCCCTCCCGAGGTGCCGCCGCACTATGCCCGGCCACGCCGCCGCCCGACAGGCCGCGGCGAAGATTTTACGGACCGGCGTCGCGAACGGTTTCGGAAAGCGAAAGGGCCGCGCTCGGCAGAGCGCGGCCCTTTCGCGATTGCGGCGACGCGGAAGCTACGGCGTCGCGAAGGCGAGCGGCACCGGTTCGGCGGCGAGCGTCCGGAGATAGGCGATGAGGTTCGCCCGGTCCGTCGCATCCGCGATGCCGCCGAACGGCATCGTGGTACCGGGGGTGGCGGCCTGCGGGCTGGCGAGGAAGGCGTCGAGGCCGGTGTAGGTCCACACGGCACCCTCCGCGCCGAGCGCCGCAAGCGCCGGCGAGTAGGTGAAGCCTTCGTGGGTGCCCACGACGCGGTAGACGATGCCAAAAAGGTTCGGGCCGAAGCGGTTCGCCTCGCCCTCGCCGAAGCTGTGGCAACCGGCGCATGCGGCGGCGGCAGCTTCGCCGGCGGCAACGTCGCCGGCCTCGATCGCGGCGAGGAGCGTCGGGTTGCCGACGTCCTCGAAAGCGAGGGTGATCGCCGGGGCGGCCGGCGTCTCGGCGGCCGGAGCGGCGGCGGCCGGCGTCGGAGCCGGGGTCGGCTCGGCGGCGGGAGCAGGCGTCACGGCCGGTTCCGCGGCGGGAGCCGGCGTCGGGGTCGGCTCGGCGGCCGGAGCGGGCGTCGGGGCCGGTTCGGCCGCGGGGGCCGGGGTCGGCGCAGGCTCGGCGGCCGGAGCCGGCGTGGTCGGCACCGGAGCAGGAGTCGGGGTCGGCTCGGGAGCCGGGGCCGGAGCTTCGCCGCGGATGAAGCCCATCGTGGCGAGGACGGCCGGGTCGGTCGGGAGCGGATCGGTGCCGGCGGTGAAGCCGTTCTCCTGGAGAATGTAGGCGATGATGTTGGCGTAGGTCTCGTCGTCGAGGCCGCCGGGGTTACCCATCGGCATCGTGTCGTGGATCTTCGTCCACAGGTCGGAGACCGGGCCGGTGAACCAGTGCGCGAAGGCGTCGCCGGCGAGGTGCGGTGCGAAGCCCGTCACGAGGTCCGCGCCATGGCAGCCGGCGCAGGCGGCGTAGGCCTCGGCACCGGCGGTCGCCTGCTCGGCGGTGAAGGTCACCGGGACGAGGTCGGCGGCAGCGGCGGCCGGAGCAGCCTCCGGAGCCGGAGCGGGCGCCGGGGCAGGCTCGGGAGCCGGAGCCGGGGCCGGGGCGGGCTCGGGTGCAGGAGCCGGAGCGGCGCCAGCCTCGGGCAGCGGGATCGGATCGTTCGACAGCGTGCGGAGATACGCGATCAGGTCGTGACGCTCGGCGTCGTCGGCGATGCCGCCGAACGGCATCGTCGTGCCCGGAACGCCCTCCTGCGGGCTGCGGAGGAAGGCATCGAGGTGCTCGAGCGTCCAGGTCTCGCCGGCGTTGTGCTGGGCCATGATGCCGGCCGAGTAGGTGAAGTCGTCACGGTGGCCGACGGCGGCGCCGACGACGCCCCACAGGTTCGGGCCAAAGCCGTTCGCGCCGCCCTCGGTGAGGGTGTGGCAGCCGGCGCACTGGCCGGCGACACCTTCGCCGTTCGCAACGTCGGCAGCGGCGATCACCGCGCCGAGGTCAGGAGCGCCGGCAGCGCCACCAGCCGGAACCTCGAGCGCCATCGGCTCGGCGGCGAGGGTGCGGAGGAAGGCGATGACGCGGGCGCGCTCGAGCGGATCGGCGATGCCGCCGAACGGCATCGTCGTGCCGGGAACGGCGGTCGTCGGGCTGGTCAGGAACGCGTCGAGGTGCTCGTAGGTCCAGGTCTCGCCAGCATTGTGCTGGGTCATGATCCCGGCCGAGTAGGTGAAATCGTCACGGTGGCCGACAGCGGCGCCGACGACGCCCCACAGGTTCGGGCCAAAGCCGTTCGCGCCGCCCTCGGTGAGGGTGTGGCAGCCGGCGCACTGGGAAACGGCGGCTTCCATGCCGGCGGTATCGGTGGTCGCCTCGGCGATCAGCGCGAGGAGCTGCGGATTGCCGGCGGCGGTGAGATCACCGGCGACTTCGTCGCCATGCTCAACCGTGACCGCCTCGTGGGCCGGCTCCTCCGGTCCGAAAAGGCTCTCGGCGACGATCCTGAGGGTCACCAGCACAAGCAAGGTGCCCAAAACCGCGCCAGCAATCTTGTTGAACATGTTGCGCCCCAGCTCCGCAAATCGCCGATGGATTCAAGGTGGCGGCCGCCCCTCAGCAGCCGAATGCAGCCGACCTGCGCCGGCTTTGCCGCGGAAGCTATAGGGGTTTGTCGCCGCGATGCAACTCCTAACGCCGGTTCTAAACTGCCGCAGCGTGCGACACTTGTGAGCAGCAAACGGGCGGTTTGCCGCGCGCCTTTGTTGACCGCGAAACCGGGGCGCGATAGTCCGCGACCCTCATTCGCCGGCCGACTGCGGCATTACTGTCACACAGCCGTGATGTCGGCCGAATCACGGGCGGTCTTGCGATGCTGAGAGTGGTCTTCCAGGGTGAGCCGGGCGCGAACTCGCACATCGCGGTCGAGGAGCGCTTTCCGGGCTCGAAGCCGGTGCCGGCGGCGACGTTCGAGGATTGTTTCGCCGCCATCACCGCGGGCGAGGTCGATCTCGGGCTCATCCCGATCGAGAACTCGCTCGCCGGCCGCGTGGCGGACATCCACCACCTCCTCCCCGCCTCCGGCCTCCACATCATCGGCGAGCACTTCCTGCCGATCCATTTCCAGGTGATGGCCCTCCCCGGCGCGTCGCTCGACACGATCCGCACCGTGCACAGCCACGTCCATGCGCTCGGCCAGTGCCGCCGGATCATCCGGCAGCACGGCTGGAAGGCGATCGTGGCGGGCGACACCGCGGGCGCCGCCCGCGAGATCGCCGAGCGCGGCACCCGCGAGATGGCCGCGCTCGCCCCGCGCCTCGCCGCCTCCCTCTACGGCCTCGACATCCTCGCCGAGGACGTCGAGGACGAGGTGCACAACACGACGCGCTTCGTCGTCCTCTCCCGGACGCCGGAGCGGCCGGCGCCGGGGCCGGACATCATCACCACCTTCGTGTTCCGGGTGCGGAACGTGCCGGCGGCGCTCTACAAGGCGCTCGGCGGGTTCGCCACGAGCGGGGTCAACATCACCAAGCTCGAGAGCTACCAGCTCAACGGCGCCTTCGCCGCCACCCAGTTCTACGCCGACGTCGACGGCCATCCCGACGACCGCAGCCTGAAGCTCGCGCTCGAAGAACTCGCCTTCTTCACCGCCGAGATGAGGATACTGGGCGTGTACCCGGCGAGCCCGATGCGGAAGCGGTTGCCGGCGGTGGAGTAGCGTGTCCGCTCCGCAGCTCATTCCCCAAACCGATCGTCCCCGCGAAGGCGGGGATCCATCCCTCTCCGAGGGGAGCCGGGCCTCCGGCCCGACTTTTTCGCTCGATGGGTCCCCGCCTTCGCGGGGATGAGCGGTGTTGGGGTAGGTGCGGATGCTACATCCCCGCGGACGCGCTGGCCCCCTCCTTCGGTGCGCTCACGATCACGAACCGCGACCTTGCCGGCGGCGCCTTCTCGGCCGCGATGCGTTCGAGGCTCACATAGTCCGTCTTGCCGTTGCCGAGGAGCGGCAGGTCGTCCATCACGAGGATGCGGTCGGGCACTGCGAGCTCGGTGGAGCCCATCGCGCGCGCGGTGCGGAGGATCGAATCCCGCGTCAGCTCGTGCGCGGTGGTGATGATGACGAGCGCCTCGCCCTTCCGGTCGTCCGGGATCGACACCACCGCGTGGTGGTGGTCGGGCCAGGCGGCGCTGATGAAGGTCTCGACCGCCGTCAGCGACACCATCTCGCCCGCGATCTTCGCGAAGCGCTTGGCGCGGCTGACGATCGTCAGGTAGCCGTCCGCGTCGACGTTCACGAGGTCGCCGGTGTCGTGCCAGCCCTCGGGTGGCGGGCGGAGGCGGTTGGGTTCGGACGGGAAATAGTAGCCGGCCATCACGTTCGGGCCGCGGATGTGGAGGCGTTTTCCGGCGGTGATCCCCTCCATCGCCTCGAGCTTCATCTCGATGCCGGGGAGAAGCGGCCCTACCGTGCCGGGGCGGTTGTGGTCGGGCCGGTTCACGGCGACGACGGGCGACGCTTCGGTGACGCCATAGCCTTCGAGGATCTCGATGCCACAGCGGTCGCGCCAGAGCTCGCGGGTGTGGTCCTTCACGCGCTCGGCGCCGAGCACCATCAGGCGGATCGTCCTGAAATCGTCCGGGCCGGATGACTTCGCCCAGCGGGCGGCGAAGGTGTCGATGCCGATCATGATCGTTGCCTTCACCTCCTTCGCGAGTTTCGGGATCTCGTCGTAGTGGAGCGGCGAGGGGTACATCACGCCCTTGAAGCCGATGACGATCGGTAGGAACAGGCCGGCCATCAGCCCGAAGGCGTGGAACACCGGCAGCGGGTTCATCATCACGTCGTCGTCGGTGCAGTCGATCGACGCCTGCACCTGCTCGATGTTGGCGAGCATGTTGGCGTGGGTCAGCGCCACCGCCTTCGGCTGCCGCTCGGTACCGGAGGTGAAGAGGACGATCGCGACGTCGTTGGGCTTCGCCCGGAACGGGGCGTAGGTCCTTTCGGCGTGGCGGGAGTTCCACAGGCCCTTCAGCCGGGCGCCGATGCCCACGCTCTCGCGCACGTCCTCGAGATAGACGACCTGCCGGCCATTGCTGAACGCGGCGAGCTTGGCGGACAGGTTCGCCGCCTCGACGAAGCGCTTCGAGGTGATGATCGTCTGCGCCTCGGCGGCGCGGCAGGCGGCATCGAGATCGACGGCGCTGGCGGTGAAATTGAGCATCGCCGGCACGCGGTCATAGGCGAAGAGCGCGAAGATCGCGACCGCGACGCCGTTGGCGTTCGGGAGGAGAACGGCGACGCGCTCGTTGGCGCGGGTGACGTCGGCGAGCTTCCTGCCGAGCACGAAGGAGGCGAGCACGAGCCGGTCGTAGGTGAGCGGCTGGCGGTCCTGATCCTCGAGCGCGACCGCGTGTTTTCGCCGGTGCGCCGTCTCCAGCAGCGCCTCGAACAGCGTCCGGTTCCAGCGCTCCGGCTCCAGCGCGCGGATGGTCTGCGTGCGCCCGACGGATTCCCTCATCGCCCCTCCCGCGCCGGCATGCCGGCAGCGTCGACGCCCCCCGCGGCGATTGCGGGTTGCGGGCGGGGGTTTGTCAAGCGGAGGGGGCGCTTCCGTCGCGTTCGGGCGGCGGGGCATCTTCGAGGATGCGCAGCCGGCCGACCACGAGTTCATCGACTTCGAGGCGGTGAATGCGGGTCCGGCCGATCGAAAGCCGGCCGATGGCGATAGCGCCGATAGCCAACGCGCCGAGCGCGAACGAACCCGCGGCGAGCCCACCGATGGCCAGGGCGCCGACGCTCGCCGATTTCCGATAACGCCGCCTCGCGTCCGCGACATCAGCCAGTGCTGCCACGATGAGGTGCGGATCGCCATCATCGATGGCGGTTCGAAGGTAGGCCCGGACAACCTCGGGGCCGTCGAGGTGATCTGCAGGCTTCCAACGCGTGACCGTCATTGCTACCCGTACCCCATGGATGGATTCACAATCCTGGAACAACACGTCTTCGATATCTTCGCCAGATACGACGGCGACGATGGGAAGCTCCTTGCGCTGCTCAAGACAGCGGCCGTGAAGGAGCGAACCAATACGGGCGTCGGGTTCTTTACCGACTTCGAAGTTGATCGGAGCCGGCCGCCTATGGAATCACGCGACCGAATGATTCCGCTCGCGGATGCCATCCATGTGTTGGCACAGAGCAAGTCCCTCCCGATGAGCTTCATTCTCTTTCTGGACGGCGACCGCTACCCTGTCTCGTTGGAAGGCGTGCACATGGGTTTGGTCGTGGTGGCCGGCGAAGCGGTCGAGGAGAGTGTCGATCTGCGTCTGGGTGACCTCGCAGACTTGCTGCCCCTTCGCGAGGGCGATACCCGGTGGAGTTCCCCATAGCGTCCGAACGAGGGATTGGCCGCGCCGTATCTCGGCGTCGGTCATATGATCGTCGCGGACCTGTACGTCGAGGCTGGCAACAAGCTCATCGCGATGTCGTTCATTCTCCATCGCGACGAGGAGGCTTATCCGGTGTCGCTGGAGGGCTGGCAGGCGGGCTTCTTCTGGCGTGGAGGCGTCAAAATCGAGGAGGATGTCGATCTCCTCGAAGAGGACCTCACGACGCTGGTCGGACGACCGCCATAGCGTCGCTCTTGCTTTGCCATCCCGCACCGACGATATGTGGCGCCGGGAGGTTGGCCGTGGACGTTCCGCTCGCCAACCGGGTCAGGTCCGGAAGGAAGCAGCCCTAACGAATCCGGCGCGGGTCATGCGCCAGCCTCCCACCTTTCCGCACCACCATGATCCGATCATTCCCGCGAAGGCGGGAACCCATCTGCTCGAAGATTGCCGGGCCGAAGGCCCGCCGTCCTTGCGAAGAGCGATTGGTCCCCGCCTTCGCGGGGATGACCGGATGTCGAGGGATTTCCGCTCGGCCCCTCCGCCCCGGCGCGAAACATTCCCCGTTGCGCTCCCCCGCGGCCCGCGATGGAATGGTGGCTTCCGTCCCCAGCACCCCTTACATCAGCCCCATGGACGACATTTCCCCCACGGCCGGAACGACGGCCGCGCCCTATCGGGTGCTGGCGCGAAAATACCGGCCGCAGCGGTTCGAGGATCTCGTCGGCCAGGAGCCGATGGTGCGGACGCTCACCAATGCGTTCGCGACCGGGCGCATCGCGCAGGCCTTTCTCCTGACGGGAGTCCGCGGCGTCGGCAAGACGACCACCGCCCGTATCCTCGCGCGGGCGCTCAACTACACCCGGCCGGGCTTCGACCGGCCGTCGGTCGATTTCACCGAGCCGGGCGAGCATGACGCCGCCATCATGGAAGGCCGGCACATCGACGTCATCGAGATGGACGCGGCGAGCCACACCGGCATCGGCGATATCCGCGAGATCATCGAGGCGGTGCGCTACAAGCCGGCGCTCGCCCGCTACAAGGTCTACATCATCGACGAAGTCCACATGCTGTCGAACCAGGCGTTCAACGGCCTCCTCAAGACGCTCGAGGAGCCGCCTGAGCATGTGAAATTCGTGTTCGCGACCACCGAGATCCGGAAAGTGCCGGTGACGGTGCTGTCGCGCTGCCAGCGCTTCGACCTCCGCCGCATCGAGGCGGACCGGCTCGTGGGCCTGCTCTCCGACATCACGGCGAAGGAGAGCGTTGCGATCGACCGCGACGCGCTCGCTGTCGTCGCCCGCGCCGCGGAAGGCTCCGCGCGCGACGCGCTGTCCCTCCTCGATCAGGCGATCGCCCATCGCGGCGCGGACGAGACGATCACGTCAGGCGCGATGCGCGCCCTCCTCGGCCTTGCCGACCGGACGCGGACGATCGACCTGTTTGCCGAGGTGATGCGCGGCGACGCAACGACCGCGCTCGCGACGCTCCGCGACCTCTACGACGCCGGAGCCGACCCGCAGCTGGTGCTGCAGGACCTTGCCAATTTCACCCACCTCGTCACGCGGCTGAAGACGGTGCCGGACGCGGCGAGCGATCCGGCGCTGACGGAGGAAGAGCGGACGCGCGGCGCGGACCTCGCGGAGAGACTGTCGATCCGCGTCCTGTCGCGCTGCTGGCAGATGCTGCTCAAGGGCATCGAGGAGGCGAGCACCGCGCCGCGGCCGCTCGCCGCCGCCGACATGGTCTTGGTCCGCATCGCCCATGTCGCCGACCTGCCGACGCCCGACGAGGCGCTGAAGATGCTCGCCGAGCGCGGGCCGGAGGCATTGGGTGGCAGCGGCGGCCCGGTCGCCTCGGGCAGCCCGGGCGCCGCGCCGCGGGTCTCGGCTGCGGCGAGCGGCGACCCCGTGCCGGCGATGCGGATGGTGGCGGGCGAGGCGCCGCGGATGCGGGCCGCGGCGGCACCGATGCGCGCGACGTCCGCGGCGATCGCGTCCGCGCCTGCGTCGGCCGTGCCGCAACCCGGCCGCGCCGTTCCGGCCGCGGCGACGCCGGCGAGCCGGCCAAAGACCTTCGAGGACATCGCGGCGCTCGCCGCAAGGCACCGCGACGTGCAGATGAAGCACGGGATCGAACGCAATGTCCGCGTCATCCGCTTCGAGCCGCCGAACATCGAGATCCAGCTGACGCCGGACGCGCCGGCGGGCTTCGTCACGGATCTCCAGAAACGCCTCGCCGAATGGACGGGCGAGCGCTGGATCATCGCGATCGGCAATGGCGAGGCGCAGCCCACGCTTTTCGAGCAGGCGAAAGCGGCGAAGGCGAAGGCCGAGAGCGACGCGCGGAACGACCCGACGGTGCTCGCGGTGATGCGCCATTTCCCCGGCGCCGAGATCGTCGACATCCGCGTCAGGCCAAAAGATGCGGCGATCGAGCCGATGGCGGACCTGCCGGCGCCGGTCGAAACCGAAGACGACGAAGACTGAGCCGGCTGGGCAGAGCGAAGGACGGACCGATGCGCGATCTCATGGGCATGATGAAGCAGGCCAAGCAGCTTCAGTCGAAGATGCAGGAGGTCCAGGAGAGGATCGCCGCGGTCGAGGTTTCCGGCACCTCCGGCGGCGGGCTCGTCTCGGTGACGCTGATGGGCAAGGGCGACATGAAGGGCCTCCGGGTCGACCCGTCGCTCCTGAAAGCCGACGAAGCGGAAATCCTCGAGGACCTCATCGTCGCCGCCCACAACGACGCCCGCCAGAAGCTCGAGAACCGGACGGCGGAGATGATGCAGGAACTCACCGGCGGCCTGTCGCTGCCGCCGGGCATGAAGCTGCCGTTCTAGGTTTTCTCCGACATGCCAGCCGAAGGGCCGCACGAAGAAGCCGGGAACCGAAGGGTCCTCGCCCACCTCGAGCGGGAGAGACAGGGAGGGGGGGCTGCCACACGACGGGTGGTCGGGTGGCACGCTGCGCCCGCGCCGGCCCTCCCTGTCCGGACTCTCGTTGCTGCAACGGCCGGCCGGCGTGCGGCCTCCCCTCTGCGCGGCCCAATCCGGCACGTCGGGGGGCATACCCCCCTCTCTGTCTCTCCCCCTCGAGGGGGGACAGGATCTTTCGATGAGCGCCTCATATCGATGCCAGCCATTCCGACCGAGTACATTCCCGGTGTCTGCAACATCGGCGCGGACGAGGTTCGCTACCGGCGCAATTGGGGGATCGGCGGAGCGATCGCGACGATCGCCATGCTCGCCATTCTGATCGCGCTCGACGCAGCGCCGGCGTGGTTTCTCCTCCTCTTCATCCCCGCGGCGGGCTCAGCGATCGGCTTACTGCAGGCGCGGTCGCGCTTCTGCGTCCATTTCGGCCGGGCGGGCCTGTTCAATTTCGGCCGAAAGGGCGAGACCGAAACCGTCGCCGGCGAAGCGGCGAGGCAGGCCGACGGGGCGCGGGCGCGGCAGCTGACGCTCCGGGCCGCGCTCTGCGGCGCCGCCGTGGCGATCGCGGCGTTCGCCCTCGCGTCGGTCGTGCAATGAGCACCCGCGCCGTTGCCGGTCCCGAGATCGAGCGGCTGATCCAGCTCCTCGCAAAACTGCCCGGCCTCGGGCCGCGCTCGGCGCGCCGCGCGGCGCTGCAGCTCCTCCAGAAGAAGGACGCTCTTCTCGCGCCGCTGACGCAGGCGATGGAGGTGGCGCTCGAGCGCGTGGTCGTGTGCTCGCGCTGCGGCAATGTCGATACCAGCGACCCCTGCACGATCTGTTGCGATCCGCGCCGCGACGACACGGTGCTCGTCGTCGTCGAGGACGTGTCGGACCTGTGGGCGCTCGAACGCGCGAAAGCGGTCAACGCCCGCTTCCACGTGCTGGGCGGCACGCTGTCGGCGCTCGACGGGATCGGCCCCGACGATCTGTCGATCGACCGGCTGGTGGAGCGGGTTTCGGCGGGCGGCATCCGCGAGGTGATCCTTGCGGTCAACGCCACCGTCGACGGCCTCACCACCGCGCACTTCATCACCGACCGGCTCGCCGGGCTGAACGTCAGCGTCTCGCGCCTCGCGCACGGCGTTCCCGTCGGCGGCGAACTCGACTATCTCGACGAGGGCACGCTTTCGGCCGCGATCCGCAGCCGGACGCCATTCTGACGGGGGCACCGATGTCGTTCGACGTGAAGCAGCTCGACGCGATCCACCATTTCTGGTTCGGCACGCTCGACCACCACGACAGCGCGCCGCCGCCCGAGAAGCAGGAGGCGTGGTTCCGGCAGAACGACGCCTTCGACAACGCCATCGTCCAGCAGTTCGGCCCGGTGCTGGAGGAGGCCGGCGGGCAGGCGTTCGACGTCGACGCCCTCAGCCGGACGCAGCGCGTCGGGCTCGTGATCCTGTTCGACCAGTTCCCGCGCAACATCTTCCGCGCCTCGGGCGAGGCCTTCGCCCATGACCGCGAGGCGCGCGCGGTGGCGAGCCACATGATGAGCCGGCTCGACCGCTACTACATGGCCGAGCGCAGCTTCGTCCTCCTGCCGCTGATGCATCACGAGGACGTCGCGGACCAGGATCTGTGCGTGATGCTCTACGCCACCGAAACCGTGAAGGCGCCCGACCGCTGGAAGGACTCCTGGCGCTACGCCCTCGACTTCGCGACGAAGCACCGCGACATCATCCGGAAATTCGGCCGCTTCCCCCACCGCAACGCCCTCCTCGGCCGCGTCTCCACGCCCGAGGAAGAGGCGTTTCTGCAGCAGCACGGGCGGGGGTTTTAG
>JADLGL010000042.1 GCA_020849325.1 Bauldia sp. | reverse complement strand
TTGCCCTGATCGCCGGCGTCATGATGGCGATCGGCAGCATCATCTTCCTCGTGATCGTCTATGGCGCCGCGATCGCGTTCTTCCTCCACTGGATCGGCCTGACCGGCGGACCGCCGCCGGGCGGGCCCGGCGGGCCGGGCGGCCCGCCGCCACCCGCCGGCCCCTAGAGCATGATCCGAAGAAGCGGTTGCCGGTTCTTCGAAAAAGATCATGCTCCATCAAGGAAACAGGCGACGAGCGTGATCCGACTTCAACGGATCACGCTCTGGCCGCCGGCGCCATGATCCCGGCGGCGGCCTCCCCCACAAGGGGCCCACAAGGGGGGAGGTGAAGAAAGGGGTGCCTCGGCCACGCGCCACAACCGATGGCGGGGTCGCGAGCGACGCTTTCCTTTGGCGGGCGATCGGCCCTACGCCGCGACGCTGAGGACGACCTTGCCTTCGGCGCGGCCCGACTGGAGCCGGTCCTGGCCTTCCGCGGCGCGGGCCAGCGGGAGGACGTCCTTGACCGCGACATGCACCTTGCCCGCGATGATGAACGCGGCGATGTCCTCGAGCTGGGCGACGTCGAATGCGCCCATGACGGCGACGACACGAACGTCCGACCGGCCGAGCGCCGCAGCGTCGGGACCCTGCAGCGTCGTGGCATAGGTGCCGTTCGGAGCGATGGCGGCGATCAGCGTCGCCGGGTCGTCGCCGACGAGATCGTAGACCGCATCGTAGGGGCCGGCCGCGGTGATCGACCCGGCGCCGCCCGTTACCACCTCGTCGGCACCGAGGCCGCGGAGGAAGACCTCCTGGCCGCGGACGCCGGTCGCAACCACGCGCGCCCCGCGCGCTTTCGCGAACTGGACGGCAAAGCTGCCGACGCCGCCCGCCGCGCCATGGACGAGCACGCGCTGGCCCTTCGTGACGGCGAGCGCCGGCGTGCCGTCGGCGGCGGCGACGATGCCCTGGTACGCCGTGAGGCCGGCGAACGGCACGGCCGCGGCGGTCACGTGGTCGAGGCCGGCGGGCTTCGGCGCGACGTGGTCGGCGGGGACGGCGACGTATTCGGCATAGGCGCCCTGGCGCGGGAACGGCAGACGGCCGAAGACCTCGTCACCGACCGACACCACCTCGACGCCGGCGCCGATCTCGGCGACCGTGCCGGAGAACTCGGAGCCGATCACGAGCGGCAGCGGGAACGGGGCGAACTGGGCGAGGTAGCCCTGACGGATCTTCCAGTCGAGCGCGTTGACGCCGGCGGCGTGGACGCGGACCAGGACCTCGCCTTCGCCGGCAACGGGGCGCGGCGCATCTTCGTAGTGGAGCACTTCGGCGCCGCCATAGGTGGCGAGACGAACGGCCTTCATGGTGGACATGGAAAACTCCTGATGGGTTTGGATCGCCATCGGGGCGGTCCGATCCCGCGGATATCGTGCCACCGACCCATCTATTGAAGCGCCAAAATCGTGATACGATCCATCGTCTGGAGTGATGGATCGATGATCGGCTCGCTCACGCTCGACCAGCTTCGCGTTCTCGTCGCGATCGCCGATTCCGGCAGCTTCTCCGCCGCCGGCAGGCAGCTGCGCCGGGTTCAGTCGGCCATCAGCCAGACGGTGCAGGGGCTCGAGGAGACGCAGGGCGTCGTCCTCTTCGATCGCGCCGGCCGCATCCCGCGGCTGACGGATGCCGGCCGCATCCTCGTGCGCGAGGCGCGGCTCGTCCTCGAGCAGGCGCGCGAATTCGAGGCGGTGGCGGAGGGGATCGCATCGGGCCTCGAGCCCGAGCTCGGCATCGCGCTCGACGGCATGTGCCCGACGCCGCCGGTGATGGCTTCGCTGCAGCGGCTTCGGGCGCTCTACCCGACGCTTGCGGTATCGCTGTTCACCGAGGGCCTCGGCGCCGCCGAGCGCCGGCTGCGAAGCGGTGACGCGCGGCTCGCGATCACCCTCGTGATCGGCCAGCCGCCGTCGGACCTTCAGGCGCTCGAGCTGATCGAGGTGACGCTCGTGCCGGTCGTCGCCGCGTCACACCCGCTCGCGGCGGAACCCGCGCCGGTGCCCCGCGCAAAGCTCCGGGAGCACGTTCAGCTCGTCCTGACCGACCCGGTGGACCCGAGCGGCCCCTCCTACAGCATCGTCAGCCCGACGGTCTGGCGCTTCGTCGACCTCGGCCGGCGGCTCGATTTCCTGCTCGCCGGCTTCGGCTGGTGCACGATGCCGGGCCATCTCGTCGCCCCGCACATCGCCTCGGGCGCGCTGAAGCCGCTCGTCCTCGACGAGCCTCCGCCGCCCGCCCTCCCGGTGTATGCCGTCTTCGAGCGCGGCCGCCCGCCCGGCCGCGCCGGCCGGTGGCTGCTGGAAGACCTCGCGAAGGAGTTCGCCAGCGCGTGAGGCGCCTACTCGCAGAACACCCGCACCTTCACCTTGTTCTTCGAGTGGTCGACGTCGATCGTGAGGTCTCTCAGCTGGTCGATCAGCTCCTCGAGGTTTTCCGGGCGGAGCTGGTTGATGTCGAACACGACGCCCTGGGCGCGGAGGGCGACGTTGACGTGGTCGCTCGCGTCCCGCGGGATGAGGCTGGCCAGCCTGACCCCGGCGCGGAGGAGCTGGAGCGGGACGCGGATGTTGACCTTGGTCAGCGCGGCGTCGCCGACGCCGCCCTCGTCCTCCTCCGCCTCGACGAGAACGCGGAGATATTTCGGCCAGATCTTTCCGTTCGTGCCGCTGGTTCCGCCATTGGTTTCGGCGTTCGTGCCGAGCGCGGCGAGGAGCCGGTCGGCCTCGTCGGACGTCACCTTGCCTTCGCCGAGCATGTCGAGGATCTGCTTGCGGTTGCTGAGCATGGAAATCTCCGTGGGTCAGACGATGCGGATGAAGATGAAGGTGCGGCGGCGCTGGACCGCCACCTCGGTGCCCGAGACCGCGGCAAGCAGCGCGAAGAGGAGCCCGAGGGCGCGGAACGGATTGATCCGGAACACCGCGCAGGCGATCGCCGCGAACGGCAGCGCCACCAGGAAGAACGGGAGAAGCAGCACCCAGACGAGGAAGAGCGGCAGCCAGAGCCGGAAGCGGCGGCGCGGCGTCTCGATCGTGAGGTCGGCGAGCATCGGGATCATTTCAGGGCCTCCAGGGCGGCGATGGCTTCGGCGGGGGTGATTTCGCCAGCCGCGAGGCGCGCCAGCACTTCGGTGCGCGACGGCTGCGCCTCGGTCTCGACGAACTGCAGCGCGGCGGCGATCCGGTTGAGGCGTGCCTTCACCGTCGGGTAGCTGACCCCGAACACCGCCTCCATTTCCTTGATCGATCCGTGGCTCCGGACGAACGCGGCGACGAACACCTGATCCTCCGCCGACAGCCGCGCGAGATCGGGCAGCGCGAACCGCCCCTCGATCGCCGCACTCCCATCCTCGAGGCGCACCCGCTCGATCACGAAGGATCGCCCCTGCGTGAGGGAGGTGAGGGCTTGCCAGTCACGGGCTTGCGGCATCAGGCGGCCTCAATTGATTTTCTCAATCCTACAATTGAGAAAATCAATTTGCAAGCCGTCTAAACTTAATTTCGCAGGCATCGTCATGCTCCGCGTGAACCTTGCGGTCCCCTGCGGGTGCAAGGTGGCGACGCCAACACGGATCCTCCGGAGGCCTCGATCCACTAACCGTCGGCGATCTCCACCCACGCCGGCGCATGGTCGCTCGCCAACGGCTTGCCGCGCGTCTCGCGATCCACCCCGCTCGCCTCCAGCCGCGCCGCGAGGTCGGGGCTCAGCAGGAAGTGGTCGAGCCGCATGCCGTGGTCCGTCCGAAAACGGTCGAACTCGAAACTCCAGAAGGTGAAGGTCGGGTCGTCCGGACGTAGCGTGCGGAGGGCGTCTGTCCAGCCCTGCGCGAGGAGGCGGCGGTAGGCCTCGCGCGGCGCCGGCTGGAGGAGCGCGTTCCTCGCGTAGGAGTGTTTCTTGTAGATGTCGAACTCGGTCGGGACGACGTTGTAGTCGCCCACCAGCGCCACCGGCACACCCGCCTTCAGGAGGCCGCCGGCGTGGGCGATCAGCCGGTCGAACCACGCCATCTTGTAGTCGAACTTCGGGCCGGGATGCGGATTGCCGTTCGGCAGGTAGATCGACGCGACCAGCACGCCGTCCACCGCCGCCTCGATGTACCGCGCCTGCCGGTCGAGGACGTCGCCGGGCAGCCCCTTCCGCACCAGCACCGGATCGCCGCCGCGGGCAAGGATGGCGACGCCGTGCCAGGTCGGCATGCCGTGCCACACCGCGCCATACCCCGCCTCCCGGATCGCCGCGGCCGGGAAGCGCCCGTCGACGCACTTGATCTCCTGGAGGCAGACGACGTCGGGCTTCGCCGCGGCGAGCCAGTCGAGAAGATTGGCGAGCCGCTTGTTGACGTCGTTGACGTTGAAGGTCGCGATCTTCACCGGGTTTTCGCTGACGTGCAGGGGCGGGTTTCGGGGCGTACTATCGCACCATGCCGCGAATGCACAGCGAGACGCACCTCATCTCCCGGATCGGCTGGCTCAGGGCCGCCGTCCTCGGCGCGAACGACGGCATCATCTCGACCGCGAGCCTCGTCCTCGGCATCGCGTCCGCCTCCGCCCCCCGCGGGGACGTGATCCTGACGGCGGTCGCCGGGCTCGTCGCCGGCGCGATGTCGATGGCGGCGGGCGAATACGTGTCGGTCTCCTCGCAGTCCGACACCGAGAACGCCGACCTCGACCGCGAGCGGCGCGAGCTCGCCGGCGAGCCGGAGGCCGAGCTCGACGAACTCGCCGGCATCTACGAAGGCCGCGGGCTCGACCCCGCCCTCGCACGCGAGGTGGCCAGGCAGCTGATGGCGAAGGATGCGCTCGCCGCCCACGCCCGCGACGAGCTCGGCATCTCGGAGATCACCACCGCCCGGCCGGTCCAGGCGGCCCTCGCCTCCGCAGCGACCTTCTCGGTCGGCGCTGCCGCACCCCTCCTCCTCGTGATCGTCTCGCCGGCGTCGGTGCTCATTCCGGTCGTGGCCGCGGGGTCCCTCGCCTTCCTCGCCCTCCTCGGCTATCTCGGCGCGCGGACGGGCGGCGCCGGAACGCTCCGGCCGACGCTCCGCGTCACCTTCTGGGGCGCGCTCGCAATGGCCGTCACCGCCGGCATCGGCGCCCTCATCGGCACGGCCGTCTGACCGCTTCCGTACCCCCGCCTCGCACTCCCGTTACATCGCCGACACATGTTGCGGCTTCATGAGCCGTCGCCGGAACCATCGCCGCGGCAAGGGCTTGTCGCTGTGTCCAGGGCAATTTCCGCGACAGTCTCAGCAGGAGCCTCACAATGAAGACCGCCAACCTTTTTGCCGGCCTCGCCGGTTCAGCTCTCATCGCAGCGGCGGCCGGCGCTGCCTTCGCCGCCGACGTCGTGCCGGTCATCCCGCCGGCCCCGCCGCCCGTCGTCGTCCCGCCGCCCGTCCCGGTAGCGAACTGGAACGGCCCGTATGTCGGCGGCATCCTCGGCTACCAGACCGGCCCGACGCTGTGGGAAGACGACACCTGGGGCGACGCCCCGCACACCGTCGCCGGCATCCTCGCCGGCGTCGAGGCGGGCTACCGCTTCCAGGCCGGCAATCTCGTGTTCGGCATCGAGGGCGACATCGCCTGGACGAACGCCGACGGCGCGGTCGCCTGCGGCCCGCTCGATGACTACACCTGCGCCACCGACCGCAACTGGATCGGCACCCTCACCGGCACGGCCGGCTTCGCGGTCGGCCCGAGCGTCCTCGTTTATGCCGAGGGCGGCGTCGCCTTCGCCGGCGAGGACTACGAGGTCACCGGCCCGCTGCTCGATCCGATGACCGGAGAGCAGGTCAACCGCGGCTGGCTCCTCGGCGGCGGCGTCGTCGCCCAGATGGGCAACGGTCTCTACCTCAAGGGCGAGTACAACTACGTCAATTTCGGCGCCGACACCGTCGAGGTGACGAACGGCGTCCTCACCGAGGACTTCGACCTCACCGGGACCGCCCACGTCTTCAGGCTCGGCGTCGGCATGCAGTTCTAGCCGCCGCAAGCGATTCCGTCCGAAGCGCCGGTCCCGAAAAGGGCCGGCGCCTTTTCACGTCCCGGCCGTGCGGCTATCGGAAGGCCGTGATCTTCGGCCTCCCGATCGACCTCCTCGTGATTCGCGCGACGGCGCTCCTTGCCGTCATGGCCGCGCACGGGTTTGCCGTGGCCTTCGTCGCGGACCGCCTCGGGGACGGCGCGGCCCGCACGGAAAAGCGTCTCACCCTCAACGCTCTCCGCCATCTCGACCCGATCGGCGCTCCCGCCTTCGCCTTCAGCGGCGGCTATGGCTGGATCAGGCAGATCCCGGTCGACGGGGCGAAACTCCGCTTCGGCCGCGCGGGGTTGCTGCTGATCGTGGTCGCCGGGACCGCCGCGACGCTTCTCGTCGCGCTCCTCGCCGCGCTCCTGTCGCCGACAATCCCCGCATCGGGCAACTGGCAACTGATCGCCGACCTCCTCGGCGTCACCACCTCGACCGCGATCGCCTTCGCGCTCTTCGACCTCCTGCCCATCCCGCCCCTCACCGGCGGCCTTCTCCTCGGCATCGTCGCCCCGCCGCTCTGCCGCTGGTTCTCGGAACGCGCCCTCCTCCCGGCGCTCGTCATCGTGCTGTTCCTCCTCTTCGGTGCCCTCCAGGACTGGCTCGACCCCGTCGTGAGCCGCCTCGTCGCCGCCTTGCCCGGCTGATCTCCCGATGCCGCTTGACCGCGGCCAGAGACGGGTCCATTACCTACAATGAATATAACCATTCGGTTTTCATAATGGCAGCCACCCTCGACGCCACGTTCGCCGCCCTCGCCGATCCGACGCGCCGGGCGATCCTCGCCCGCCTCGTTCTTGGCGAAACGACGGTGATGGACCTCGCCAAGCCGTTCGACATGAGCCAGCCGGCGATCTCGAAGCACCTGAAAGTGCTGGAGCGGGCCGGCCTCGTCTCCCGCGGCCGCGACGCCCAGCGCCGCCCGGTGCGCCTCGAGGCAAAGCCGCTCGCCGAGGCGAGCACGTGGCTCGAAAGCTACCGCGCCCTCTGGGAAGCCCGCTTCGACCGTCTCGACGCGCTGCTGGGACGCCTGCAGGCCGGCGAAGCCCCCGAGCCGCCGGCAAAGTCGAAGCGGCCGCCGAAACCGAAGGAGCAGGGTTGATGGCCACGAGCGACATGGCGCTGTCGTCCCACATGGATGACGGCATGCGCGAGAGCTACCGCTGCCTCGACGGCGTCCTCGCCGCCCTCCTCGCCCGCGAAACCGGCGCCGCGGCGTCCTGACCAGCTCGGACCACGCCGCCAGCAGGGCGACTGTTCCGAGGCCTCACTCGACTACGTCGTCGGCGACAGCCAGCAGGGCAACCGGGACGCTGATGCCGAGTTCGGCCGCTGTCCTCATGTTGATGCTCAACCGGAACACGCTCGGGAACTGAACGGGCAACTCTCCCGCCTGCTCGCCATTGAGGATTCGTCCGGCATAGACGCCCACGCCACGCAGCCACACCCCCGGGTCGGCGCTGTAGGATATCAGCCCGCCTTCCTCGACGTAGTCGCGGTACCCATAAATGGCCGGAACGCCCGCCCTCGCCGCCGCTTCGACGACCTCCCGCCGCCGTATGAGCAGGAAGGCATCAGTGGACACCACGAGTCCGCCATTCGGCGTGGCCGCGATCGCGGCTATCGCGGTGGTGATTTGTTCAACGCTTTCGACGGGAACGACGCTCCCTTCGATTTCGAAGCGCTCGGCGGCTTCCCTGAAGCTTTGAAGATAGTGCGTCCCCGTCTCGCCGGGTTGGGGATTGTACATGAGCACCGCATGGCTCAGGTCGGGATCGACTTGCCGCAGCAATTCCAGCCACTTGCCACCGAGAGAAGCATCGACATTCGAGAACCCGGTGATGTTGCCGCCTGGCCTCGACAGCGCCTGGACGAATCCTGCATCGACGGGGTCGACGACCGCGAAGAAGACGATCGGCACCGACCCCGCGAAAGCGCGTATCTCGTTGGTCACGTTGAGGCCCCCCGCAATGAAGACCTGAGGGTCCAGGCCGGCGAGTTCTTCCGCGTGCGCTCTGGCCACCGCCGTGTCCAACCCTCCGGACCTCGTCTCCAGTCTGACGTTCAGCCCATCGATCCAACCCTGCGCCGCAAGGCCCTCCTGAACGGCAGTGATCGATCCGGGTATGCGAGTATCGGTCTCAGGGAGCGCCCAAATGACCGCCACCAACGGCGGACGCGCGCCTGCCTGCGCGATGGCAGTGCGAGGGAAGACGGTCAATCCGAGCAACGGCAGGAACGAGCGACGACTGATCCGCATCTCAAACGATCCCCGCACCGCTCTATTGGCTGGTGCTGTTTCGAAGCTCCCCGGACAAAAGAAGACCGAGGTCCCGTGACGACCATCACAGGTCATCACCACTGCACTGAACGAACCTCCCCCATGCCAATCCATCCGGATCCTGGCAGCAACAGGGAGAAGAGCATGTTCAACAAGCGACGGCTACTGACGGTCGGGGTCTGTTCAGTCCTGTCCGTCATTGCCTCGGCAGCCACCGCGCAAACGCTCCGCGTCGGGACGAACGCGATCACTCCGTTCGGCGGGCCTCCGCCGGGCGGTGGCTACTGCGTGGACCTGATGGGGGAAATCGCCGAAAGGACGGGAATGCAATTCGAGTTCTCGTTCCTGCCGGTGCCCGACTTCGCCCCCTCCCTGACGGGGAACACAATCGACATCCTTTGCTCGGGTGTCGGCCCCACCAATGAGCTTCGGGCGATGGGCATCGCGTTCACCAGCGCGATCTTCACCAACTATGACGGTCTCATTGTGCTGGCCACCGACGCCACGCCCTACACGACCGCCGCCGATTTCCGCGGCCAGCCCGTCACCGCCCTCGCAGGTACGGTGTATGCGGGTATCTGGACGAATGCCGGCGTAGACAATCTGATGACCACCACCGGCGCTACTGGTGCCGCGGACATGTACGCCATGCTCCGCAGCGGCCAGGTCAAGGCCGCGATCGTCGCCGCTCCTGCTTTCTTCTACCAGCAGCAGGCCCTGGACATCGCCGATGGACTGCGGCTGGTCGAAACCTACGCGCCCGTCGTGACCAACTATCCGGCGCTGGCGGTCCGCAGCACCGAGACGGCCCTCCTTGGGACGCTGCAGGCTGCCCTCGAAGCCCTCAAGGCCGATGGAACCCTCGACGTGATTCTGGAACGCTGGGCCATGCCCGCCCCGCCGTTCTAGACTGGCACGGACATGCGATCTTGGGCGGGACCGGCGGCACGCCGGCCCCGCCATCCCGACGGGCCGTTGGTGCCGGATCGTCGCACGGCGGCGAAGGGTCGAAGGACGAAAGCCAACATCCGCTCATCCCAGAGAAAAACCGTGTGAAGGAATGAGGCAGGTCTCGGCCTTCACCTCCCCCTTGTGGGCCCTTGTTGGGAGGTTTGGGTGGGGGCTTCGGCGTCCCAGCCAATTCGGCCGTGCCGGGCACGCAGGCCGCAAGCCTCCCGGCCTCCCCACAAGGCCCACAACGGGGGAGGTGAAGGAAGAGGGTCAGCCGTCCCGTCGAACCGGCGTGTCTCTTCACGCAGTCAGACGCCGGGATGAGCGCGGTGGGTGAAGCCTAAGGCGCGATGACCGGGGCGGGCGCTCCGCCCGCGATCCGGAACTGGCCCGAGACCCGCATAGTCGTCGTGTCGACGAGCACCGTCACGAGGTCCGTGCCGTCGCGGAAGGCGAGGGTCATCACCGTGCCGGTGACGTTGGTGGACAGGAGTTCCGCCCCCGCCGGGAGGCCGACGCTCTCGGCGCTCACCTCGCCCATCGGCACGGTCATGCCCTGGGTCGCCGGTTCGTCGTTCTCCGAGGGCTGCTGGATGAAGAAGCGGTAGACGATCGCGAACATCACCGCCGCGATGCCGAGCGCGAGCGTCGAGCCGCCGATCACCATCAGGCGCCGCAGCCGCTTCTGGACGCGGAGCATGGCCGGGTCGAGCGGCTTCTCGTCGTCGTCGAACTGGTTTGCGCTCATGGCTTTCCGCGGGGTCGCGCGCGCCGGGCAGGGCGCGCGCATCCCCTAGTGGAGGGACGACAGGCGGTCAACGCTGCCGCGCCGCGGCTCGAGCATGATCCGAAGAGGTGCTGCCGGCTCTTCGGAAAAGATCAGGCTCCGTCAAGGTCGACGCGAAGGGCGGGATCCGACTTCAACGGATCACGCTCTCGGGTGCCGGTGACGTGAGACTTGGCACGCGGATCGCTACATGATGGGTGTTTGCCGGCCACAGGGGATTCGGACGATGCGCTTCGGAATGGTCGGCCTCGGCCGCATGGGTGGCGGTCTCGCGCGGCGCGCGATCCGCGGCGGTCACGAATGCGTCGGCTTCGACCCCGATCCGAAGATGGTGGCCGATCTCGTGGAGGCCGGAGGCGGCGGCGCGGCTTCGCTTGCCGAACTCGTCGCCGCCCTCCCCGCGCCGCGCGTCGTCTGGGTGATGGTGCCCGACAGGGTGACCGGCCGGGTGATTGACGACCTCCGCGGCCTCGTCTCGCCCGGCGACACGATCATCGACGGCGGCAACAGCAATTTCCGCCATTCCGTCGACCGCGGCGAGGCGCTCGCCATCGCGAACATCCACTTCGTCGACGTCGGCACGTCGGGCGGCGTCTTCGGCCTCGAACGCGGCTTCTGCCTGATGGTGGGCGGCGAGCCGGCCGTGGTCGCCCGCCTGGCGCCCCTGTTCGACGTGCTCGTCGCCGGCCACGCCTCGGCGCCGCGCTCGCGCGGCCGCACCGGCGACATCACGTCGGCCGAGAATGGCTGGCTCCACTGCGGTCAGGGCGGGGCCGGGCATTTCGCGAAGATGATCCACAACGGGATCGAATACGGCATGATGGCGGCGATGGCGGAGGGGATGAACCTCCTCGCCCACGCCAACCAGAAGGGCGCCGACCCCGCCGACGTTTCCGCGGTCTCCGGCCTCCCCTATTACCGCTTCGACTTCGACCTGCCGGAGCTCACCGAGCTGTGGCGCCGCGGCAGCGTGATCTCGTCCTGGCTCCTCGACCTCACCGCGAACGCCCTCCACGAGGATCCGTCGCTCGAAACCTATGCCGGCAGCGTCGGCGATTCCGGCGAAGGCCGCTGGACGGCGCGCGCGGCAATCGATCTCGGCGTCCCCGCCCACGTTCTTTCCGCCGCGCTGTTCGACCGCTTTGCTTCGCGCGGCAATGCCGCCGTCGCCAACAAGCTCCTGTCCGCCATGCGGAAACAGTTCGGCGGCCACCTCGAGCCAAAGCCATGATCAACGAACGCGCCGATGCCCTGGTCCTCTTCGGCATCACCGGCGACCTCGCCGCCAGGAAGCTGATCCCCGCGCTCTACCAGCTCACCCGCCGCGGCCATTTGCCCGGCCGCGTCGTCGGCGTCGCCTCGACGGTGTGGACCGACGAGCGGCTGCGCGAGCACGCCCACGAGGCACTGGTGAAGGCCGAGATCGCGATCGACGAAAAAGTGTTCGCCGAGCTCGCGGCGGTCCTCCGCTACGTCCCGGGCGACTACCGCGACGAGGACACCTATCGCCGCCTCGCGGCCGAGCTCGAAGGCGTGAAGATCCCCGTCTGCTACCTCGCCATCCCGCCGTCGATGTTCCCGGTGGTGACCAAAGGCCTTGCCTCGATCGAGAGCACGCGCCAGGGCCGGCTGGTGCTCGAAAAGCCCTTCGGCCGCGACCTTCGTTCGGCAATCGAGCTGAACCAGATGCTGCACCAGGTCTTTCGCGAGGACTCGATCTTCCGGATCGACCATTTCCTCGGCAAGGAGCCGGTGCAGAACCTCCTCGTGTTCCGGTTCGCGAACTCGATCCTCGAGCCGCTGTGGAACCGGCACTATGTCGACAGCGTCCACATCACGATGGCCGAGGATTTCGGCGTCGAGGGCCGGGGTGCGTTCTACGACAGCGTCGGCGCGCTCCGCGACGTCGTCCAGAACCACCTCCTGCAGATCGTCTCGCTCCTCGCGATGGAGCCGCCCGTCTCCGACCAGCCCGACGCGCTGCGCGACGAGCGTGCCAAAGTGCTCGCGGCGATGCGGCCCTTCGATCCCGCCGAAGTCGTTCGCGGCCAGTACGACGGCTACCGCAAGGAAGAGGGCGTGGCGCCGAAATCCGATACGGAGACCTTCGTGGCGCTGAGGGCGGAGATCGATTCGTGGCGCTGGGCCGGCGTCCCCTGGTACATCGTCGCCGGAAAGTACCTGCCGCAGACGCGGACGGAAGCCGTCGTCCGCTTCAGGAAGCCGCCGCGGCCGCTCTTCACCGACCCGTCGGACGCGCCGATGCCGAACACCCTCCGCTTCGAGATGAAGCCGCGCGACCAGATCACGCTCAGCCTCCAGGCCAAGCGGCCGGGCAGCGCGATGGTGAGCCAGTCGGTGGCGCTGGAGGTCATCGAGGACGCCAAGCGGCGCGGCTCGCGCGAAGCCTATGAGCGGCTCCTCGACGATGCCCTCAACGGCGATCCGCGCCGCTTCGCCCGCCAGGACAGCGTCGAGGCGGCGTGGCGCATCGTTGATCCGATCCTCAGCCATCCCGGCCGCGTCCAGCCCTATTTCAAGGGCAGTTGGGGTCCGCCGGCGGCCGAGGCCTATCTCGACCGGACGATGCTCGACGACGCCGAGCGCCTCCGCGCGCCAGACCTCGCCGACGCGTGACCACGCAGCCCCTCGAACTCCTCGTCGCGGCCGACCCGGCCGGCGCCGCCGCGCGCCTCATCGTCGAGACGCTCCGCGATGCCACCGCCGGCCGCCGCCGCGCCGCGTTCGCGGTCAGTGGCGGCGACACGCCGTGGCGGGCGCTGGCGCGGCTGAACCCCGATGACCTCGACTGGACGCTCGTCGACGTCTTTCAGGTCGATGAGCGGGTCGCGCCCGCCGGCCATGCGGCGCGGAACCTCACGCGCCTGACGGAGGCCTTCCTCGCCCGCCTGCCGGTGCTGATGCACCCGATGCCGGTCCTCGCAACCGACCTCCCGCGCGCCGCGGGCGACTACGCCGACATTCTCCCGCCCGCGTTCGACCTCGTGCAGCTCGGTCTCGGCGCCGACGGCCACACCGCCTCGCTCGCGCCGGGCGACGCCGTGCTCGAAGCGACCGCAACCGTAGGCGTCACCGGCCCCTACCCGCCCGGCCCGGACGCCCGGCGCCGCATGACCCTCACTCTCCCCGCGCTCGATCGCGCGGCGCGGATTCTCTGGATCGTGACGGGCGCAGGCAAACGCGCCCCACTTGCGGCGCTCCTGTCCGGCGAGGCAGACATTCCCGCCAATCGCGTGCGGCGCGACCGGGCCATCGTCGTGGCCGACGCTGCCGCCGCCGGCGGCTGAAAGGCGAAAGCGGCGATGGCTGGCGACGAAGGCGGAACGACCCGCACGGTTACGGTCGCGGAGGAGCGCGCCGGAATGCGGCTCGACGCATTCCTGCCCGCCGCGGTGGAAGGCCTTTCGCGCGTCCGCGCCAAGGCGCTGATCCTCGACGGCCACGTCACGATCGACGGCAGGGCCGTGCGCGAGGCGAAGCACGGCGTGCGGACCGGCGAGACCGTCGCCGTGACCCTGCCCCCGCCCGAGCCGGCGGAGCCGGAGGGCGAGGCGATCCCGCTCGACATCGTCTACGAGGACGACGACCTCATCGTCATCGACAAGCCGGCGGGCCTCGTCGTCCACCCCGCGCCGGGCCATTCCGGCGGAACGCTCGTCAACGCCCTCATCGCCCATTGCGGCGACAGCCTCTCCGGCATCGGCGGCGTCCGCCGCCCCGGCATCGTCCACCGCCTCGACAAGGAGACGACGGGCCTCCTCGTCGCCGCCAAGAACGACGCCGCCCATCGCGGCCTCGCCGCCCAGTTCGCCGAGCACGGCCGCGACGGCGGGTCGCTCGTCCGCGGCTACAAGGCGATCGTCTGGGGCGTGCCGACGCCGCTGAAGGGCACCGTCGAGGCCGCCATCGGCCGCTCGACGAAGAACCGGAAGAAGATGGCGATCGCGAAGGACGACGACGCGCATGCCCGCGAGGCGGTGACGCACTACGTCGTCGATGCGGTCTTCGGCCCGAAGGGCGCCCCGATCGCCTCGCTCCTCTCGCTCGAGCTCGAGACCGGCCGGACCCACCAGATCCGCGTTCATCTCGCCGCGATCGGCCATCCGGTGATGGGCGATCCGGAGTACGGCGCCGGCATGGCGACGAAGGCGGCAAAACTGCCGGAGCCGGCGCAGTCGCTCGTCCGCGCCCTCCACCGCCAGGCGCTCCACGCCTTCCTCCTCGGCTTCGAGCACCCGGTGACGGGCGAGGCGATGGAGTTCGAAGCGGAGCCGCCGGCGGACATGGCGGCGATCATCGCCGCGCTGCGGGACGCTTGACGGGCTGCCGGCGGTGCCTGCTGCCGGTCGATCGACCGCCCGTGCAAAAGGCTTCCCGCCCGGAGGGACAGTTGCTAGCCTCCTGCGGGCAAAGTCCACGACCCGAGGGGGGAAGTCATGACGAATGCACGGGCCGCCGCCGCCATCGTTGCCGCCTGCGGCCTCCTTGCCGCCTGCGATCCGACGCTCACCTGGCCTGGCGCCCCGGTCGCGCCGGCGGGCGGGACTGCGGCCGCGGCCCCCTCGCCGGTCACGGCCCTCGGCGGCGCGACGACCGGGTGCCTTGACGGGACGCGGGTCATGTTCGAGCCGAACCTCACCGCTTCGTCTCTCACCTTCTTCCTGGTGCCGGCCACGGGCGGCAATTACCGCATCACCGCCGTCGGCGGGCCGCGCGTCTTCGAGGGCACCAGCGGCGGCGTGCGCGTCATCCTCGAATTCGCCACCGACTATTCGACCTTCGACACGACCTACTATGTCGGCGGGTCCGGTCCGTCCTACGCCGACGGCTGCTACTGAGCGGAACGCGGGGCCCGGCGCGGGAAGGCGACGGGACGCCAATGCGATCACGCCGGTCGGGCCTATCGGCTGCGGCGATGCGTTGGTAACGTCGGCCCCGGCGTGATCGTCGCCCTCGCGGCGATGCCCGAACCCGACGGAGCGACCGAATGACCCGCCTTGCACGGCCTGCCGCGCTTCTCGCGCTCTGCCTCGCGGTCGCGGCCTGCGCTCCGACGACGACCACGGCACCCGCCCCGACGACGGTGACGGCCGGCGGAGCGCAGACCTATCTCTGCCCCATCGATGGCGCGATCCGCATCGCCACCTTCGGCTCTTACGTCGTGCTGACGACGTCGAACGGGGTTTCCGAGACCTACACGGGCGCCATGCCGGCCTATTTCGGCGAGGAATCCTCGCTCACCTTCAGCGGCTCGAGCGTCGTCTGGGCCGGCCTCGGCGAGCGGCAGACCTGCATCCGCGCGTAGCAGCGTCCGGGCGGAGAGTGGCGCGCGGCGGACGAAGGCAGGGGCATGAGACTGCGTGACCTCCCCTTCGCCGCATTCGGCGGGGCGGGCGCCGTCCTGTCGGCGGGCTGCCTGCCGCTGCCCGTGCCGCTCCCGACGCCGACCGCCGCGCAGCTCGACCACATCGTGATGGTGCTCGCCTTCGACTGCTCCGATGCGGGCACCGTGTCGGCCCGCGTCACCGGCACGCGCATCGTCCTGTCGACCGGCACGGGCGAGAAGGTCTTCACCGGCGCCTATCCGACCTATGTCGGCCACGAATCCTCGATTTCGTTCTCGGCCGAGTACGGATCCTTCGTCCTTGCCGGCGCGGACGACGAGGAGATTTGCGTGCTGGCCAGCACCGGCCGGATGGCGTAGGGGTCGAAGGATGTCTGATCTCCGGCACATCGCGCGTCGGCCACCGAAGGGCGTCGCCGCAGCGGCGCTTGCGATGACGCTCGCCGCCTGCACGCCCACGGTGGAGTACACGACCGCGGTCGCAGTAGCGCCGGGCGTGACGGTGAGCCTGACGCTCGCCTCGGGCTTCCGAAACACGGTCGACTTCCGCTGCCGCCAGGCGCCGCCGGTAACGATCACCGGCGACGAGACGTCGATCATCCTCGTCGACGGCGGCATCTCCATGATCCTGACCGGCGGACCGTACCGCTACACGGCGCCCGGAATGACGGTGGAGTTCGAGCCGGGCTATCAGGAGGTGACCATCACCAGCGTCACCGGCCGCCGCTCCTGCCGCGGCCCGGCCGCGGTCTGACCGCGGCGTATTTCCGGTCCGCGCGATGGCGCGCTTGTCCCGCTCCGGACACGGCACCAACGGGCGGCACGGTCGCGGGTGACGTGGCGCGGGGCAGCCTGCCCCGCGCCGGGTTGCGGCGGATGGCTAGTCCCGCGTCATGGTGATGATGGTGTAGAACTCGTCCATCTTGATGTCGAACTGGCCGGCGACGCACTGGACATCGTCGAGTTCGTACATGTCACGCGTCTCGCGCTCGACACCGGCCTCGGCATTGATCGCGCAGCCGATACCGGCGAGCACGTCGTTGAGCGCCGCCAGTTCCTCGGGCGTCGCCATGATCGGCGGCGCGCCGGCCGCATCGGTCGGGCCATCGAAGGTGAGCGACCGGATGGTGTAGTCGGCGTTGAGCTTGACGTCGTACTGGCCGAACGCGCACGGGGCGTCGTCGACCTCGAAGAGGCCGGCTTCCTCCTCCCATTCGACGATCGTGTCGGCGCGGAGGTTGCAGCTGATGTCGGCGAGCGCGCCGGCGACGGCGGTGCGCTGCTCCTCGGTCGCGACGATCTCGGCGACATGCTGGGCAAGGACCGGCGCGGTGCCGACGATCAGTGCGGTCGCGGCAGCCGTGGCAATGGTGAGGTGCTTCATCGGGGGGTTCTCCTTCCGGGCCCCTGGGGCAGGGGCCGATGTCTCCCCGGTTACCGCGCCGCGCATAAGATGAATTTGAGATTCATCAATTCAGGAGGCTATTTTGGCCGCCGCGGACTGGTCCGTTTCGACGCGCGGAAAACTGCCGCGTCGCTATGGAACTTGAAGTTCGTCCCCACCCTTCCCATATGGCGCTCCGGGCATTGTTTGCCGGTTTGGCGGGGGCGGAGCGGCGTGGTTTTTTCCACTCCTTGAAGCAATTGGAAAGCGCGGTGCTGACTTCAGGCCGCGTTCCCGCCAGATTCGTGCGACATTGAGCCTTTGGTGCCGTGAAACTCCGGGGTTGCTCCCGGCGTTGTCGCGGTGAGCTTCGCAGGTGCCATCATGGCTTATTCAGCATCTCTTCCGGCCATAGCTGCCGGGGAATCGGGTCTTACGCGCTATCTCGAAGAGATCCGGCGCTTCCCGATGCTCCAGCCGCAGGAGGAGTACATGCTCGCCAAGCGGTACCGCGAGCACGACGACCGGAAAGCGGCCCACCAGCTCGTGACGAGCCACCTTCGCCTCGTGGCGAAGATCGCCATGGGCTACCGCGGCTACGGCCTGCCGATCGGCGAGGTCATCTCCGAGGGCAATGTCGGCCTCATGCAGGCCGTGAAGCGCTTCGAGCCGGAGCGCGGCTTCCGTCTTGCGACCTACGCCATGTGGTGGATCAAGGCCGCGATTCAAGAATACATCCTGCGTTCGTGGAGCCTCGTGAAGATGGGCACCACGGCGAACCAGAAGCGGCTGTTCTTCAACCTCCGCCGCGTGAAGGGCCAGATCCAGGCGCTCGACGAGGGTGACCTGAAGCCCGACCAGGTGAAGGAGATCGCCACCCGCCTCGGCGTCACCGAGGAGGAGGTGACGATGATGAACCGCCGTCTCGGCGGCGACTCGTCGCTCAACGCGCCGCTCCGGGCCGACAGCGAGGGCGGCGGCGAATGGCAGGACTGGCTCGTCGACGAGGCCGACACGCAGGAAACGCGGATGGCCGAGCGCGAGGAGTCGGACCAGCGCCACGAGCTGCTCCGCGACGCGATGGGCGTCCTCAACGACCGCGAGCGCCGCATCTTCGAGGCGCGCCGCCTCGCCGAGGAGCCGATCACGCTCGAGGAACTCTCGACCGAGTTCGGCGTGTCGCGCGAACGCGTCCGCCAGATCGAAGTCCGCGCCTTCGAGAAGGTGCAGGAGGCGGTGAAGAAGGGCGCCCGCGCCCTCGAATTCGCCGGCGCCGGCCCGAAGCAGCTCGCGGCAGCCGCGCCGGCGCGGTAGGCCGGATCGACGTTTTCAGCCTCGAGGGGGCGCCAGACTGGCCGGCCGTACCGCGTCCTGCGCGGCGGCCGACCCGCCGATTGCGGCAATGATCGCGGCGAGCGTGGCAGGCCAGCCCCAGTCCTCCGCGACCGCGCGGCTCCGGTCGACCAGCGTGTGGCGCGGCGTGGCGCGGATTCGTTCGATCGCCCGCGCCAGCCCGCCTGCGTCCTTCGGCGCATAGAAGGCGCATCCGGCATCGCGAAGATATTCGCGGTAGATGCCGTAGTCCGGCACCGCCATCGGCGTGCCGAACGTCATGGCGAGTTGCATCACGCCGGAATTGAGATGCGGCGGGTAGCGGGGGATGACGAGGACGTCGGCCGCCTCGCAAAGCGCCACGAGGTCCGGCGAAGCGAGCGGGCCCAGAGAAGGCGGTCTCGTCCGGCCGGTGATGATTTCTCCCGCGCGCCGAAGGACACGGCGGCGCCGCCGCTCCTGATGTCTCGTCGCGAGGTAAGGCCGCTTTCCGGGGACGCGGGCGCGCTCTATCCCGCCCGCGAGGAGCGTCATCTCGTCCGGCTCCCGCACGTGCCCCGTGGCCGCGATCACGAAATCCTCCTCGCCGAAACCGAAGCGCGCCCGCGCCGCGCCTCGGCCGACCGCAAGCGGGAGGAGGTCGGTGTAAAGGAACGGTCTGTGGACGAGGTGCCGGCCGTCCGCGAGGGCCGGGTGGCGGCGCAGCAGTTCGGTCCGCGAATACTCCGAGAAGTGCGTGACGAGGTGGCAGGCCTCGTAGACGCGGGCGAACAGGTCGCGGTCCATTGCGCTCGCGTGCCGCCCGTGCGGCGCGAGATTGTGAACGGTGGCGACGACCGGGCAGTGCCCGCGCCAGAAGGCGAGATCGGCGACGATCCCGGCCAGCTCCTCGCCTGTCGGCGTCCGCCAGTCCGCGAGGGCCTCCGGCCACTGGATGTGAACGAGGTCGAATGGCCCGGTGCGCTGCGCGAACGCGGCGTTGCCGATCACCGGCTCCCAGCCCATGCCGGCATAGGTTTCGACCAGCGCCTTGAGGATCTTTTCGTCGGGCAGCGGAAGCAGGACGCGCATGGTTGCCTCCGGGACGGACGGCTCTCCTAGCACGATCCGGCTGCCAGGGGTTACCACCCCGCCGCGGCGCTCGAATGCTCACGCGCCAGCAGGGGATGGGGGCTGCCGGTGTACGCGGCCAGTTGATTGACGCCTTCGGAAGATTCCGCGTTGGCGTCGCAAGGCTCGGCCCGTTTTCGCTCGCCCCGTTCGGGGAGAGGGCTTCTGAGCTTTACGAACCGGAGGTTCCTCCAGACTTGATTCGGGGGAAGAAGGGTGAGGGAGCGCCGCCCGCAGAAACTCACCACGCGGGCCCGCTCACGCTTCTCGCCAGGTTGGCCACGCTCACCAGGCTGCGAAGGCCTCTGCCCGATCGGGGCGAGGCGAAACGGTCTCGCTTCGGCACCGATCCGACACTGCGGCGGGCACGCTTCTCACCCAGCGGCGCCCCCCCAAAGAAGGTGGCCCTGTGCAGGGCCACCTTCCCTCACACGCGGCGCTTCACGGTCTCGTCGATCACCTTCGTTTCGGGCCGGTCGTCACCGCGCGACAGCTCTTCGTGCCACTTGCCCGACGCGTCCTGGAACGCGATCGTGGCGGTCTCGCCGGACATGCGCTGCTCGATCGCGGCCCGCCGCGCTGCGGCGAGGGCCTCGTCGTGGGTCGGAAACGGCTCCGAGAACACGTCGCCGAGCTTGTAGGCGAATCCGCCATCGTGTTCGACGACCTCGTATTTCACCTCTGTCATCAAGGAACCTCCCTTCGTCGCTGACACCCAGCGTGGGCTTTCCGCGCCGTGCCTGCAAGAAAGAATGAACCCCGCGGGAGGGGGGACGCCCGCGGGGTTCACGAGAAGCCAGACCGGGGTACTGGCGGATGCGGATTGGGACCGACCGGGCTTCGGGCTGACAACGCGATCCCGCCGATCCGGTTCCGCCCACCGCTGCACTTTTCTGGTGTGTCGTGAGGCGCCGGGCGAATCGACCTAGACTGCGGACCGGGAAGCGCGAGGAAGGATCATGCGCCGCACACTGATCGCCGCCCTGTTGGCCGCGGGCCTTGCCGCCGGCTGCACGCCCGAGCCCGCCGCCGGCACCGCGGCGAGCGTCACGGTGTTCGACTGCGACGGTTTCGAGCTCCGCATCGCCCGGAGCGACGGCGCGATCGTCGTCGGCCGCGCCAGCGACACGCGGACGCTCCGTCAGTCGCGCGACAACCCGCTGCGCTACGAGGCGCGCAGCACGGTCGCCGTCTTCGCCCCGAACCGCACCTTCCTCGAATGGACCGACGGCGGCGTCACCACCGCCTGCATCGCCGACAGCTGAGCCGCCGCGTGCGCGGCTTTCAGCCACGCGAAACGGCACCGGCGTGGTGCGGCCGCCTCTGTCGTGCGCCGCCGCGCCATGCCATCGTGCGGCGATTGCGTTCTGCGCCGACGGAGGAACGATGGCGACCGGACTTCTCGCGCTTCTCGACGACATCGCCGGCATCGCCAAGGTTGCGGCGGCCACCATCGACGACGCGATCGGCCAGGCCGCGAAGGCGGGCGTGAAGGCGGCCGGCGTCGTCATCGACGATGCGGCCGTGACCCCGACCTACGTCGTCGGCTTCACCGCCGATCGCGAGCTCCCGATCGTCTGGAAGATCGCGCTCGGCTCGCTCCGCAACAAGCTGATCATCCTCCTCCCGCTGGCCCTCCTTCTCAGCGCCGTGGCGCCCTGGTCGATCACGCCGCTCCTGATGCTCGGCGGCCTGTTCCTCTGTTACGAGGGCGCGGAGAAGGTCTACGAGGCCTTCTGGCCGCACGAGGCGCACGCGCACGAGGACGCCGTCCACACCGCCGCGACGCCGAAGGAGCTCGAGGACCAGAAGGTCGCCGGCGCGATCAAGACCGACTTCATCCTCTCGGCCGAGATCATGGCGATCTCCCTCTCCGCACTCGACGAATCGAGCATCCTGCTCCAGGCGGTGGTGCTCGCCCTGGTCGGCGTCGGCATCACCGCGCTGGTCTACGGCGCGGTTGCCGGCATCGTGAAGGCCGACGACGTCGGCGTCTCGCTCGCCCGCGAGGATCGCCGCCCCGGCGCCCGCCGCCTCGGCCGGGCCATCGTTTCCGGCATGCCCTACCTTCTGAAGGGCCTCAGCATCGTCGGCACGGCTGCGATGATCTGGGTCGGCGGCGGCATCGTGGTCCACGGCGTCGAGGAGTTCGGCTGGCACCTCCCGGCCGATCTCATCCACGATGCGGCGGCCGCCGTCGGCAGCGCCCTTTCGGGCATCGCGGGCCTCGTCGAGTGGATCGTTTCCGCCTTCCTCAGCCTTCTCGTCGGGCTCGTCCTCGGCTTCCTGCTGATTCCGATCGTCCAGCATGTGATCGCGCCGGCCTGGCACGCGACGCGCGGCCTCTTCGGCCGCAAGGCGCCCACGGCGCACTGAGTCCCGGCAGCTACCCCCGCCGCGCCCGCACCATCGCGGCGTCGAGCGCCTGGAGGAAGCGCGACCGGTCGGCGGCGGTGAAGGGTTTTGGTCCGCCGGTCATCTCGCCGAAGGAGCGGAGGTGCTCGGCGACCGCGCGCGACGCCAGCGCGCCGCCGATGTTGTCGGCCGTGTAGACCCGCCCGGTCGGGTGGACGGCCTGCGCGCCGGCCTCGAGAGCGCGGGCCGCAAGCGGCGTATCGGCGGTGACGACGACATCGCCCTGCACCGCCCGCGACGCGATCCAGTCGTCCGCGACGTCGGGGCCGGCCGCGACGACTTGGAGGGCGATCCGGGGATGCTTCGGCACGCGGATCCAGCTGTTCGACACGACGAATACCGCCGCGCCATAGCGCTCGGCCACGCGGTAGGCCTCCTCTTTCACCGGGCATGCGTCGGCGTCGATGTAGAGCGTCGTCATCGTCGGAATCTACCCGCCGGGACCACGCGGGTCACGCCGCCGTGCCCGGCCCGGAGAGGTCAGCGGACGAGACCCGCCCCTCCGGCAGTGACCACGAAATACTTGCCAAACGAAGTACACTTCATGTTTCAGAGTGCTCCAGATCATTGACTACCCATTTGGGTAGGCGCACGATGTACGGTTTCTCTTCATTGCCAGTCTAACCTACCCGCTCGGGTGGCTTTCCTGTCACTCTTTTGGGGTAGGAAGCAGGAGTCGATTGCTGCTCGGATGCCGCTCACGAACCGGTGAGCTTCGTTCTACTGGCGTCGATCAATACAAAATCAAAGTCTTGCAACGGTTGGGAGGAAAAACCGTATGTCTAAGGGAGCAACCCTGAAGCTGTCCGCCGGCCTGGCGGCAATTGCGGCCGGCACGTGCCTTTCCGGCACCGCGTTCGCCAATGACGACGTGATGGCGCTCGCCGCCGATCCCGGCAACGTCGTGATGCCGAACATCAACTACGCCGGCTGGAACTACTCGCTGCTCGACCAGATCACGCTCGACAACGTCGACCAGCTCCAGATCGCCTGGACCTGGCAGGTCGGTATCCTCGA
>JADLGL010000041.1 GCA_020849325.1 Bauldia sp. | reverse complement strand
GGGCACGCCAGCCGATGTCGGCGAGGAGGCAGGCGGCCTTCCGGAGGCGGACTTCCTCGGCGGTCTCGTTGATGCCGAGCGCCGCGAAGGCGCCGTCGGTCCAGGCAGCGAGTTCGCGGGCGTGGGCAGGCGAGCGCGAGCGGAGCACCGCAAGCTCGTCCGCCGCGGCGAGAAGCGGGTCCTCGGCGCGGACGTCCTCCGGCAGGAGATCGTAGAGGTGGCCCTCGCGAAGGCCGAGCGCCGACATCACGAGCCGCGCCGGCTTCATCGCGGCGAGCACCTCGCCGAGAACAACGGCGCCGTAGCGGAGGAGCCCGCGCCGGCTTTTCGACACCGCCTCGATCGAATCGAGCGATTCGACGTCGTGCCGCGCCACCATGCGGCAGAACTCCACGGCCTCGCCGGTGTCGATCGCGTACTGGTGCATCACGCGGAGCGGATAGCCGGTCTGCTGCATGTGCAGCCGGGCCAGCGAGCGCCATGTGCCGCCTATGGCGTAGAAATCGCGTTTCTTGCCCTTGTCGAGGATCTTCGAGGCTTCGAGTGCTTTCGAGGCGATCTTCTCGGCCTTCCCGATATCCCCGCCCGACGCCCCCTCGAGGGCGAGCCCGCCGAGGGGAAAGGTCTCCCCTGCGCCGATGACCTGGCCGCGGATATCGACGATCTCGAGGCTGCCGCCGCCGAGGTCGCCGGCGACGCCGTCGGGATCGACGATGCCGGCGAGGATGCCCATCGCCGACAGGCGCGCCTCCTCCTCGCCGGTGATCACCGACGGGACGACGCCGGTGATGCGCTCGACTTCTTCGATGAAGGCAGGGCCGTTCCTGGCGACGCGGACGGCCGCCGTGGCGAGCACGTACACCGAGCCGACGCCGATCTGGTCGTTGATGGCGCGGAAGCGGCGGATCGAGGCCAGCGCCGAGGCAACCGCGCCGTCGTCCATCCGGCCGCTCGTGGAAACGCCGCGGCCGAGGCCGCAGAGCGCCTTCTCGTTGAAGAGCTGCGTCGGCGAGCGGCTCAGCCGCTCGTAGACGACGAGGCGGACCGAGTTCGAGCCGATGTCGATGACGGCGATCGGCGCTTCGCCGTTGATCCGTCCCGGCGCGATCTCCCGGCCGGCGGCGTCAAGCACGAGGCTGACGTCGGATGGCCTTGGGGGAATCGAGCTTGAGGGACTTTCCACGGCCCGAGAGACTCGGATTGGTCATGAAGTACTGATGGGCGTTAAAGCGCCTTTCGCCCTTGCGCGGCAATACCCGCACCGATGTGCCATCGGGAAGCACCTGCCAGCTCTGCTGGTTGTCGGCGAGGTTCGCGACCATGATCTGATCGAGAATCTGCTGATGGACCGTGGGGTTGAGGATCGGCACCACCGCCTCGACGCGGCGGTCGAGATTGCGCTGCATCATGTCGGGCGAACCGATGTAGACGAGCGCCTCCGGCGACGGGAGGCCCGTGCCGTTGCCGAAGCAGAAGATGCGGGCGTGCTCGAGGAAGCGGCCGACGATCGACTTCGCGCGGATGCGCTCGGAGAGGCCGGGAATGCCGGGGCGGAGGCAGCAGATGCCGCGGACGACGAGGTCGATCTCGACCCCCGCCCGGCTCGCATCGTAGAGCGCGTCGATGATCTGCGGATCGACCAGCGAGTTCATCTTGAGCCAGATCTGGCCGGGACGGCCGGCCCTGACGTGATCGACCTCGGCCTGGATGAGCCTCAGCATGTGGCCGCGCAGCATCGTCGGCGAGATGGCGATGCGCTCGAGCTCCACGGGCTCGGAGTAGCCGGTGATGAAGTTGAACACGCGGCCGACGTCGCGGCCGATCACCGGGTCTGCCGAGAAGAACGAGAGGTCGGTGTAGATGCGCGCCGTCACCGGGTGGTAGTTGCCGGTGCCGATGTGGACGTAGCTCGTGAGGTGGCCGGATTCGCGGCGGACGACGAGCGACAGTTTCGCGTGGGTCTTCAGCTCGACGAAGCCGTAGACGACCTGCACGCCGGCCCGTTCGAGATCGCGCGCCCAGCGGATGTTGGCTTCCTCGTCGAAGCGCGCCTTGAGCTCGACGAGTGCCGTCACCGACTTGCCCGCCTCCGCGGCCTCGACGAGGGCGCGGACGATCGGGGAATCCTTCGAGGTACGGTAGAGCGTCTGCTTGATCGCGACGACGTTCGGGTCCGCCGCCGCCTGGCGGAGGAACTGCACCACCACGTCGAAGGATTCGTAGGGGTGGTGGACGACGAGGTCCTTCTTGCCGATCGCCGCGAAGCAGTCGCCGCCCATGTCGCGGATGCGCTCGGGGAAGCGGGGCGTGAACGGCTCGAATTTCAGCGCCGGCCGGTCGACCGAGACGAGCTGCGAGAGGTCGTTGAGGGCGAGGAGCCCGTCGACGACGAACATTTCTTCCGAAACGATGCCGAGCTGGCGGCAGACGAGCTGGATCAGCGCCGGCGGCATCGACTGCTCGACCTCGAGCCGGATCACCGAACCGCGGCGGCGCCGCTTGAGCGCCGTCTCGAACAGGCGGACGAGATCCTCCGCCTCTTCTTCCACCTCGATGTCGGAATCGCGGATGATGCGGAACGCCGCCTGGCCCTCGACCTTGTGGCCGGGGAAGAGCCTGTCGGTGAACAGCGAGATCGCCTGTTCGAGGCTGATGAAGCGGTCGACGCCCGGCTCCGCCTGAGGCAGCGGGATGAAGCGGCTGATCGAGCCGGGAACGCGGATCAGCGCGTTCATCCGGGCGCCGGTGCGGAGGCGCACGAGCTGCAGCGCCAGCGAGAAGCCGAGATTCGGGATGAACGGGAACGGGTGGGCCGGATCGATCGCGAGCGGCGTCAGGACCGGGAAGATCGAATCGAGGAAATAGTTGCGCAGCCAGTCGCGCTCGGCCGACGTGAGGTCGGGACCGTCGACGAGGACGATGCCGCCCCTGGCGAGTTCGCGCCGGAGGCCCGCCCAGACGATCTGCTGGTCGGCGCCGAGGCGCGCCACCGCTTCGGTGACGATCCGGAGCTGCTCGGCCGGCGTCCGCCCGTCATCCGACAGGAGTGCGATGCCTTCGCGGACCTGGCCCTTGAGGCCCGCGACGCGGACCATGAAGAACTCGTCGAGATTGTTCGCCGAGATCGACAGAAAGCGGAGCCGCTCCAGCAGAGGGTGCAGCTGGCTCGACGCCTCCTCGAGGACGCGGCGGTTGAAGTGCAGCCACGAGATCTCGCGATTGACGAAGCGGTCGGGCAGCCCGCGCAGCCGGTCGCCCTCGGACGAGGACGCGGATGCGGCGAAGGCCGACGACGGGGCCGGGGAGGTGATTGTCTGGTCCATGATCCTGCCTGAACCATCAGGATACTGCGGAATTATGACCATTTATCCCTCGCCGCCGGCGTCGGCGACGGCCTCGTCGCGAAGAATCTGCGCCGCCAGCTGCCGGGTGACGGGCCGGCCGGTCGAGAGGGCGAGGTCATCGAGCGCCCGGACGAAGCCGGACGCCGCGGCAAAGGACCGTTCGAGCCGCGGCAGGACGTAGTCGATCACCGGGCGGCCGACGGTGAGCTGCCGGTCGGCAAACAGTTTGACGAGGACCTGGGCGAGGAGCGCTTCGTCGGGCGCGGCCAGCGCCACCGGGTGCGCGGCGCGGAGGCGCGAGACGAGGTCGGGCAGCTGCCCTGCCCCCGAAACCGGGCCGCGCGCCGTGAGGAGAAGCGACGTGCCCCGCTCCCGCGCCCGGTTGAGGAGGTGGAAGAGGACCGCGTCGTCGTAGGTGCCACGGTCGACGTCCTCCACCGCGACGGCGCCGGCGGCGGCGAGATCGTCGACCCCGGCTTCCGTCAGCGACGATGCCGCGATCGTCCGGCCGCCGGCCCTGCCCTGCCAGATCGCCACGAGATGGCTCTTGCCCGAGCCCGCCGGTCCCGACAGCGACACCACCGGCGCCGGCCAGACGGGCCACGCCTCGATCAGCGCCAGCGCCGCGTAGTTGGCGGCGCCGACGATGAAGTCGTCGCGCCCGAGGGCGGGCGGGAGATCGAGCGGCAGGGGAAGCTGGGCGGCGGTCATCTGGGCCGACGGGCCGGCCGCGCGGCGCCGGCGGTCACTCCGCGGGGGCCGGGCGCGGCGCTTCCGCCGGCGGCGGCGGGCTTTCGCCGTAGTAGGGGCTCGACAGGTACTGGTTGAGGGCGAAGCGGACGAGAACGCCGACCATCGCCGCCACCGGCACCGCGATCAGCGTGCCGACGAAACCGAAGAGGAGGCTGAAGGCAAAGAGCGCGAACATCAGCCACACCGGGTGGAGGCCGACGCTGTTGCCGAGGAGCCGCGGCTGGAGGATGTAGCCCTCGAGGAACTGGCCGAAGACGAAGATCGCCGCGGTGATGGCGACCCACAGCCACTCCGGCGGGAACTGGATCGCGGCGACGCCCACCGAAGCGATGAAACCCACGGCGGTGCCGACGAACGGGATGAAGCTGAGGAGCCCGGCACCGAGGCCGATCAGAAGGCCGAAATTGAGCCCGATCGCCGAAAGCGCCGCGGCGTAGAAGATGCCGAGGATGAGGCAGAGGAGCCCCTGCCCGCGAACGAAGGCGGAGATGGCGCGGCTCATCTGCCCGGCGAGGTCGCGGATGGCCGGCGCATGCTGGCGCGGCAGCCAGTGGTCGACGCGGGCGATCATCCGGTCCCAGTCGTGCAGGAGATAGAACGCGACCACTGGCGTGATGACGAGGAGCGACAGGACGCCGAGCAGCGCCTGTCCGCCGCTCCAGATCGACGCCACGATCGCCGCGAGCCACGTCGCTGCCGGCTCGACGAAATTGCCGAGCTGGCCGCGGATCGTCTCGGGATCGAGCCCGATATCGTGCGCGAACTGGCTGTTGATCAGCGGCTCGACCAGCTCCTGCAGGCGCAGCGCGAAATCCGGGAGCTGCGCGATCAGCCCGGACAGCTGCGCCACGAGCGCCGGGACGAGGAGGACGAGGATCAGCACGAAGACGACGGCGAAGATGACGAGCATCAGCAGCGTCGCCGCGGTTCGGCTCAGCCCGCGCCGCTCGAGCCAGTCGGCGATGGGATCGAGGAGATAGGCGAGCGCGGCGCCCGCCACGAAGGGCAGCAGGATCGACGAGAAGACGAACAGGAAGGCGACGAGAACGACCAGCGCGCCGAGCCAGAACCAGACCTGGCGCCGGAAGGTCGGCTGCGGCCGTCCTGCCGGGATGGCCGTCTCGGGTGGCATCGCGCGGGGCTCCTACTCCTGGGACGCCATGTGGCGGGCCCAGTCCACGAGATAGGCAGCGGCGGAAGCTATGGTCAACACGCCGACGATGTAGACGAAGACGTCCCGGACACCCGAGAGCCCGGCCGAAAAGGCGAGGTCGCCGAGGACGAGCGCGGCGAAGATGATCTGGGCCGCCGTGTTGATCTTCGAGATGTACAGCGGCCGGACTTCGATCGGCCGGTCGAGCACCATCGCCAGCAGGACCCCGCCGATGATCAGGAGGTCGCGGCTGACGACGATCATCGCGAGCCAGCCGGGGATTTCTCCCAGGAAGGTCAGCGACAGGTAGATCGAGACGAGGAGCGCCTTGTCGGCGAGCGGGTCGAGATAGGCGCCGAGGCGCGAGCGGAGGTCGAAACGGCGGGCGATGAAGCCATCGATGCCGTCCGAGACGCCGGCCGCGACGAAAACGATGAAGGCTGCGCCAAAATAGCCCTCCACGATCGCCCAGACGATCGTCGGCACCAGCAGCAGCCGGACGACGGTGATGATATTGGGGATCGTCAAGGCACGATCTCTGTGGGCCGCAACGCGCCGGTGGGATACAGCATCCGCCGGACGTGGCAAATGAGGGCCGCGGGCGCTGCTTTCAATGCCGGCCCTCTGGACTGGAACGGACGATGAGCGACAAGAAGACCGGAAGAGCCCCGGCCCGCTATGCGGATGCCGGCGTCGACATCGACGCGGGCAACGAGCTCGTCAACCTCATCAAACCGGTGGTGAAGGCAACGCGGCGTTCCGGCGCGGATGCGGCGATCGGCGGATTCGGCGGCCTGTTCGACCTCAAGGCGGCCGGTTTCGACGATCCGATCCTCGTCGCGACCACCGATGGCGTCGGCACCAAGGTGAAAATCGCGGCCGAGACGGGCCTTCATGAGACGATCGGCATCGACCTCGTGGCGATGTGCGTCAACGACCTCGTGGTCCAGGGCGCGGAACCGCTTTTCTTCCTCGACTATTACGCGACCGGCCGGCTCGACCCGAAGGCGGCCGCGGTCGTCGTCGCCGGCATCGCGGCCGGCTGCCGCGAGGCGGGGGCGGCGCTGATCGGCGGCGAGACTGCCGAGATGCCGGGCGTCTACGCCAACAACGATTACGACCTCGCCGGCTTCGCCGTCGGCGCCGCGGAACGCTCGCGGCTTCTGCCGCGCGGCGACATCGGGCCGGGCGACATGCTCCTCGGCCTCGCCTCGTCGGGCGTCCACTCCAACGGCTACTCGCTCGTCCGCCGCCTCGTCGCCGACGCCGGGCTCGACTGGGACCGCCTCGCGCCGTTCGCGCCCGACATGCCGCTCGGCAAGGCGCTGATCACGCCGACGCGCATCTACGTGAAGCCGATCCTGAAAGCGCTCGCGGAGACGAACGGCATCAAGGCGCTCGCCCACATCACCGGCGGCGGCCTCACCGAAAACACGCCGCGCGTCCTTCCCGACGGCATCAATGCCCGCATCGACCTCTCCGCGATCCGCCTGCCGCCGGTGTTCCGCTGGCTGCGGCAGACCGGAGCGATCGAGGAGGCGGAGATGCTGCGGACGTTCAACTGCGGCATCGGCATGGTGGTGGTGGTGGCCGCGGGCGAGGTGGCAGCGGTGACGAAATCGCTCGAAAGCGCGGGCGAGACGGTGACCCGGATCGGCCGGCTCGAAGCCGGATCGGGCGCGGCGCGCGTCGTCTATGACGGTGTTCTCGAGGGGGCGGCGTGACAGGGCGGAAGCGCGTCGCAATCCTCATCTCCGGGCGCGGCAGCAACATGTCCGCGCTGATCGCGGCTGCGGCGGCATCCGACTATCCCGCCGAGATCGCCCTCGTCCTCTCCGACAGGCCAGACGCCAGAGGGCTCGTCCTTGCGGCCGAAGCCGGCATCCGGACCATCGCCGTCGATCGCAAGGCCTATTCCGGCAAGCCGGCCTTCGAGGCGGCGATGAACGCGGCGCTCGATGACGCCGGCGCCGAGATCGTCTGCCTCGCCGGCTTCATGCGGCTCCTGTCCGCGGACTTCGCGACGCGCTGGCACGACCGGCTCATCAACATCCACCCGTCGATCCTCCCCGCCTTCCGGGGCGTCGACACCCATGAGCGCGCGCTCGCGGCAGGCGTGCGCCTCCATGGCTGCACGGTCCACTACGTCCGCGCCGAGGTGGATGACGGACCGATCATCGTACAGGCCGCGGTGCCGGTGCGGGGTGGTGACACCGTCGATGCGCTTGCGGCGCGGGTGCTCACGGCCGAACACCGCATCTATCCGCTGGCGCTCCGGCTCGTCGCGAGCGGACGGGCGCGCGTGGAAGGAACTCGCGTGGTGATGGACAACGAGCCGCTGCAGGCCGCTGATCCGCTGATCGTGCCGAGGTTCCCGGAGGGGCAATGATGGCGGTCTCCGCGCTTCCTCTTCCATCGGCAAGACTCGTTTCCGCTGCAAAGGGGCCGGGTACATTCCAGCCCCCCTCGTCGCCCGATTGCATCCAGGGCTCCTTCGCCGGGATTGCGAGTTTTGGGGCCGCGGCGGTGGCGGCGGGGGCCGGTTGAATGCCCACGGCGCTCGTCACCGGCGGCGCGAAGCGGATCGGGCGGGCGATCGTCGACGATCTCGTCGCGGCCGGCTGGGCGGTGGCCATCCACGCCAACCGCTCGCATGCCGAGGCGGCGGACCTCGCGGCCTACATCGTCGGCAGTGGCGGGCGCGCGGCCGCGGTGATGGCGGACCTCGCCGACCTTTCCTCCCTGCCGGGGCTGATTGCCGAGGCTACCGCGGCGCTCGGGCCGATCGACGTCCTCGTCAACTCGGCGGCGGTCTTCGAGGACGACGGGATCGGCCGGCTTGATCCGGACCGTTTCCGTCGCCAGATGACGGTGAACCTCGAAGCCCCGGTCTTCCTCACCGACGCTTTCGTCGCGGCGCTGCCGGACGACCGCGAGGGCAACGTCGTCAACGTGATCGACCAGCGGGTGTGGAAGCCGGTGCCCCACTTCCTGTCCTACCAGCTCTCCAAGGCCGCCCTGTGGTCCGCAACGATCGCCATGGCGCAGGGCCTCGCGCCGCGCGTTCGCGTCAACGCCGTCGGACCCGGCCCGAGCATCAGAAGCGCGCGGCAGACGGAGGCCGATTTCGATCGCCAGGTCGCCGCGCTCCCGCTCCGCCGCGGGCCAGGGCTTGCGGAGTTCGGGCGCACGGTGCGCTATCTCGTCGAGACGCCGTCGGTCACCGGACAGATGATCGCCCTCGACGGCGGCCAGCACCTTGCGTGGAAGACGCCGGACGTCGTCGGCATTCCGGAATAGACGTGGCCGAGGAACCGACACCAGATCTCGTCCTGTCGCTGCAGGACGAAGCGGGAACGCCGCCCGGCGCGGACGCGATCGCGGCCGTCGTGAAGCGCCTGCCGAACGCGCCGGGCGTCTACCGGATGCTGTCGAAGGACGGTACGGTGCTTTACGTCGGCAAGGCGCGCAGCCTGAAAAAGCGCGTAGCCTCCTACACCCGCCAGTTCGGCCTTTCCGGCCGCATCATGCGGATGATCCAGGCGACGGTGTCGATGGAGGTCGTCGTCACGCGGTCGGAGACCGAGGCGCTCCTCCTCGAAGCAAACCTCATCAAGCGGCTCCGGCCCCGCTACAACGTCCTCCTCCGCGACGACAAATCGTTCCCCTACATCCTGATCACGAGCGACCACGAGGCGCCGCAGATCGTAAAGCACCGCGGTCCGCACAACCGGAAGGGCGACTATTTCGGCCCCTTCGCTTCGGCCGGCGCGGTGGACCGGACGATCAACTCGATCGAGCGCGCCTTCCTCATCCGCTCCTGCACGGACGCCGTCTACGAGAGCCGGACGCGGCCGTGCCTTCTCTTCCAGATCAAGCGCTGCTCGGCACCCTGCACCGGCGAGATCGCCCTCCCCGACTATGCCGAGCTCGTCCGCGAAGCGAAGGGCTTCCTGTCCGGCCGCAGCCAGACGATCCGCTCGGAACTCGCGAAGGCGATGGAGGCAGCGTCGGAGAAACTCGACTTCGAGCATGCCGCGACGCTCCGCGACCGCATCGCCGCGCTGGCGCTCGTCCAGGGGCACCAGGGCATCAACCCGCAGGGCGTGACCGAGGCGGACGTCTTCGCCATCCACCAGGAGGGCGGCCAGACGGCGATCCAGGTGTTCTTCTTCCGCACCGGCCAGAACTGGGGCAACCGCCCCTACTTCCCCCGCGCCGACAAAAGTCTCGGCCCCGAGGAGGTGCTCGGCTCGTTCCTCGCGCAGTTCTACGACGACAAGCCGCCGCCGCGGCTGATCCTCCTGTCGCACGCGATCGAGGACGAGCAGCTCCTCGCCGCCGCGCTCTCGGAGAAGGCCGGTCGGAAGGTCGAGGTTGCAACGCCCGCCCGCGGCGAGAAGAAGGATCTCGTCGACCACGCGATGGCGAATGCCCGCGAGGCGCTCGGCCGGCGGCTCGCGGAGACGTCGACGCAACGCTCGCTGATGGTTGCGATGGCGGAGACGTTCGGCCTCGCCACGCCGCCGCGGCGCATCGAGGTCTACGACAACAGCCACATCATGGGGACCAACGCCGTCGGTGCGATGGTAGTCGCCGGCCCCGACGGCTTCATCAGGAACCAGTACCGGAAATTCAACATCCGCTCCGCCGCGCTCACCCCCGGCGACGATTTCGGGATGATGCGCGAGGTGCTGCGGCGCCGCTTCGCCCGGCTCATCGCCGAATCGCCCCGCGCCGCGGCCGAAGAGCTGCCGCCCGCGGACGTCGACGCCGAGGACGAGGACAGCGGCGCCGGCGATCCGCCGCCGGACTGGCCGGACGTCGTGCTGATCGACGGTGGCGCCGGACAGCTTGCCGCCGCAACGGAGACGCTGGCCGATCTCGGCCTCCACGACGTCCTCCTCGTCGGCATCGCAAAAGGCGTCGACCGCGACGCCGGGCTCGAAAAATTCCACATGAGGGGGCGCGCTTCCTTCATGCTCCAGCCGCGCGATCCGGTGCTCTATTTCGTCCAGCGGCTCCGCGACGAAGCGCACCGTTTCGCCATCGGCACGCACCGCGCGAAGCGGAAGGCGGACCTTGCGAAGAACCCGCTCGACGAGATTTCGGGGATCGGCCCGACGCGGAAACGGGCTCTCCTTCGCCACTTCGGCACGGCGAAGGCACTCAGCCGCGCGACGATCCCGGACCTTGCCGCCGTCGAGGGCATCTCGCAGCAGATGGCCGAAGTGATCTACAATCACTTCCACGGCAATTGAGCCGCGCGCCGGCTCGCCTTGACCGGCCCGACACGATTCTGTCTTGTCCGCGGGCTACCGTGTGATCCGTCCGTGACTGCGTGCGACGAATGGCCAATTCCAGCGAAAATGCCGGTCGGATGAGCCGAGTGAGCCTCGTCTCGCTGCCGAACCTTCTCACCTATGCGCGGATCGTCGCCGTGCCGGCCGTGGTGGCGTGCTTCTACATTCCGGGCGATGCCGGCCGCATCGCCGCGCTCGTCATCTTCGTCGCGGCCGCGATCACCGATTTCTTCGACGGCTACCTCGCCCGCGCATGGCAGCAGCAGTCGGCCCTCGGCCGAATGCTCGACCCGATCGCCGACAAGCTCCTCGTCGCCGCCTGCCTCCTGGTTCTGGTGGGAGACGGCACGATCGGCGGCTGGTCGCTTTGGGCGGCGCTGATCATCCTGTCGCGCGAAATCCTCGTCTCCGGCCTTCGCGAGTTCCTCGGAGGCGTCGCGGTGAGCGTGCCGGTGTCGCGGCTCGCGAAATGGAAGACGACGGTCCAGATGGTCGCCCTCGCCTTCCTCCTCATCGGCCCGGCGGGCGAACCGCTGTTCGCCTACACGATGGAGGTGGGGCTGACGCTGCTCTGGCTCGCGGCGATCCTGACCCTCTACACCGGCTACGACTACTTCCGCGCCGGCTTCCGCCATCTGCTGGCGGAAGATTCGTAGGCGAGCGCACCGGCGACAGCCGGCGAAGGGCGTCTGTGGAAATGGGGCTGGTCTCGGCCTTCGTTCTCCCTCCCCGTTGTGGTCCCTTGTGGGGAGGGCTGGGGTGGGGACTTTCGGCCTTCCAGCCAATTCGGCCATGCCCGAGCGCGCAGGCCGCAAGTCCCCCACCCGGCCTCCCCCACAAGGGGGGAGGTGAAGAAAGGGGCAGCTCTCGTCCCGTCGGGACCGCCGTGTTTCCTCAGGCACTCGAAGGCCCGGACCCATCGGGCCCTCGATCCGGCCGGGAGTCACCAAGGACCCGGCCTTCACCGGAGTGACGACGCTTCTGGCGCGCAGGCGTCGCCTGGCCTACCCGACGATCTCGAGCTCGGAGAACCAGTAGGCGATCTCCTGCTTCGCGGTCTCCGGCGCGTCGGAGCCGTGGACGGCGTTCTCGCCGATCGACTTGGCGAAGTCCCTGCGGATGGTGCCGACGGCGGCCTTCGACGGGTCGGTCGCGCCCATGATCTCGCGGTTCTTCAGGATGGCGTTTTCGCCCTCGAGCACCTGAACGACCGTCGGGCCCGACGACATGAACTCGCAGAGCTCGTTGAAGAAGCCGCGGGCGCTGTGAACGGCGTAGAAGCCCTCGGCCTGCTTCCGGCTCATCCAGACGCGCTTCGAGGCGACGACGCGGAGGCCGTTCTCCTCGAGGCGGGCGGTGATCTTGCCCGTCAGATTGTCCCGCGTCGCATCGGGCTTGATCATCGAAAAGGTGCGCTCAACGGCCATCGGGGCAGTTCCTTGATCCGGAAGGGGGAAAATCCGGCGCTGTCTTAGCCATGCGGCCCACCGCCGACAAGGCGGCGAAAACTTCGCGCTGTGCCGTAGATCACAGACCCGTGCGCACCGCGACTGCTATCGAGCTTGTGTTACAGTGAACGCATTCGTTCTCCATGGAGCATGCGATCTAAACATCACGGCCGGAGGTGGCGGAATGGACAATGCGGCCCCCAATCTCGCTAGATCGGAGGATGACGCAGCCGATGAAGCAGAAAGCCTGCTGAAGCAGATTGCCGAAGTGCGGGACGAAGCCTTGCGACTGAAGTTCTCACTGGCGGCACGTCTTCTCGACATGGCAGCCCTTGAGGTCACATCCTACTCGAACAACCGTAAATAGACTTAAGTCGCAACTTTTCCGATCGATGCCGCGAGCGCGACGAAATCGCGCTCGCGGGTCGATCCTTTCCGCCAGGCGACGCCGACCGTCCGTCCCGGTTCGGGCGCCGCGAAGGCGAGAAGCCGGAGGCGCGCGTCATTGTGCGCGACGGCGTCGGCAGCGAGTTCGGGCAGCAGCGTCATCCCCTGCCCTGCCGCGACGAGCTGCAGGATCGTGGCAAGGCTGGTCGCGCCGAAGCCGCGGAGCCGCGCCGGGTCGATCGTGCCGCAGACCGCCAGCGCCTGGTCGCGGAGGCAGTGGCCATCGGCGAGAAGCAGAAGCTGGTCGGCATCGATCATCTCGACCGTCGCCTGGTTGGCGCGGGCCGCCGGCGACGCCGACGGCACCGCGAGGAGAAAGCGGTCGCTGAACGCCACGGCTTCGGACAGCGCGGGATCGCCGAGCGGCACGCTCGCGACGATCGCGTCGAGCGTCCCCGCCTTCAGCTCCTCGACGATCGACGCCGTCACCGCCTCGCGGAGCACCAGCCGAAGATCCGGATAGGTTTCCGCGAGTTCCGGCAGGAGACGCGGCAGCAGATACGGCGCGACAGAGGGAATGATGCCGAGCGCCAGCGGCCCCGACAGCACCGCGCCGCGGGCGCGGCCGAGTTCCTCGAGGTCGCGGAGCGACGCCAGAATCGCGGTCGTGCGCGCCGCGACCTCGCTGCCGAGGCGCGTCAGGCGGTGTTCCGCCGCGCCGCGCTCGAGCAGCGGCCCGCCGAGCAGCGTCTCGAGCTCTCGGATCTGGTTGGACAGCGCCGGCTGCGACACGCCGACCGCATCCGCCGCACGGCCGAAATGGCCGAGACGGACGAGGGCGTCGAAGTAGCGGAGCTGGCGCGTCGTGATCATAAGCCCAGATTATCACGACGGCACGAGAATACGATTGGATATTATCGCCGCCATGGGACATTGCGTTGGCTCAATACCCCTGATGCCGGCGCGTGGTTTGCTCGCGCCGACCCGAAGCGGAGATGCACGATGGCGGACAAGCCGATCCTCACCACCACCGGCGGCGCGCCGGTTCCGGACAACCAGAACACCCTCACCGCCGGCCCGATGGGCCCGGCGCTGCTGGAGGACTACCAGCTGATCGAGAAGCTCGCGCACCAGAACCGCGAGCGCATTCCGGAGCGGCCGGTCCACGCCAAGGGCTGGGGCGCGTATGGCACGCTGACGATCACCGGCGACATCTCGAAGTTCACGAAGGCGAAGCTGCTGCAGCCGGGCGCGGTGACGCCGATGCTCGCCCGCTTCTCGACCGTCGCCGGCGAGCAGGGCGCGGCCGACGCCGAGCGCGACGTCCGCGGCTTCGCGCTCAAGTTCTACACCGGGGAGGGCAACTGGGACCTCGTCGGCAACAACACGCCGGTGTTCTTCATCCGCGATCCGTACAAGTTCCCGGACTTCATCCACACGCAGAAGCGCCACCCGCGCACCAACATGCGCTCGCCGACCGCCATGTGGGATTTCTGGTCGCTGTCGCCGGAGAGCCTCCACCAGATCACGATCCTCTTCTCGGACCGCGGCCTGCCGATCTCGGCCCGGCACATCAACGGCTACGGCTCGCACACCTATTCGCTGATCAACGCGGCGAACGAGCGCGTCTACGTGAAATTCCACTTCAAGACGCAGCAGGGCCACAAGCACTGGACCAACCACGAAGCGACCGAGATCGTCGGCCGCACCCGTGAATCGACGCAGGAAGACCTCTACACCTCGATCGAGAAGGGCGACTTCCCGAAGTGGAAGGTGCAGGTCCAGATCATGCCGGAGAGCGACGTCGGCAAGACCTGGTACAACCCCTTCGACCTCACCAAGGTGTGGCCGCACGGCGACTATCCGGTGATCGACATCGGCGTGCTCGAGCTCAACCGGAACCCGGACAACTACTTCGCCGAGATCGAGCAGGCCGCCTTCTCGCCCTCGAACAAGGTGCCGGGCATCGGCTACTCGCCGGACAAGATGCTGCAGGCCCGCGTGTTCTCGTACGCCGACGCGCACCGCTACCGCCTCGGCACGCACTACGAGGCGTTGCCGGTGAACGCGCCGAAGGCTCCCGTCGCCCACTACCACAAGGACGGGCCGATGCGGTTCTTCGCCAACAACCCGAACCCCGAGGCCTATTACGAGCCGAACTCGTTCGGCGGCCCGGTGGAGCAGCCCTCGGCCAAGGAGCCGCCGCTCGCCATCAACGGCGCGGCGGACCGGTACAACCACCGCGACGGCAATGACGACTACCGCCAGCCGCGGGCCCTGTTCGAGCTGTTCAACAGCGCCCAGCGCGACCGGCTGTTCCTGAACATCGCCGAAGCGATGTGGGGCATCCCGAAGGAAATCTCCGAGCGCCAGCTCGTCCACTTCGACAGGGTCCACCCGGACTACGGCGCCGGCGTCCGCGAAGCCCTCGCCCACATGGACCGCCGCCACGCCGCCGAAACTGCGCAGCAGCAGATGATGCCGGACAATTCGCAGGCGGCCGCGGAGTAGACGGCAAGCCGGGATCGGGCGGCGTCTTCCTCTTCACCTCCCCCTTGTGGGTCCTTGTGGGGAGGCCGGGAGGAGCCCTCGCGGCCTGACGACACGGCGTGGCCGCGGAATGGGCCAGCGCCGCAAGTCCCCACCCCACCCTCCCCACAAGGGGGAGGGTGAAGGAGGGGCAAATCCGACGCGCCTCATCGGAGCGGCGGCCGGAGTTGGCGGCGTCACCGCGCCCGCCTATGACTGCGGCATGACCTCCATGCCGCAAAACCACCGCATGTTCGCAGCCTACAACCGCTGGGCCAACCGCTCCGTCTACGCCGCGGTGGCCGACCTCGATGACGCCGACTGGCGGGCCGAGCGCGGGGCGTTCTTCGGGTCGATCCGCGGGACGCTGAACCACCTTCTGGTGGCCGACCGGATCTGGATGAGGCGCTTCACCGGCGAGGGCGAGACGGCGCCGACGCTCGACACCATCCTCTTCGACGCGTTCGCGCCGCTCGCAACCGCGCGCCGTGCCGAGGACGAGCGGATCGTCGCCTTCGTCGCCGGGCTCGACGACGCGCGGCTCGACGCCGACATCCGCTATAGCCCGCTCGCCGCGCCGGGCGTGACCCATGTCCAGCCGCTCGGCGAGGCGGTGGCGCATTTCTTCAACCACCAGACGCACCACCGCGGCCAGGTTCACACGATGCTGACGATGGCGCGCGGCCGCGAAGCCAGCCTCGTCCTCGACCTCGTCGCGTTCCAGCGCACGGACGAGTACCGTGCGATGCGGGCGGGCTGACGCGATGGCGAATCTCTCCGCCGGCATCCTCCTCTACCGCCGTCCCTTCCCCGGAACCGTCGAGGTGCTCCTCGTCCATCCCGGCGGGCCGCTGTGGCTGAAGAAGGATGCGGGGGCGTGGTCGATCCCGAAGGGGAACCTCCATCCCGGCGAGGCCGAGGTCGATGGCGCGCGGCGGGAGTTTGCGGAGGAGACGGGTGGGGTGGCGGCCGGCCGGGCGGTGGAGCTGGGACGGTTCCGGCAGCCTTCCGGGAAGGTCGTGGTCGCCTTCGCCGTGGAGGGCGATTTCGACCTCCAGTCGTTCCGCAGCAACACCTTCGAGATGGAATGGCCGCCGCGGTCGAGGCGGATGAAGGCGTTTCCGGAGGCCGACAAGGCGGAGTGGTTCTCGCCCGAGGCGGCAGCGGAGAAGCTGCTGTCGGGGCAGGCGCCGATGATCCCGGCGTTGCTGAAATTGCTGGTGGGCTAGGGGCGGCCTCGCGGGGCTTCGACAAGCCCTTCCAGCACCCGTCGTTCCGGGGCCACCGCAGGCGGAACCGGGAACCATTCGTTCTCCGGGCACGGCCGCACCAAGGTGGGGTTGATGCCGTGCCCCGAAAACAAAGGGTCCCCGGGGACGATGGGCGGGGGCAGGCGGGAGAGCGAACCGCCTACCACCGCCGCGACTTCTCCTTCGCAGCCATGACGGCTCGGGCGTGCTTCCCGAAGGCCCGCGACGCCGCATGGCGCTCCGCGAGGGTGGCGCTGTTCATCGCGTCCTCGCGGCGGAGCTTTTCGAACCGCTTCAGGCGCGCCGGGTCGAGCGTCCCGTCCGCCACCGCGGCCTGCACCGCGCAGCCGGGCTCCGTCTCGTGGCGGCAATCGTGGAAGCGGCAGCGGGATTCGAGCGCCACGATGTCGGCGAAGATGCCGTCGATGCCGTCGCCGGCATCGGCGAGCTGGATCTCGCGCATGCCGGGCGTGTCGACGAGCCACGCGCCCGTGCCGATGCGGTGGAGCGAGCGGCCGGTCGTCGTGTGGCGGCCACGCGAATCGTCGTCGCGGATCGGCGCTGTCGCGAGGGCCGAACTGCCCGTCAGCGTGTTGACGAGCGTCGATTTCCCGACGCCGGAGGAGCCCATCAACGCGATGGTCTGCCCCGGCTTCAGCCACGGCGCGAGCCGCTCCAGCACCACGGGATCACGCGCGTCGCACGTCTCGACCATGAGGCCGGGCGCCAGCCGCGCGGCGCGGGCGGCAAAGCCGGCCGCGTCGTCGGTCATGTCGGCCTTCGTGAGGACGACCACCGGCTCCACCTCGGCCTCTCGGGCGAGTGCGAGATAGCGCTCGATGCGGGCGGGGTTGAAGTCGTGGTTGCACGACGACACCACCAGCACCGTGTCGACGTTCGCCGCGATCAGCTGGACGCGCTGTGCGGTGCCAGCGGCCTTCCGCTTGAAGAGGCTGCGGCGGTCGAGGACGCGCTCGACGCGGAGCGTGGCGGGGTCGAAGAGGACCCAGTCGCCCACGGTCGGCGGATCGTCCTCCATTGCGGGACGGAGGGTTGCGCGGGTCTCGATGCCCGGCGCGGCGACGTCGACGCCGTTCCGGTGCACGGCGACGACGCGGGCCGGCGAGAGGGCGGCGTCGGCGGTGACCTGCGAATGAAAGTGCTGCGACCAGCCGAACGCGGCGAGGTCGGCGAAGGATGAGAGCATTTTGATCTCGATCGAAGGCTCCCGCGGGAGCCGGTTGAGCGCAATGATCCCGGGCGGCCGCGATGCGCGGACGGGCGGGCAGGCTCAGCTGATCGAGAGGTGTTGCGCGCCCGAAGGCGCTGCAATCGAACGGACGCACGAAGCGTCCGGACGCGCTATCCCTGCGCGACCAGCCCGGTTGGGGCAATGGCGGACATGCAAAACCCTCCTTGGCTGGCGTTACGATGGCAATGCGATACGCCTGACGCGATCCGTCGTCAACGCGGCGGTGTGGGGCAAGCCGGGGGCCGAATGGACAAGGACGAGTTCGACGCTGCTTTTCAGGAGCTCGTGACAGACAGGCTCACAGCGTCGGGTTTCACCCCGCTCGGAAAGACCCTCGCGTTCGACGACGGGCTGACCACCATCGCCCTGATCCGCCTCGGCGGAAAAATGGCCCGGCCTGGCACGGCGGCGCACATCCTATGCTTCCGGCATTCGTTCCTTCGCGACCTCTCGGAGCCCCCCGCCATTCCCCAAGCACCACCGCAGTCGGTGTTCGCCTACCCCTTCAAGTTCCTTCCTTCCGTCTGGCGGACCCGCTCTCTCGCCGCATGGCGGTATGTGCCGCGGAATCTCAATTTCGATCTGGACCGCGTCGAGTGGGGCAACTCGACCGCGAAGGAGACGATCGCAGAGCTGAACTCCCTGGCTGCCTTCCTGGCAGTGTTTCTGCCCTGGGCGCGAACGATCGTGCCGGCGAGAGCCATGAGCGAGATCCGGAAGAACGGCGAAGACGCTTGGTGCGAACGGCTGTGGCTGGACGACTACGGGGCCTTCATTGCCAGCGCGCGAAGCGCCAACTGATTCACTTGCCTCCCCGCCGCCGCTTCGGCACAAGCGCGGCATGCTGCAGATCAACGACCTCACCTACCGGATCGCCGGCCGGACGCTCCTCGACCACGCCACCGCCACCATCCAGGCCGGCGCGCGCGCCGGGCTCGTCGGGCGGAACGGCGCGGGGAAGTCGACGCTGTTCGGGCTGATCACGGGCGTCCTGTCGCCGGAGGACGGCACGATCTCGGTGCCGAAAAACTGGCGGATCGGCGAGGTGGCGCAGGAGGCGCCGGCGGGCGAGGAGTCGCTGCTCAGCGTGGTGCTGGCGGCCGACACGGAGCGGGCGATGCTCCTCCGCGAGGCCGAGACGGCGAAGGACCCGAACCGCATCGCGGAAATCCACATGCGGCTCGGCGACATCGGCGCGCATTCGGCCGAGGCGCGGGCGGGGTCGATTCTGTCGGGCCTCGGCTTC
>JADLGL010000040.1 GCA_020849325.1 Bauldia sp. | reverse complement strand
TTGCCGGCGCCTTCCAGGGCTTTCAGGAAGCTCCTGTAGGGTTCGACGCGGACATACTGGCCGGGAAGGAGCGCCACGAGCGAGCGGTCGGGCTCGGCCGAGCGGTAGAGGCGGACGCCGCCGGCGAGGCGGTGGCCGTCGAACGCGGTGAACGCCGGCACGAGGCAGACGCCGAGGCCCGCCTGCACCATGCCGAGCGCGACTTCGTAGCTCCGGCACTGGGCGATCAGGCGATGGCGCGGCAGCACCTGCTGGTACCACTGCTCGACGCGCCGCGTGTGCTGGGTTCCGAAGGTGAACTGGATGCAGCTGTTGAGGATGCGGGCGGCAGCCGGGTCGAGCTCGCCGTCGGGGTCGGTCACGCCGTCGAGGTCGAGTCCTTCGGGCACCGCGAACACGTAGGGGTCCGATGCGACGGGAACCGCCTTGAAGCCGACATTCGACGAGGCGATCGAGTTTTCGGCGACGAGACCCACGTTGACGCGGCGGCCGTAGAGGAGCTCCAGCGCATCGGCGGGCGCCGTCTCGTGGATGTCGAATTCGAGCCCCGGAAAAGTCCCGGCGAGGCGGGTCAGCGCGGGCGGGAGGAGGACGCGGAGCACGGAGTTGAGGCCGGCGACGCGGATCGTCGCGCGCTGGCCGTCGGAGAACTGGCGGAGCCCGTCCGAGGCCTCCGAGACGTTGGAGAGGATGTACTCGGCCTTGCGGAGGAGGAACTGGCCGGCATCGGTGAGCGCCATCGCGCCGGGCGTCCGGTCGAACAGCCGCGCCCCGACCGTCCCTTCGAGCTTCGACAGCTGCTGCGACAGCGACGGCTGGGTGAGGCCGAGCTGCTTTGCGGCTTTGGTCAGCGTTTCGGCGTGGGCCACGGCCCAGAAGATGCGCAGCTGGTGGAGCGTCATCTCCGGGCGCGCAGCGATGCCGGCCGCAGCGGAGCCGTTGCCGTTCTCCCCGTCGTGACTTCCGTTGCCTCCGGAAGCCGCGGAGTCCTTCGCGTGGAGGTCCGCCATGCGGGGCCCCCCTTCTCGTTGTCTGTCCGAGGCCCAGCTGGCCGCTGCAGCGTTATAGCCTCCCGTCGCGTGCGGTGCCACGGGAGCGGCGGCGGTTCCGGTGGTTTGCGCGTCGCGGGCGAACGCCCCCGCACCGACGCCTCGCGGCGCATCAGAACTGCGTCGTGGCCCGGACGAGCCAGTCGGGCGAGATGTCGAGGAGGAAAGCCTCGATCCGGCGGTCGATGCCGGTGAGGACGAGAATGCCCATCACCACGAGGAGGGTGCCGAGGATGGCTTTGCCCCGCCGCCCGAACGCGGCGAACTTTCCGCGGAGCCGGGCCGAAAGCGCCCGTGAGGCGAAGGCGAGCGCGACGAGCGGCAGGAGGGCACCGACGCCGAAGACGACCATCGTCAGCCCGGATACGGCAAGGTCCTCGCCCTGTGCGGCAAGGACGAGGGCAGTGGCGAGCGTCGGGCCGATGCACGGCGTCCAGATGAGGCCGAGGGTGAGCCCGAGGCCGAACTGCCCCTTCCAGCCGGCCCAGCGCGCGCTGCTCAGGCGGCGCTGCGACCAGTCGACGGCCGGCCCCGCGGCGGTCACGAGACCCGCCTGGAAACGGGGAACGAGGAGGACCGTGCCGATGACGAGGAAGAGGACCGCGCCCACCAGCCGAAGCCGTTCGGCGTCGAGCCCGACCGAGGCCCCGACGGAGGCCGCAAGAAGGCCGATGACGACGAACGACGTCACGATGCCTCCGGCGAGCGCGACCGGGCCGAGGCGGTGTTCGCTCGCAGCCGAGGCGAGGACGATCGGGAGGAGCGGCAGGACGCAGGGCGCGAGGACCGAGAGAAGCCCCGCTGCGAATGCGAGGATCAGCGTCCCGACGCTCACATCGCCGGTCCGACGAGGTTCACGAGGAACGCCTCGATCGCTGCGGCGTCGGTCTCGGCGTTGAGCCTGCCGATCTCCTCTGTGCCGCGAAGGGCGATGATGGTGCTGCGGAACGAGACGTTGAAGCGCAGCATGATGTGGCGCTGCGTGTCGTAGTTCACCTCGATCACCACCACGTCCGCGAACCGCGGGTCCTCGGCGAGCGCATCGAGAACGCCGATCTGCGTCTGGCAGATGCCGCACCAGTCCGCCCACACGCCGATGATGACCGGTCCTCCGGACGCCGTCGCGGCTTCCCAGGTGGCGTTGGTGTAGTCGACATGCTCCATCGCCGACGCGGGCGCGGCGAGAAGGCTTCCAAGGCCGAGCATCAGGCCCGCCGCGGCACTTTTCACGCGCATTTCCGGCCTCCTTCGATATTAGGATATTCTAATATCATGATCTGATACTGCTGGTGCCCTGGTTCAAGCTGCTGCGACCGATTGGCGGTAGAAGCGATGCAGGCGATTGACGTCGACGGTTTCGAACGCCGGTCGGAGGAGGCGTCGATCCTCCTCACGGCCATGGCCAACCGCAACCGGCTGCTGATCCTCTGCCACCTCGTCGGCGGCGAGCTCGCCGTCGCGGATCTCGCCGCGCGGGTCAGTCTCAGCCAGTCGGCCCTGTCGCAGCATCTGGCGAAGCTGCGGGCGCACCGGCTGGTCGAGACACGCCGCGACGGACAGTCGGTCTTCTACAATCTCAGCTCGGGCGCGGTGCGGCGGGTGATCGAGACGCTGTACGACATCTACTGCGTCCCTTCCGCCGGCCGCGGCAAGCGGGCCGCCGGCGCCTGAGCGATCAGCGCCTCTCCTGATCGAAGCGCCGGCAGCCGCGTCGTCGGATCACGCCCGGCGGCCGGGTGCCGCCGGAACGCGGCAGGCGCGGATGGCCGAGCCGCTCAGCGGGCCGCCGAGAAGCGGGCTGAGAAGGCAGACGTCGAGGATGCCCGCCGCGAGCGGCACGACGCCCACGACCATCAGCGGCACGCCGGCGCCGGTGTCCCGGAGCGCGATGCCCGCGCCGATGAGGGCGATGCCGGCGACGGCGCGCGCGATGCGGCCTCCGGCGCTGGCGAAGAACTGGGCGAGAGGGGTACGACCGAAGTTCACGGGGAGTCTCCTTGGTTCCGGTTTCGCTGGTTGAGGATGAAGGGCCGCCCGGCCCTCCGCCTCGGGAAGGCTCAAAGGCGTCAGTGCATGGTGCCGCTGGCGACCTCTGCGTCCCCGTCGCCGCCCTTGAAGGTGACGGGAATCGTCAGGTAGCGGACGCCGTTGGCGGCCGCGGGCGGGAACCGCCCGGCCCGGATGTTGACCTGGATCGACGGCAGCAGGAGGCGCGGGACCGAAAGCTGCGAATCGCGGGCCTCGCGGAGCGCGACGAAATCGCCCTCGCTCACGCCGTCATGGACATGGACGTTGCGGGCGCGCTGCTCGGCGACGGTGGTTTCCCAGGCGTATGCGTCGCGGCCGGGAGCCTTGTAGTCGTGGCAGAGGAAGAGGCGGGTCGCCGCGGGCAGGTCGAGGAGGCGGCGAATGGAACGGTAGAGCATGTGGGCGTCGCCGCCGGGGAAGTCGGCGCGCGCGGTGCCGAAATCCGGCATGAACAGCGTGTCCCCGACGAACGCCGCGTCGCCGATGCGGTAGGTGATGTCCGCGGGTGTGTGGCCGGGCGTGTGCAGCACCTCGACCTCGACCGAGCCGATCATGAAACGCTCGCCGTCGCGGAAGAGATGGTCGAAGTCGGAGCCGTCGGTCTTCAGGTCCATCGCGTTGAACACGGGCCGGAAGATGCGCTGGACGTCGCGGATGTGTTCGCCGATGCCGATCCTCGCGCCGGTGCGCGCCTTGACGAAGGGCGACCCCGAAAGATGGTCGGCATGGGCATGGGTCTCGAGCGTCCAGTCGATCGTGAGACCGTCGGCCGCGGCGGCGGCGAGAAGATCGTCGACCGAGCGCGTGTCGACGCTCCCTGACTCGGGATCGTAGTCGAGTACCGGGTCGATCACGGCAGCCCGCTTCGTGCCGGGATCAGCCACCAAATAGCTCACCGTATTCGTCGGTTCATCGAAGAAGGCGCGGATCAGCGGTCGCGCGGTCATGGGACCCTCCGGTTCGTTCACTGACGTTGACATATATATTAGCACTATCTAATTTAGCAACGTCTAATGTATGGAACGGGTGACGCAGGCGTGGCGACAGGGGGACTCGATACGGCGGTGCTGCAGAACAGGGCGGCGACCATCGCCGGCATGCTCGGCGCGATCGCCAACGAGCGCCGGCTGCGGCTCCTCTGCCGGCTCGCGAGTGCCGGCGAGGCGACGGTGACCGAGCTTGCCGGCGCTGCCGGCCTCTCGGCGTCGGCGACGTCGCAGCACCTCGGCCGGATGCGCGACGAGGCGATCGTGACCTTCCGCAGGGAAGGCCGGACGCTCTGGTACCGCGTCGCGGATCCGCGGATCGAGCGCCTCCTCGCGACGCTGCAGCACCTGTTCTGTGCCTTGCCCGACAACCCTCGATCCAAGGACTGATCCATGTCGCTGCGTTCCATCCTCCCCGCCGAAGCCAAGAAGCTCGTCGACGCCGGCGCGATCCTCGTCGACGTTCGCGAGCCCCGCGAGCACGCCCGCGAGGCCATCCCCGGCGCCCTGCTCCAGCCGCTCTCGGCGCCGGACATCCCGACGGCCACCGCGCCCGGCAGGGCGGTGATCTTCCACTGCCAGAGCGGGGCGCGGACGAGCATCAATGCGCGCCGGCTGGCGGCGCGGGTTCCGGCCGGGACGGACGGCTACGTCATGGCCGGTGGCATCGAGGCCTGGCGGCGCGCCGGCCTCCCGACCGGGCGCGGCTGAGCCAGAACGCCGGCGGCCCGATGGCTCTCTCCCTCGCGCAGGATGCCGCCGGCCTTCTTGCCGGCGGCCTCGTGGGCTTCTCGCTCGGGCTCACCGGGGGCGGGGGTTCCATCCTTGCCGTGCCGCTCCTCGTCTATCTCGTCGGCGTCGCCGAGCCGCATGTCGCGATCGGGACGAGCGCGGTCGCGGTTGCAGGCAATGCCGCGGCGAACCTCATTGCCCACGCCCGCGCCGGGCATGTGAAATGGCGGTGCGCCGGGGTGTTCGCGGCGACGGGCGTCGCCGGCGCGCTCGCCGGCTCGCTGCTCGGCAAGGCCATCGCCGGCGAACATCTCCTGGCGCTTTTCGCCGGCCTGATGCTCGTGGTCGCGGGGTTCATGCTCTGGCGGCCCGACGGCGCGCCCAATCCCGCGGTCCGGCTGAATCGCGACAACTTCCCGTGGCTCGCTGCGCTCGGCTTCGCCACGGGCGCCCTGTCGGGCTTCTTCGGGATCGGCGGCGGCTTCCTGATCGTCCCGGCGCTCATGTTCGCGACGGGGATGCCGATCCTCGCCGCGATCGGATCGTCGCTGGTGGCGGTGACGGCCTTCGGCCTCACGACGGCGGCGAGCTACGCCCTGAGCGGATACGTCGACTGGGTGCTTGCCGCAGCGTTCGTCCTCGGCGGCTTCGCGGGCGGCATCGCCGGTACAGCGGTCGCCCGGCGCCTCGCGGTCCGTTCGCGCCTCCTCCAGACGCTCTTCGCCATCCTGATCATCGTGGTGGCGCTCTACATGCTGGCGCGGAGCGTTCTCTAGCGAAGGCCTCTCCCCGATCGGGGAGAGGCGAAAGGAGCGGTCGCTCCGGCGCGATCCGAAAGGCGCCAGACTCTAGCGCGTGATCCGTTGAAGCCGGATCACGCTCGTCGCCTCATTCCTTGATGGAGCATGACCTTTTTCGAAGAACCGGCAGCCACTTCTTCGGATCATGCTCTAGCCGCGCGGGCTCTGGCCGGCGACGTCGCCGCCGGTGTGGAACACGCGGCTGCCGAGGATGTCGTCGGCTTCGATGGTCTGCAGGTCCTCCGGCGTCACCGGCTTGCTGCTGGCGAACAGGCGGTTCGCCTGGCGGAGCCGGGCGCGGTCGAGCGCGTTGCGCACCGAACGGGCGTTCGCGAAATGGGGCTGCTTCCGGCGGAGCGTCACGTACTCGGCCATCGCCTTCTTGGCGGCCGGAGACAGGTGGTAGTTCTGCTCCCGCATCATCAGCTCGGAGATCTGCAGCAGCTCCGCGTCGTTGTAGTCGGGGAAGTCGATGTGGCTGCCGATGCGCGAGCGGAAGCCGGGGTTCGAATCGAAGAACCGGGCCATGCGGTCGGCATAGCCGGCGACGATGACCACGAGGTCGTCGCGCTGGTTCTCCATGACCTGGAGAAGGATCTCGATCGCCTCCTGGCCGTAGTCGCGCTCGTTCTCGGGCCGGTAGAGGTAATAGGCCTCGTCGATGAAGAGGACGCCGCCCATCGCCTTCTTCAGCGCTTCCTTGGTCTTCGGCGCGGTGTGGCCGATGTACTGGCCGACGAGGTCGTCACGCGTCACGGTGACGAGGTGGTTCTGGCGGATGTAGCCGAGGCGGTGGAGGAGGTCGGCCATCCGGAGCGCGACGGTCGTCTTGCCGGTGCCGGGGTTGCCGGTGAAGCTCATGTGCAGCGTCGGCGGGGTATTGGCGAGGCCGAGATCGCGGCGGGCGCGATCGACCATCAGGAGCGCCGCCGTCTCGCGGATGCGCGTCTTGACCGGGGCGAGGCCGACGAGTTCGCGGTCGAGTTCGTCGAGGACGTCGGAGACACCCGAGTCCTTCATCATCAGCTTGAGATCGATCGGGCCGGCGGGGCGGGTCGGCGCGGGGGCAGTGGTATCGGCAGCTTCGGCCATGGTCTTGCTCGCTTCTTCGATGGACGGGGGGCGCGCTCAGCGGGGCTGCGCAATTCTGCCGCTCGGCCCGCGCTGGCGGGCCTCGATCCGGTGGCGTCGCGGTGAACCCCGTGGGGCGAGCGGAATGGCGACGGCCGGCAGGCGAAGGGAAGGGGAGGCGGGCCGAAGCCCGCCTCCGGGATCGTTCTAGTAGCGCTCGCCTTCCGGCTTGAGCGTGGCGTAGGAGCGGATCGTGTAGCCCTGCGAACGGCCGTCGCGCTCGACGCGCTCGACCAGGAAGCCCGGCTCGTCCGCCGGACGGTTGACGATGAACGACATCGTCGGCGACTCGACACCGCGGGTCGAGTTGAAGGCCATCACGCGGATGTAGTGGCGCGGGAAGGTCTTCTTGCACTCGTTGATCTCGGCGACGATGCCGGCCGGATCCTTCAGGTCGAACATCGGGTTGCCGTACATCTCCCAGTACGTGTTCCGCGGATGCGGATCATCGGTGTACTCCACCGAGACGGCCCAGTTGTTCTTGAGCGCGTAGGCGATCTGCGCCTTGAGCTGCGCGTCGGTGAGGTCGGGCAGGAACGAGAACTGGCCCTGCGTGACCCGGTTGCCATGGTTCGTCATCATGGTGTGTTCTTCTCCGGTTTCTGTTGATTCTGGCGGGGCTTAGTTGCTGCCGGTGGCGGTCGGGACGAAGTCGGCCGTATCGGTCGAATCGTAGTTGAAGGTGATGTCCTTCCAGACTTCGAGCGCCTTCTTCAGCGGCGAGCACCACTTGGCGGCGTCCATGAGGATCTGCGGACCTTCCTTCACGTAGTCGCGGCCTTCGTTGCGGGCCAGGATCATGGCTTCGAGGGCAACGCGGTTGGCAGTGGCGCCAGCCTGGATGCCATCGGGGTGGCCGATCGTGCCGCCGCCGAACTGCAGGACGACGTCCTCACCGAGGTACTGGATCAGCTGGTGCATCTGGCCGGCGTGAATGCCGCCCGAGGCGACCGGCATGACCTTGTTGAGCGAGGCCCAGTCCTGCTCGAAGTAGAGGCCGTGCTCGAGCGACATCGGGGTCTCGGTCTCGCGCAGCGTGTCGTAGAAGCCCTTGATCATGAGGGGGTCGCCCTCGAGCTTGCCGACGACCGTACCGGCGTGGATGTGGTCGACACCGGCCATGCGCATCCACTTGCAGATGACGCGGAAGTTGATGCCGTGGTTCTTCTGCCGCGACCAGGTCGAGTTGCCGGCGCGGTGAAGGTGCAGGATCATGTCGTTCTTGCGGGCCCACTTCGCCATCGACTGGATGGCGGTGTAGCCGATGACGAGGTCGATCATGATGATGATCGAACCGAGCTGCTTCGCGAACTCGGCGCGCTCGTACATCTCTTCCATGGTCGCCGCGGTCACGTTGAGGTAGTGACCCTTGACTTCGCCCGTGGCGGCCGAAGCGCGGTTGACGGCTTCCATGCAGTACAGGAAGCGGTCACGCCAGTGCATGAAGGGCTGCGAGTTGATGTTCTCGTCGTCCTTCACGAAGTCGAGGCCGCCCTTGAGCGCCTCGTAGACGACGCGGCCGTAGTTGCGGCCCGAGAGACCGAGCTTCGGCTTGGTGGTCGCGCCGAGAACCGGACGGCCGAACTTGTCGAGGCGCTCGCGCTCCACGACGATGCCCGTGGCCGGGCCCTGGAAGGTCTTGAGGTACGCAACCGGGATGCGCATGTCCTCGAGGCGGAGCGCCTTGACGGCCTTGAAGCCGAAGACGTTGCCGATGATCGAGGCGGTCAGGTTCGCGATCGAACCCGGCTCGAACAGGTCGAGCTCGTAGGCGATGTACGCGAAGTACTGCTGCTCGGTCTTGGTGCCCGGGCCGGTGTTCGGAACCGGGTCGACGCGGTAGGCCTTGGCGCGGTAGATGGTGGCCGCGGTGAGGCGGTCGGTCCACACGACGGTCCAGGTGGCGGTCGACGATTCACCGGCGACGGCGGCGGCGGCCTCGACCGGGTCGACGCCCGGCTGCGGGGTGATGCGGAACAGCGACAGGATGTCGGTGTCCTTCACCTTATAGTCCGGCTCCCAGTAGCCCATCTTGGCGTAGGGGATGACGCCCGACTTGTAGCGCTCCTTGCCCTCGCTCATCGTCTTCTGATCGACGGGCTTCGTATCTGCTGGCATTTCTCTCTCCTGTTCAGGCGTTCTGGGGGTGGTTGGCTAGGGCGCGATCCGTTCGAGCCGGATCACGCCCGTCGCCTATTTCCTTGATGGAGCAAGATCTTCGTCGAAGAACCGGCATCCTTCGGATCATGCTCAGGCGGCGCGAGCCGGGGCGATCTTCGGATCGAGCGCGCCCTTCGCGTACAGCTTGGCCATCTCGCTCATCGGGATGACCTTTATCTTGGAGCCCCAACCGGCGGCTCCGAACTGCTCAAGCCGCTCCTTGCAGAGCTTCTGCATCGCATCGAGAGCGGGCTTGAGGAACTTGCGCGGATCGAACTCCGACTTGTTCTTCATGGCGATCTGGCGCATGGCGCCGGTCATCGCGAGACGGCAGTCGGTGTCGATGTTGACCTTGCGGACACCGTGCTTGATGCCGCGGACGATCTCGTCGACCGGCACGCCCCAGGTCTGGGGCATCTCGCCGCCGGCGGCGTTGAAGATGTCCTGCAGCTCCTGCGGCACCGAGGACGAGCCGTGCATCACGAGGTGGGTGGTCGGCAGCTTCTTGTGGATCGCCTCGATGACGTTCATGGCGAGAACGGCGCCGTCCGGCTTCCGCGAGAACTTGTAGGCGCCGTGCGACGTGCCCATCGCGATGGCGAGCGCGTCGACCTTGGTCTTGGCGACGAAATCGACCGCCTGGTCCGGGTCGGTGAGGAGCTGATCCATCGACAGCTTGCCCTCGGCGCCGTGGCCGTCCTCGGCCTCGCCGTGGCCGCTCTCGAGCGAACCGAGAACGCCGAGCTCACCCTCCACCGAAGCGCCGACCATGTGGGCGAAACGGGTGACGTCGCGGGTGATGTCGACGTTGTAGTCGTAGTCCGCCGGGGTCTTGGCGTCGGCCTTGAGCGAGCCGTCCATCATGACGGAGGTGAAGCCGTATTTGATGGCGGTGAGGCAGGTCGATTCCTCGTTGCCGTGATCCTGGTGCATGACGATCGGCACGTTCGGATAGATCTCGACGAGCGCGTCGATCATGTTCTTGAGCATGATGTCGTTGGCGTACGAACGCGCGCCACGCGACGCCTGGATGATGACGGGGGCGTCGACCGACGCCGCGGCGCCGACCATCGCGAGGCCCTGCTCCATGTTGTTGATGTTGAAGGCCGGAACGCCGTAGCCATGCTCAGCGGCGTGATCCAGCAGCTGCCTCAGTGTGATACGGGCCATGTCTGCTCTCCTCTCCTCAGCGCGCCTGTCCGGCGGCGGTCCAATAGTCAGTCTTCAGAAGGGAAGGGGACGCGCCCCCTTCCTTCCATTCCAGTCCCGGCCAGGCCGGGGAGGGGGTGGAGCGTCCTCCACCCCAAGCGGTGAAACTGCCTATTTGGCGAGCTTCCTCGCGGCATCGACGATCGCTTCCGTCGTGATGCCGAAGTGCTTGTAGAGGTCCGGGGCCGGCGCCGAGGCGCCGAAGCCGGTCATGCCGATGAACACGTCGTCGTCGCGGAGGAAGCGGTCCCAGCTCTGCTGGAGCGCGGCCTCGACGGCGATGCGCGGCGCAGTGCCGAGGACCGACTTCCGGTACTCCCTGGACTGCTTCATGAAGAGTTCCATCGACGGCACCGACACGACGTTCGCGGCGATGCCCTCGGCGGCGAGCTTTTCGGCGGCGGCGACCGCGAGCGACACTTCCGAGCCCGAGCCCATCAGCGTCACCTTCGGTGCATCGACCTTCCGGAGGACGTAGGCGCCCTTCATCACGAGGTTTTCCGCGGTGTGCTCGAGGCGGAGCGCCGGCAGGGCCTGGCGGGTCAGCGACAGGCCCGTCGGGCCGGTCTCGTTGGCGATGGCGGCTTCCCACGCTTCGGCGGTCTCGATCGCATCCGCCGGGCGGATGACGACCATGTTCGGGATCACGCGGAGCGAGGACAGCGTCTCGACCGGCTGGTGCGTCGGACCGTCCTCGCCGAGACCGATGGAATCGTGGGTCAGGACGTGGATGGAGCGGACGCCCATGAGGGCGGCGAGGCGGAGGGCCGGGCGGGCATAGTCGGCGAAGACGAGGAACGTGCCGCCATACGGGACGAAGCCCTTGTGCAGCGCGATGCCGTTCATGGCCGCGGCCATCCCGAACTCACGGATGCCGTAGTGGAGGTAGTCGCCGCTGAAATCGGTCGGGGTGACCGACTTGTGCGAGCCCACCCTGGTCAGGACCGAGCCGGTGAGATCGGCCGAGCCGCCGAGGAGTTCCGGCACCGCCGGGTAGATCGCCTCGAGCGACTTCTGCGACGCCTGGCGGGTGGCGAGCTTCGGCTTCTCCGCGGCCCACTTCTCCTTCAGCGCGAGGACGGCCTTCCCGGCCGCGGCCGAGACGTGGCTGTCCTGGCCGGACTGGAACTTCTGCCGGACGTCGGCGGGGGCGGCGGCGAGCCGCTGCTCCCAGGCCTTGCGGCGGGCGGCGCCCCTGGAACCGGCGGCGCGCCAGGCGGCGAGGATGTTCTCCGGAACGACGAAGGGCTCGTGCGGCCATTCGAGGAAGACGCGGGCGGCCGCGACCTCTTCGAGACCGAGGGCCTCGCCGTGCACCTTGTGGGTGCCGGCCTTGTTCGGGGCGCCCCAGCCGATCTTGGTCTTGCAGGCGATGAAGGTCGGACGATCCGACTTCCGCGCCGCCTCGATGGCCCTGGCGACGGCTTCGGCATCGTGGCCGTCGACCGAAGCGGTGGCCCAGCCGGACGCCGCGAAGCGGGCGATCTGGTCGGTCGAGGTCGAAAGCGAGGTGGCGCCGTCGATCGAGATCGCGTTGTCGTCCCAGAGGACGATCAGCTTGGCGAGCTTGAGGTGGCCGGCCATGTCGATCGCCTCGTGCGACACGCCTTCCTGGAGGCAGCCGTCGCCGGCGATGACGTAGGTGTAGTGGTCGACGAGGTCGTTGCCGTAGCGGTTGTTGAGGAGGCGCTCGGCGATCGCCATGCCGACCGAGGTGGCAAGGCCCTGGCCGAGCGGGCCGGTGGTCGTCTCGATGCCCTCGGCGTGGCCGTATTCCGGGTGGCCGGCGGTGATCGAGCCGAGCTGCCGGAAGTTCCGGATCTGGTCCATCGTCATCTCCTCGTACCCGGTGAGGTGGAGGAGGGAGTAGAGGAGCATCGAGCCGTGGCCGGCCGACAGGATGAAGCGGTCGCGATCCGGCCAGTGCGAGTCGGTCGGGTCGAACTTCATGAAGCGGGTGAAGAGGACGGTGGCGACGTCGGCCATGCCCATCGGCATGCCGGGATGGCCGGAATTGGCCTTCTGCACCGCATCCATCGACAGGGCACGGATGGCGGCGGCCATCTGGCGGTCGGTGACGGCTTTCGTCGCGGTCTGGGTGTTGGACTGGGTCATGGCGCGGGCTTTCTCTAGGCCGACTTACGGTTCTCGACGAGCCGAAGGATCATGGGGGTGAGGATCAGCTGCATGGCGAGTTCCATGCTGCCGCCCGGTACCACGATCGAGTTGGCACGCGACATGAACGAATGCGGGATCATCGACAGGAGGTAAGGGAAGTCGACGCCGCGCGGATTGGCGTAGCGGATGACGACCATCGATTCGTTGGGCGTCGGGATCCAGCGGCTGATGAACGGGTTCGACGTGTCGACCGTCGGCACGCGCTGGAAGTTGATGTTGGTCTGCGAGAACTGCGGGACGATGTACTCGACGTAGTCCGGCATGCGGCGGAGGATCGTGTCGGTCACGGCCTGCGTGGTGTAGCCGCGCTGCTCGCGATCGCGATGGATCTTCTGCGTCCATTCGAGGTTGATGACCGGAACCACGCCGATCTTGACGTCGGCGTGCTGCGCGACGTTGACCTTGTCGGTCACGACTGCGCCGTGGAGACCCTCATAGAAGAGAAGATCGGTGTCCTTGGGGAACTCCTCCCACGGCGTGAAAGTGCCGGGCGCGCTGTTGTATTCGGCGGCTTCCTTGTCGTCGTGGACGTAGTGGCGGGTGAGGCCCTGGCCGGTCTCGCCGTAGCTCTTGAAGGACTCCTCGAGCTTGTCGAGGACGTTGGCGTCCGGGCCGAAATGCGAGAAGCGCATGTTGCCCTTCTTCGCCTCGGCCGCCATCACCTCGCGCATGTCCTTGCGGTCATAGCGGTGGAAGGCGTCGCCCTCGATATAGGCGGCCTTGATGCCTTCCCGGTGGAAGATGTTGACGAACGTCTTGCGGACGGACGTGGTGCCAGCGCCCGAAGAGCCCGTGATTGAGATGATCGGATGACGACGCGACATCGAACCCTTTACTCCCCCGAATGGATGTGCCGCGGCCGTGCCGCAGCGATCCGCGCATCCGCCACGCGGCGCGTCAGAAAGCAAGAGGGGCGTACGGTGGTCCCAACCGGAAACCGGCCGGGCCGCGCGCCTGCGTCAACGACGCCGTCGTTGGCCTGCTGCATCACCCATCTCCCTGGAGCGAGGTCTCTGCCCCGTCTCCTCCGGTTTCCCGGCCCGCCTGAACCCGGTTCAGCTCCGATGCCCCCACTCCGGCATCGCTTTCCGATCAGGCGATGGTCATGTGAATAGACGTTTCCGCCACGAGGGAAAATGAAATTATCTTGGCGTTCCGATAAATTTCCTTTAGTGCACTCCCATGAAGAACGCGACCTTGAAGCAGCTGCGGTCCGTGGCCGCGATCCTCAAAAGCGGCCGGATCGTCACGGCGGCAAAGGAATTGAACCTCACCACGCCGGCCATCACGAGCCAGCTGAAGCTGCTTGAAACGAGCCTCGGGGTGAGCCTGTTCGACCGCACTCAGGGCGGTATGCGTCCGACCGCCGCAGGCTGGGAAGTGTTCCGGACCGCGTCGCGGATCGCGGACCTGTTGCGAGAGTGCCAGGAGCGGATCGACGACCTCAAGGGCCTCCGCTCGGGCGCGATGACGGTCGGCGTCGTGTCGACCGGCAAATACTTCGCGCCGCGGCTGATCGCTGCCTTCATGAAAACGCATCCGCACGTCGAGATCCGGATGAATGTCGGCAACCGCGACTGGGTGGTCGAGGCGCTCGCAGAGTATTCGGTCGACCTTGCGATCATGGGCCGGCCGCCGCGGGATTTCGACGTCGAGGCGGTGCAGTTCGGTCCGCATCCGCTCGTCGTCATTGCGCCGCCGGGGCACCAGTTCGCCGGCCGGCCGCGCCTCCCCAAGCGGGCGCTCTTCGGCGAGCGTTTCCTCATCCGCGAGGAAGGGTCGGGCACGCGCGCCGCGTTCGACACCTTCTTCGCCGGCGTCCAGGTGACCGGCCTCCGGCCCGGCACCGAGATCGGCAGCAACGAGACCATCAAGCAGGCGGTGATGGCCGGGCTCGGCATCGCCCTCATTTCGGGCGACGCGATCGCCGCCGAGATCGCCGACGGCCGCCTCGTGACGCTCGACGTGGTCGGTCTTCCGATCATGCGGCAATGGTTCGTCGTCCGCCGCACCGACCGCACGCTGTCGACCGCGGCGACCGCCTTCTACTCCTACCTCCGCGACCGCGGGGCGTCGTTCCTGCCGTCGGCGGGGCTGTTCCCGGCCGGGGCGCCGACCAACGAAGACAGCGTGGCATAAGCCATGCGCGGAGCCCTGCCGGAGCATTTTGCGGTGGTCGGCCCGGCGTGGCTCGAATTCGAGCGGGCGCTCGCGGCGGCGGGCGCCGTCGGCGAGGACACGAGCGAGCAGCTCGACAGCCTCCGCGGCCGGGTGTCCGACGCCACGCTCGATGCCGCGCACCGGCTGCGGCGGCAGCGGAACGCGCTGTTCCACGACGGCACGCTGATCCGCGACATCGCCGCCTGGCAGTCGGAGTGCAGCCGGGTGACGGCCGACCTGCGGTCGTCGGGGAGCCGGGCCGCCGGACGGCGGGCCGCGCCGTCACGGCCTTCCGCCGCGCGCGGCAGCCCGCTGGCGCGCCTCGCGCTCGTCCTCCTCGTCGCCGCTGTCGCGGGGCTCGGTGTCGTGGCTTATGCGTGGTTCGAATCGGCCGCCATGTGCAGCAGCTCGGCCGATCGCCTCGAATGCACCTTCGAGACGGCGACCTGGCTGCGGACGGCCCTTGCGGCCATCGCCGCGCTCGGCATCGCGATCGCCTCGTTCCTCACGCGCCGCCGCCGATAGGTGGGCGGTACCGACCGGGCGAAGGACAGCGCAGAGCGGCCGCGATGCCGGGTTGCGGCGGACCTCGCTGGCAAACCCATGCAGATGGCTTACATTCGGCCTCCGGAATCGGAGTTCTTCTCCATGACCAAGAGAAATATTCATGTGATGGCGGGTATCCGCGGTGGCTGGGCGGTCCACGTCGCCGGTGCCGACCGGGCGAGCCGCGTCTTCAAGACCCAGGAAGAAGCCACCCGCTACGGCCGCCAGATGGCGCGCCGCGAGAACGGGGAGTTTTACGTCCACGGTCGCGACGGGACGGTCCGTGAACGGAATAGCTATTCCGGCTCCGCCCGCCACTGAGACAGAGGACCGATGGCGTTCGAGACCAACGTCTTCATCAACTGTCCGTTCGACGACGCCTATCTCCCGCTGCTTCGCCCCATCCTCTCTGCAGTCATCGACCTTGGCTTCACACCCAGGATAGCACTCGAAAGCCTCGACTCCGGTGCGCCTCGCCTTGCCAGGATCATCGAGCTCATCGAGCAATCGAGGTTCTCGATCCACGACATCTCGCGGCTGCGGGCAACGAGCAAAGGCGAGTATTTCCGCCTCAACATGCCGTTCGAACTCGGTCTCGACATCGGTCGCCGGCTGTTCGGACAACCGCCGGCGAACAGCAAGCAGTGCCTCATTCTCGAGGCAGAGCCCTATCGCTACCGCGCGGCCATTTCCGACATCTCGAGCTGTGATATTGCGACCCATGGCGGCGAACCCGCGCGAGCGATGACGGCGGTACGCGACTGGCTCAACACGCAGGCCCGGCTGCGTGCTGCCGGCCCTGCCAAGTTGTGGGGCAGGTTCGGCGAATTCACCGCCTTCAACTACGATCGACTGATCGGCCGTGGATACTCGTCCGAGGACATCGCTCGACTTCCCGTGGCGGAACTCATCGACGACATCGGCTACTGGGCACAGCGCCATCCCGGCTGATAGCCGGCGTGCGTGAGGGCGGCGATCAGGGCGACAACCAACTGCCGTTCGAGCTCTCCTCGCACCCGATCACGTGACGAGTTCGATGCGCGGTCGTGTGGCGCGGGCGGGCGGGGGGACGACGAGGGTGACGCCGAAGCCGAGAGGTCCGGTGCGGAACAGGAGCTGCGCGCCGAGCTGGGCGGCAAGGCCGCGCATGGTGCGGAGGCCGAGCCCGCCGTCGGTCTCGGGGTCGAAGCCCTCCGGCAGACCGATGCCGTCGTCCCGGAAATCGATCAGCAGGGAATTGTCGTTGCGGCGGGTGCAGCCGATCCAGGCTTTCGCCGCCATGCCGGTAGGGTGGGCGTATTTGACCGCATTGGTCAGCGCCTCGGCGATGATGAGGGCGATCGGCAGTGCCTCGGCGCTCGGGACGGGGCAGGCGCCTTCGGTCGTCCAGACCAGGTCGATGCGATCCTCGCCCGCCACGGCGGCGACGAGCGTGCGCGCCACATCGTCGAGATACGAGCCGAGGTCGATGATGCCGTCGCCGTTGGTGCCGGACAGGAGCCGGTGCAGCGCGCCGACGGTGTTGATGCGGCCGACGACTTCGTCGAGGAACTCGTTCACCTCGGCCGGGCGCATCAGGCGGTCGCGGACGGCGATGTCCTTGCCGCGGGCTTTCACGGCGCCGGCGAGGAGCGCCAGGTTGTTCGCAATCCGGTGATTGGCTTCCGTCAGGAAGAATCCGTCCGCCGCATCCGTTCTCGGGGCATGGCCTTGGTCATCAATGTCGACGGCATGCATTCTGTCGTCTCCTTGCCCCAGTGGAACATCGGTGATCGCACCCCGAAGCGCAAGGACAAATATCCATGGATGGCGTGCATCAGGAATGAAAACTGAGTGATACTTCAAACAACCAAAACAGGTTGATGATCATCTTGGCACTATCTCTTGCCTGTACGTACAAGCCGTCATGGCGGGGCAAGGGGCGGAGTGCGCAAAGGTAGCAGAGTGAGTAATGGGCCGTTGACGGGGGCGGGCAGGCTTCCCTATGTTTTTGCCGACGGGACGCGGAAGGCATGACCGACCTCACACGCGGCGAACGCCTGCAGATCATGCTGACCGCCGAGGAACTGGCAGCCGTCGACGACTGGCGGTTCTCGCGCCGGATGCCCAGCCGCGCCGCTGCGGTTCGCGAGTTGTTGCGCCGAGGCCTCGAGGCCGAGGGTTACGGCATGGCGCTCGCCGGCCGCAAATCCGAGTCGTTCAGCGTCATCGGCGAGGAGGGGGCGGAAAAGCCCCCGGACGAGCCGTCCCAGCCGCGCAAGCGGTGAGCGGTCTTTGATCAGCGGCGGCAGCGAGCCGGTCGTCGCTGACATCGATCCCGGCAACCACTATCATCTGGTCCATCTTCCGATCCCTTCCTTGCAGTGCGGTCTTGCCGACCGTGCAACTGTGCGGATCGTGAAGATGAAGCGCAGGCTCCTGGCTCACCCACGGACTTCTGCCCTCGGGGTGCGCGGGCTCGCCGCTCCAGGGCCGACGTGCTCGTCACACATCGGCCCAAGACCTTTTTGGCACCGTCTGAAGACACAAGGGGGCGCCGCCCGCGGAAACTCACTCCCGGGACCCCCTCTCACCCTTCTCGCGAGGTTCGCCTTCGGCTCACCAGGCTGCGAAGGCCTCGCCCCACACGGGGGAGGCGACGAGAGCGATCGCTCGGGGAACGATCCGAATGAGTCGGACGCCGGCACCGGGCCGGAAAGGAAAGGGGACGCCGTAGCGCCCCCGAAGCGGGCCCCCGTCCGGGCCGTCGTGTTGCCCCGCCTACATCGGCGGGGCGGCGAAATCGACCGGCGGCGGGACGTAGTATTCCAGCGGGCTGCGGAGGAGCGAGGTGAGCGCGATCGGCGCAATGCGGAACGCCCAGTTCCCGGTCCGCGCCACGATGCCGTCGACGATCGCCTGCGCCGTCGCCGGCGCGCCTTCGAGCACCTCGGCGTCGAACAGCACCCACGTCGTCTCGCCCTCCGGGGCGAGCGTCACGGTCACCGCATAGCCCGAGGCCGTCTCGAAACGCACCGTGCGCGCGCCCTCGGGAACGGCGATCGCATCGCGCGCCACCGAGGATTCGAAGACGACGCCCACGACCGACTGGGCGACCGAGCGGAGCGTGTTGTCGTCCGCCGGAATGCCCTCCGCCGGCACGCCGGGGGGGAGGAGGCCGGGGTCGATATAGGCAATGGCGTACTGGCCGGTGCTGAAGTCGGCCTTGACCGCATCGATGAGAACCGCGCCGCCTTCCGACAGCACGATCCGGCCGATATCGCGGCCGGGAAGCTGGAGCACGGGATCGAACCACGCCGACAGCTGCGGCGGCATGGTGATGTAGCCGTTGGTGTACCAGACGTCGGCCTCGTCGACGTTGCGGACGGCGGTCGCGCTCCGGTTGGTCTCGGGGATCACGATGGCCGCGCCGACGATGGCGTCGGCGAGCACGTCACCGTTCCGCGCGACGACGCGGATGTGGACGTCCTCCTCGTTCGGGCTCGGGCCCTCGACGTCGTAGAAGCCGTAGCGGAGGCGATCGTTGGTCGCGATCGAGATCTGCTGGAAAGCGACGAGGCCGTCGAGGAGGCGGGTGGCGAGATCGGCCTTCACGGGGTAGTCGCCGCGGCTCGCATCGACGATCGTGCCGTCCTCGCGGAAGCGAAGGTCCAGCGTGTAGCGTCGCGCCTCGACGAGCACCTCCGCGACTTCGCCGGTGCGCTGGGCGACGAGCGGGAACATCGGCGCTGCGGCGTCCTGGGCGGTGGCGGGCGACGCCGCGGCCACGACGGCGAGTGCGGCGCCGAAGGCGGCAGCGGCGAGACGGGTCGCACCTGCGACCGTGGACAGCATCATGGGTTCCCTCCCGATCGCGCCGGCTTCCCCTCCGGCGTCTGGCGCAGGCCGGCGCCGTTGATGACCTTCGGCCAAACCGGCCGGTCCGTAAAGCGCGGGCGCCGGCGGTAGGGCGCCCGTTCGTTCACGTTTCTGCGGCCCCGCGGGGCCGAAAACGAACTGGCCCGCCATCCGGTCGGGGGGCGGGCCAGGATATCCGTCGCGACCGCGGCCGCCGGCTACGGCAGGCCGGGGACGATGACCGGCGGCGGCTGGGTGAAGATGCCCGGCTGGCGGGTCTGCACCGGCACGGTGATCAGCTGCTCGATCGGCCGGCTGAGCGTGACGATTCGGCTTTCCGGCAGGAGGAAGGCCCAGTTGAAGGTCTTCTCCCGGATGGTGGCGGCGAGCGTCTGGGCATCGGCGGTCGCGCCGTCGAGGGTCGACACGTCGTAGAGCACCCAGGTGGCCCCGTCGGCGGGCACCAGCGTGACGCGGAGGACGAGACCGCCGCGGGTGGTGAACTCGACGATCCGCGCGTCGGCCGGAACGGTGACCGAATCCCGGGCGCGGGCGTTGTCGAAGGACGTCGACACGACGGCCTGGGCGAAGCCGCGGATCTGGTTGTCTTCGGCAACCATGTTTTCGCGCTGGTAGGCGGGGTCGACGTAGCTGAGCTCGTAGTCGCCGGTGTTGAAATCGACCTTCTCGGCGTCGAACAGCATCGTCTCGCCGGAGAAGATGGTCACGCGGCCGATGTCGGGGCCCGGCACCGAGAGGAGCGCCTCGAACCACTCGGAGAGATAGGTCGGGAGGAACACGGTGCCTTCGGCGAGCCAGGATCGTGCCTCGTCGGTGCGGCGGACGAACAGGCCGCCGCGCGGGGTGACGCCGATCGACTGGCTGACCGCGCCGAGGATGCCGTCCGCCAGAACCGTGCCGTCGGCCGCGGCGATGCGGACGTGGACCGCGTCCGTGTCCGGGCCGGGGCCGGCCACGGCGATGTCGGCGTAGAGATCGGGATTGTCGGTCTTTGCCTGCAGCGTCGTCAGGCCGGTGATGGCGTCGAGCGCCTCGACGAGCGGCTGCTCGCGGATGGGATAGTCGCCGCGATCGATCGAGAACCATTCGTCGCCGCGCTTCTCGAGCACCACCGTCCAGCGGCGGGATTCGAGCGTGACCTGCGTGACGTCGGCTTTCCGCTCGACCAGGAGCGGAAACACCGGGTCGCCGCCGAGCGGGTCCGGCCGGCTCTGCGCCTCGGCGACGAAGACGGCGGCGATGGCGCCGGCGAAGGCGATCACCGTGACGAGGAGGAGGGCGAAGAACGAGCGCTGGGTCATCCGTCCGCTCCTCAGGAGGCGCTGGCCGCGCGGCGGCGCAGGTAATTGGCGAGGCGCACGCGCCGCCAGATTGCGACGAGGATGCCGAGGAGGATCACGGCGGCAGGCACGAGCACGATGTTCTTGATGCGGAGATCGTTCTCGACGGCGTCGATCTCGGCGCGCTGCGCCGCCTCGATGTCGCGGATCTCGCGGTTCAGCTCGAACCGGCGCTCCTGCAGCTGCGCCGCCTGTTCGCGCTGGTCGGCCGGCAGCGTGGCGATCTGGCCGATCGGCGAACGCGAGGCGAGTTCCTGCAGCTGGCGGGTCGCGTCTTCGAACTCGGCGATCTTGGCCTGGCGGTCGCCCTCGAAGGCCGCCTGCGCGGCCTGCTCGATGGCGTCCAGGCGGTCGAAGGTGCGGATCGTCGGGTTGCGGACGCGGAGCGCGCTCAGCGTCGTGCCGCCGGTCACGCTTTCGATCGCGTTGGTGACGAAGTCGGCGTTGTTCGGGCCGTAGCGGAGGTTGTTCTCGACCAGCTCGTTGGCAAGGAGATCGGTGTCAGCGACGACGACGATGTTCACGTCGGCGGCCGATTCACGGATCAGTTCCGGCGCGGGCAGGAACGTCACCTCCACGCCGGCCGGGACTTCCGGCAGCGGCGGGGCGCCCTCGGGGAAGGCGGTGCGGATGCGGCCGGTGATGCGGGCGGCGACGACCTGCGGGCCGGACGGGCGGAAGTTCTGCAGCACCTGCTGCGGGTTGCGCGCCATCGCCATCTCCTGGGTGATGGTGCCGCCGGTGTCGGTGGTCACGAGGAGGGGCGTGAAGGTGGTGGTCGCACCCGGCAGCTGGCGCAGCGAGCCGGGGCTCTCGAACATGATGCCGGTGAGCGGCGCGGTGACCGGGTCGTCCGGGTTGAAGAGGCCGGGCGTGTCGCGGTTGAGGCTGATCCAGGGCAGGTAGTCGATCGTGCGCTGCTGCGCGCCCTGCTGGCCGCCGACGACGATCGGGATCGCGAGCGACGGATCGGCGACGACGAGGTCGTTCTGCATCTCGACGCCCCACGCCGTCATCAGCTGCGACAGGTAGGAGTCGGGGTTGGCGAGCGCGTTGGGGTTCGTGGGCGACACGAGCGAGTGCTCGGCCTGCGGATCGAGGAAGATCACGAGGTTGCCGCCGCGCATGGCGTACTGCTCGAGCGCGTAAACGCCGCTCGGCGCCAGCGCGAAGGGGTGGACGACGACGATCGCGTCATAGCCCTCGGGAATGGCGGTGAAGTCGAGCGGCACCTGGAGGACGTTGAAGTCCTCGGCGAGGGAATCGACGACCTTCCAGCGCTGCTGCTGGGTTTCGTTGATCGCCATGATGCCGAGACCGTCGACGATGCCGATATTGCGGAGCTCGCGCTTCGACAGGCGCGAAACCATGCGCGTCAGCTGGTATTCGAGGGCCGATTCCTGGCCGACGTCGAGGAACGGGATGACCTCGATGCCGTCGGTGGTGTTGGTCCCGACGAGGCCGAAATAGCCGGGGTCGAGGCCCGTCGTCTCGGCGTAGAGGTTGAACGCTGCGGCGTCTTCCTCGTCGCGCGACAGCGGCGCGGGATTGATCAGCTCGAAATCGACGTTGCCGCCGGAGAGGTTCTGGTAGGTGCGCAGCAGCTCGACCACGCGGCCGGAATAGGCGCGGACATTGGCGTTCTGGTCGCGCAGCGACGTCGAGAGGTAGAGCCGCAGCTTGATCGGGTCGGTGAGGTTCGTCAGCACCTCGCGGGTGTCGTCGCTGACCGAGTAGAGCCGCCCTTCGGTGGCGTCGACGCGGGTCGAGCCGAGGGTGACGCCCGCAATGAGGTTGATGCTCAGGAACAGGACCACCGCAAGGGCGATCGAGACGGCGGCAATCGTGGTTCGGCTGGCATTCTTGAACATATCAGCCGGCCTTCTTCAGTTCGATGATCTGGCGGTTGATCAGGAGAAGGAGGCCGATCAGCGTCACGAAGAAGACGATGGTGCTGCCGGCGACGATCCCGCTGACGAGTTCGTTGAAGTGGGTGAAGAAGGAGAACGAGGCGATCAGGTCGACGATGTATTCCGGTGCCCAGCCGGTGAAGAGGTCGAGGACGAACGGGAGGCCCATCGCCATCAGGATGAAGCCGGCGACGACGCTGATCACGAAGGCGATCACCTGGCTCTTGGTCAGCGCCGAGATGCACGAGGTGAGCGCGAGGAGGGCGCCTGCCATCAGGAAGCTGCCGATGTAGCCGGCGACGATGACGCCGTTGTCCGGGGTGCCGAGCCAGTTCACCGTCCACACGATCGGGAAGGTGAGGAGGAGACAGATGCCGGCGAACGCCCAGGCGGCGAGGAATTTTCCGAGCACCGCCTGCCAGGCGGTGACGGGGAGCGTCATCAGGAGTTCGATCGAGCCCGAGCGGCGCTCTTCCGTCCACAGGCGCATGCCGACCGCCGGCATCAGCACCAGAAGCAGGAACGGGTGGAAGGTGAAGAACGAGATGAGATCCGCCTGACGGATCTCGAGGAAGTCGCCGAAATAGAAGGTCGCGACCGCGGCCGCCACCAGGAAGACGACGAGGAACACGTAGGCGAGCGGCGTGATGAAATAGCCGACGAACTCGCGACGCGCGATGGTGAGCATGACACGCATGCGATTCCGAACCCCTTACGTCGCGCGGGAATGGATCGTGACGGCGCGGAACACGTCGTCCAGCTTGCCGGTCTCGGCATGCAGGTCCGTCACGAAGATGTTGTTCTGCCGGATCGCCGCGCCGACCATGTCGGCGATGAACTGGCCGTTCCGCGGCAGGACGAGGAGCGAGACGAGGCCGTTGGCGGCCGCCTTCCGTTCGACCTTGGCGACCTCCGGGAGGGCACCGAGAACCTCGACGACCTTGCCCGCATCCTGCTCGGTGACGCGGAGCGCGACCGAGTTGAACTCTGGCGAGCGGGCGTGGAGCTGGAGCGGCGTGCCGTCGGAGACGACGCGGCCATGGTCGATGATGACGGCGCGATCGCACACCGCGTCCACTTCCTCGAGGATGTGGGTGGAGATGATGATCGCCTTGCTGTCGCCCATGGAGCGGATGAGCTCGCGGACGTCGTGCTTCTGGTTGGGGTCGAGACCGTCGGTCGGCTCGTCGAGGATGAGCACGTCCGGATCGTGGAGGATCGCCTGGGCGAGGCCGACGCGGCGGCGGAAGCCCTTCGACAGCGTCTCGATGCGACGGTGGAGGACTTCGCCGAGGCCCATGCGCTCGACGACGTTCTTGATCGCGGCCTTCCGGGCGGAGCGGGTCATCTTCCGCGTCCGGCCGATGAAATCGAGGAAACCCTCCGGCGTCATGTCGCCGTAGAGGGGGGCACCCTCCGGCAGGTAGCCGAAGCGGCGCTTGGCGGCGATCGGGTCGGTGCGGATGTCATGGCCGCAGACGAATGCCGTCCCCTGCGTCGGCGGGAGGAAGCCCGTGATGACCTTCATGGTCGTCGACTTGCCGGCGCCGTTCGGCCCAAGGAAACCGAGCACTTCTCCCTTGTCGACGGAGAAGTTCACGTCGTTGACCGCTTTCACCGAGCCGAAGTGTTTGTGAAGGGAACGGACTTCGATGAATGGAGAGGACATTCTGTCGACTTTTTACGCAGACTGACCGTGGCCCGACGCCCGGACGCCCCGTTTTCGGGCGTCATCCCTATCGGGCTTTTCGGTTCCCTGACAAGAGGCAAACACCCTCGTTACGAAGCCGTAATTGTTGATGGAAGAAGTCAGGTTATTGGGGCGGCGTAACCGTCGTCTCGATGGCCGGAGTCTCGGGTTCGTGCGTGAGCGCTTCGTGGATGCCTTCATAGAGCATCCGGCCCGCGACGAAGATGATGACGATGAGGCCGAGATAGGTCAGCCACGGGTAGCGCTTGAGGAGGCCGACGATGAAGGTCGCGGCAAGGCCCATGAAGGCCACCGAGAGCGCGAGGCCGACGATGAGGACCCAGGTGTGCTCGCGCGCCGCGCCCGCGACGGCCAGCACGTTGTCGAGCGACATCGACACGTCGGCGAGCGTGATCTGGATGACCGCCTGCCGGAGCGTTTTCGGGGCCGCCGGCGCGGCCGCCGCGGCGTGGACTTCGGAGGCGGCGTTCAGCCGGTGCCGGCGCTCGTTCTGGATCTCCCGCCACAGCTTCCACGACACCCAGACGAGGAGAAGGCCGCCGGCGACGAGGAGGCCCCAGCCGAGCGCGAGGAGCTGCGTGGTGACGAGAGCGAAGGCGATGCGGAGGAGGGCCGCGGCGCCGATGCCGATGAGGATCGCGTTGCGCCGCTGGCTCGCGGGAAGGCCGGCGGCGGCGAGACCCACGACCATCGCGTTGTCCGCGGCAAGGGTCAGGTCGATCAGAAGGACCTGCCCGAGCGCGGCGAGCTCGGACCAGATGGTTTCCATGGCGGGGAGTCTCCAGGGCGGGCCGTCGGCGGCCGGCGGTATCTAGGAGAGGTCCGCGTCAAGTTCCAAGTGGGTAGGCTGCTGAATCAACCCGTTGTGCGCCGGCGACGCAGGCCGCCGGCGTTGCGGTTCCCCGGCCGGAGAAAGCCGACCGAACGCGCGCGGACCGGAGCCCTCATGGCGAGGGCGGGACGTCGCCGGCCGGCGGGGTCGCCGCGGGGGCGGCGGGGGATTCGGGCTTCGTTGCGTCGGGTTCCCGTTCGCCGGCGAGGACGCGGCGCCGCGCATCGTATTCGCGGGCGTCGATGTCGCCGCGGGCGAAGCGTTCGGCGAGGATGGCGAAGGCGGGCCCGGCGGAAGCGGCCGGTGCGGCCGGCGCGACATAGGCCCTCCGTCGCCGGCCGGCGCCGAACATCGACACCGTGAGGACGACGAGAGCCACGAGCGCGAGGAGGAAGAGGAAGCCGCCGACCGGACCGATGAAGGGGCCGTGCCAGCCGCCGAAGGCAAGGGCTGGCGCCGCGGCACCGGCAACCAGAACGGCGGCGATGGCAAAGCGACGGAACATGTGGGTCACCACTCCGAGGGGGCACGCGGCCACCGGACGATCCGGCGGCATGGCGCGCTGCAACGAAGGAGATGGTGCGTGGCCGGTTTCAGCCAAGCCGGAAAAGTGTATCGCCGTGTAACGGCGGACGCCCGGCGGGGCGTCGGGCCGCGCGCGAGGGAGGGTTTCGCACGCGACCCGGGACGGCGCAGGCCTAATGGGCGCGGGCGGCGGCGGTGCCGTTGCGTTCGGCGCGGGCCGGGCCCTGGTAGGGCTTCTCGCCGGGGAAGGTCGGCGGCGCATTGCGGCTGGCCCAGCCGAGCACGACCGAGAAGAAAGTGAACAGCAGGATGATGACGCCGAACTGCACGAACCACGCCGTAGACATGAGAAGTCCCCCTTGTTGGTCTGGGGACTTCACTCCGCCGGCGGCCCCGGCGCCTTGATCTGGATCAAACCGGGCGGGGCGGCTCAGGCGACGCGCGGCAGCGCCCCGATCTCGGCGAGGTGGTACTTCAGCGCCATGTGGTCGAGCGCGGCGAAGGGGAGGTTGATGAAGAGCCCGATCCGCCGGTTGAGCATGCGGTAGGCGTCCGCGTAGGCGAGGCGGCGGACGGCCTCCGTGCCGGCGGTGCCGGCGGGATTGGGGATGCCCCAGTGCGCCGTCTTCGGCTGGCCCGGCCATTCGGGGCAGGATTCGCCGGCGACGTCGTCACAGACGGTGAAGACGAAATCCATCGGCTTCGCACCGGGCGCGGCGAAATCGTCCCACGGTTTCGCCCGGAGCTGCTCGGTCGGGTGGCCGAGCGTGCGGAGGAGATCGAGCGTGTAGGGATCGACCCCGGCCGACGGATGCGACCCGGCCGAATGGGCGCGGAACCGGCCGCCGCCGACGTCCTTCAGGATGGCCTCGGCCATGATCGAACGCGCCGCGTTCGAGTAGCAGAGGAAGAGAACGTCGTAGATCGGCTCGGTCGTCATCGCAAAGACCCGGCTGGCTGCGGCGGATCGTGACTACGACGGCGATGACGACAGTTCCGTGACGTTTCCGCGTCGGGGCTGGCAATCACGGCGGCGCCTCCCCAGATCGGGGGACGAACCACGAGGAGGATCGCGTGACGACCGAAGGAGCCAAGGCCGGGATGCTCTGCCCCGTCTGCCGTGTGACGCTGACGATGGCCGAGCGCCAGGGCATCGAGATCGACTACTGCCCGAACTGCCGCGGCGTCTGGCTCGACCGTGGCGAACTCGACAGGATCATCGAGCGGAGCGCGCCGGCGCCGGCCGCGCCGCAGGCTGCGCCCGGCTTCGCCCAGCCGCCGCCCGCCTACGCTCAGCCCGGCTACGGCCAGCCCGCCGACCCCGGCTACCGCCAGGATCATGGCCGGAGATACCGCGACGACGATGACGATGACGACGATCGCCGCGGCCGGCGGCGCGGCGGCTTCCTCTCGGACATCTTCGACTTCTGACGCGATGGCGGCCGGTCAGCCGCGCCGCTCGCCGTCGACGAGCTGGAATTTCAGCGCCACGGCGTCGAGGCGGACGACGGGCGTTGCGATGAACGCTCTGATCCGTTCGCGGAGGGCGCGGTAGGTCTCGGCGAAAGCGAGTTCCCGTTCACGCCGCCCGCTGACCGCGCACGGGTTCGGAATGCTCCAGTGCGCGACGCTCGGCTGGCCCGGCCAGTGCGGGCAGCCCTCGCTCTGGAGGTCGTCGCAGAGCGTCAGGACGAAATCCATCGGCGCCGCATCCGGACGGGTGAACTCGTCCCAGCTCTTCGAGCGGCAGCCCGTGGTGTCGTGGCCCTCCGCGGCGAGGAGAGCGAGCGCCTCGGGCGCCAGCGGCTGCGGGTAGGAGCCGGCCGAGAAGGCGCGGAACCGGCCGTCGCCGTCCCGCGCGAGGATCGCCTCGGCGAGGATGGAGCGGTCCGAATTGCCGGTGCAGAGGAACAGCACGTTGTGGCGCGGCGCAGGTTCGGGCACGGGCGAAAACCTCCGGTCCCGAACGGAATAGGCCGTTCTCCCACCCGCCGCCAGCGGGCCGCTTCCCTCCGCGATGCAGGTCAACCCGATTTGAGCGGCAGTAACCGGCAGAAAGCGGAACCGCGCCCGGAGGTCGACGTTGTCCGGGCAAGGGCAGGGACACGAGGAGAACCACGATGGAGAACATGCGCACGGGCGTACGGGATACGGGTGAACGCGAGAC
>JADLGL010000039.1 GCA_020849325.1 Bauldia sp. | reverse complement strand
CTAGGGTCGGGACTCAATTGAGCCAGAATGCATCGATTGCAGCGAGGTGGACGGCGGCGTCGTAGTTTCTGGCGAGTTTGTCGTATCGGGTTGCGACGCGTCGGTAGTCTTTGAGCCGGCAGAACATGCGCTCGATCCGGTTGCGCTGCCGATAGAGGTCGCGATCGTGCGGGATGGGGACCTTGCGGCTTCGGGTCGATGGAATGACGGCGAGGGTACCGCGCTCGGCGAGCCAGGTGCGCAGGGCAAGGGCGTCATAGGCCCGGTCGGCCAGGAGGTGGCCGATCGGGGCAACTGCTCCGATCAGCGCTGTTGCCATGGTGCCATCATTGACGTTGCCGGCGCTCAGCCGCAGCACACGTGGCCGCCCGGCCTCGTCCGTCAGAGCGTGGATTTTGGTGGTTCGTCCGCCGCGAGATCGCCCGATCGCCTGCGCGTAGTCCCCCCTTTTGCGCCGGATGCCGAGCGATGCGCCTTGATGTGAGTGGCATCGATCGCACCGCCGCCCCAGACCCCGCTCATGCCGGTCAGCGCCTGGAAGACATCGAACCAGACACCCTGCTGGCTCCAGCGGTGGTAGCGATTGTAGATCGTCGTGTACGGACCGTAGGCCGCCGGACAATCCCGCCACCGCGCTCCGGTCCGGAGCATGTGGATGATCCCGCTAATCACCCGGCGATCATCGACCCGATGTGCCCCGCGACGACCACGCGGCAAATGAGGCTCGATCTTCGTCCAAGATGCGTCGTCCAGCCAGTAGAGATGCTTCATCGAAGGGCCCTCCCGGGCACTTTGAATCACACCTCTAGCTGGCTGGGAATCGTTATTGAGTACGGACCCTAGTCGCCCGGCAGCACGACCTCGAACAGGCGATCCTCGATCGGCTGATTGACTGCGATGTTGTAGATGACGAAGGTCACCGTGTTGCCCTGCGGGTCGAGGGTCACCCACTGGCGGAGCTCGTAGGTGACCTTGTCGAAATAGAGGGTCAGCCACGAGCCGTCCTCGCTGCGCGTCAGGACGATCGCGATCGTGTCCTGCTCGATCATCACGTCGCGGATGTTGGCTTCCGCGGTGAGGTCGGTGTTGGTGGCGAGGAGCGGCGCGAGCGGGGTGCGCTGGAGGGGGTAGCGGTCGACGGTGCGCGTCGCGTCGTTGCGGATCTCGAGCGTGTTGCCGTTCGAGACGATGAGGAGCTGCGACGGCGGATAGTACTCGAAGCGCACGCGGCCGGGGCGCGCGAGGTAGAACACCCCCTCGCTCAGCTGGTCGCGCTGCGGCCCGATCTGCAGGAACTCGCCGCGCATGGTCCGGATGGCGTTGAACACCTGGTTGGCGGTATTGAGGGCGGTCATCTGCTCGGCCGTGAACTGGCCCATGGTCGGCCGCTCGCGCGGCAGCGGCACGGCGTCCTGGGCGACGGCGGGCGCCGTGGCGGCGAGGGCCGCGAGCGCGGGCAGCGCGGCGATCAGGAATCTCTTCAGCGGAAGTCTCCTCGTCGGCAACGGCCGCCCGAACGCGCCGTAGCCCGCGGCTGTGGCCATTTCGCGACGTACGAAAACGCTCAGAACTGGTCCTCGTTCCCTGGCACGAGGATTTCGCGCTTGCCGGCATGGTTGGCGGCGCCGATGACGCCTTCCTTCTCCATGCGCTCGATCAGGGACGCGGCGCGATTGTAGCCGATGCCGAGGCGGCGCTGGATGTAGCTGGTCGAAACCTTCCGGTCGCGCAGCACCACCGCCACCGCCTGGTCGTAGACGTCGTTCGAATCCTCGCCGTCGACGCCACCGCCTTCGCCGTCGCCGTCCCCCGCGCCGCCCGGCCCGCCATCCTCGTCGGCGGTGATCGCCTCGAGGTAGTCCGGCACGCCCTGCGCCTTGAGGTGCTGCACGACCTTCTCGACCTCGGCGTCGGAGACGAACGGGCCGTGGACGCGCTGGATGCGGCCGCCGCCGACCATGTAGAGCATGTCGCCCTGGCCGAGGAGCTGCTCCGCCCCCTGCTCGCCGAGGATGGTGCGGCTGTCGATCTTCGACGTCACCTGGAAGGAGATGCGGGTCGGGAAGTTCGCCTTGATGGTGCCGGTGATGACGTCGACCGACGGGCGCTGCGTCGCCATCGCGACGTGGATGCCGGCGGCGCGCGCCATCTGGGCGAGGCGCTGCACCGCGCCCTCGATGTCTTTCCCGGCGACCATCATGAGGTCGGCCATCTCGTCGATGATGACGACGATGTGCGGCATCGGCTTGAGGTCGAGCTCCTCCGTTTCCATGATCGGCTCGCCGGTCTCGCTGTCGAAGCCGGTGTGGACGGTGCGGGAGATCGTCTCGCCCTTGGCGAGCGCCTGCGCGATGCGCTGGTTGAGACCGTCGATGTTGCGGACGCCCAGCTTCGACATCTTCCGGTAGCGGTCCTCCATCTCGCGGACCGTCCATTTCAGCGCCACCACCGCCTTCTTCGGGTCGGTGACGACCGGCGTCAGGAGATGCGGAATGCCGTCATAGACCGACAGCTCCAGCATCTTCGGATCGATCAGGATGAGCCGGCACGCCTCCGGCGTCAGCCGGTAGAGGAGCGACAGGATCATCGTGTTGATTGCCACCGATTTGCCCGAGCCGGTGGTGCCGGCGACGAGGAGGTGGGGCATGCGGGAGAGGTCCGCCACGACCGGCTCGCCGCCGATCGTCTTGCCGAGGCAGAGCGGCAGGCGCGCCTTCGAATCGATGAAATCCTTCGACGCGAGCTGCTCCCGGAGGAACACCGTCTCGCGGAACTCGTTCGGCAGTTCGATGCCGATGGCGTTCTTGCCCGGAATGACGGCAACGCGGCAGGCGATGGCGCTCATCGAACGGGCGATGTCGTCGGCAAGGCCGATGACGCGGGCCGATTTGATGCCCGGCGCCGGCTCGAGCTCGTAGAGCGTCACCACCGGACCGGGCCGGACGTTGATGATCTCGCCGCGGATGCCGAAATCGTCGAGGACGGATTCGAGAAGGCGGGCGTTCTCCTCGAGCGACTCTTTCGTGACGGCGGCGTGTTTCGCCTGCTTCGGCGGGGCGAGGAGCTCGAGCGGCGGCAGTTCGAAGACGTCGGGGGCGGCCGGTCGCGCCGGGCCGCGGCGGCGGGCGGCTGCGGCGGCAAGGCGGGCCGCGCCGGGCGTGGCCGCGACCGCGGGCGCATCGGCCGCGGGCGCATCGGCCACGGGAATGCGACGCTGCGGCTGGACGGGAGCCGCCGCCGGCCCGCGAAGCGGCCGGGCCTGCGGAACGATGGCGCGCGGCTTCGGCTCCCCGGCGCGGGCGAGACCATCATCGGCGGGATCGAAGGCGCCGAACGCCTCCTCCTCGTCGAAGGTCGTGTCGATCGCGTCGTCGAACGGCTCCGCCGCCGGCGGCGCATCGTCGTCGCCCCGCCGCGGCTCGGACCGGGCAAGACGAGGTTCCTGGCGGGCGGCGCGCGGCACGAAGGTCGGCGCGCGCTCCTCCTGCGAAATCTCCGGGAAGGTCTTCGCATCCTTCCGCCGCTGCCGCGCTTCCATCACGCGGGCAAAGCTCGAGCGGATGCGGTAGCCGGCGTGGGCGGCGGCGCCCACCAGCACCGTCCCGATCCGGCTGCGCCGGCCCTCTTCGTCCTCGCCGTCCTCGTCGTCCACCTCGTAGCGCGGCGGCGTGACGATACGCGGCTCGGAACGCGGCGAACGCACGGCGGGAGCGGCGCGGCCCTTCGCCGGCGCCCGGCGCGGCGCCGGCGCTTCCACCGGCGCGCGGCGGAAGCTGAACCCGGTCGCCTTGAAGAGGAGCGCGCCCGAGGCGATCGCGAGGAAGAGCCCGGCAAGGCCCATCACGAAGCCGCCGAGACCGCCGAGAACGGCATTCGGGAGGCGGAAGACGAGATCGCCGAGAACGCCGCCGAGGCCGGTCGGCAGCGGCCAGCTTTCCGGCACGCCGAGCGCCGCGGCGGCGCCCGCGCCGATGACGACGCCGCCGAGCCACGCGACCACCGTCAGCCGGCGGAAGCGGGTCGGCACGGCGATGAGGAGGCGCCAGCCCCAGACGACGGCCGGGAGAAGGAGGAGCGGCGCCGCAATGCCGAGGAACTGCATCACGAGATCGGCGAACACCGCGCCGGGATAGCCGAGGAGATTTGCGGCATCGGCATCCACCGCGTTGCTGAACGACGGGTCGTCCGCATGCCAGGTGGCGAGCGCCACCGTGGCCGCGGCGACGAGCGCGAGCACGAGAAGGCCCGACAGGCTCGATACGTTGCGGCGGAGAAGGCGGCGCAGGATGGTGCCCTCGTCGTCATTCTCGGGCGTGAGGTTGCGAAGAGTCGGCTTCATGGCTCGGGCCATTTCAAGGCGGTCCGTCTGGAGGAGGCTCGGACGGAAGCTAGGCACGGATGGTAAACCCGCCATTAACCATCGGCGTCCGGAACGAAAAAGGCCCCGGCAAGGGATGCCGGGGCCGGGAACTCCTGGGAGGAGAGAGGCGGCGCGGCCGCCGCCTCGTGCCGCGTCAGCTGTGGTAGGCGACCTCGCCATGGCTGCCATAGTCGAGCCCCTCGCGCTCCTGCTCGGGCGAGGCGCGGAGACCGAAGACGACGTTGACGATGGCGTAGAGGACGAGGCTGCCGATGCCGGACCAGGCGATCGTCATGAGCACCGACTTGAACTGGATCCAGAGCTGGGCGCCGGCCGAGAAGGCGTCAGCATCGCCGAGCGGGTAGCCGCCGAAGCTCGGCGACGCGAGGATGCCGGTGCCGAGCGCCCCGATGATGCCGCCGATGGCGTGGATGCCGAACACGTCGAGCGAGTCGTCGTAGCCGAAGGCCTTCTTCACCGTGGAGACGAAGAAGTAGCAGGCGACCGCGGCAACCACGCCGAGGATGATGCCCCCCATCGGGCCGACATAGCCGGCTGCCGGGGTGATGGCGACGAGGCCGGTGACGATGCCGGAAGCCGCGCCGACGACCGAGGCCTTGCCCTTGGCGATGCCTTCGATGACCGCCCAGGCGACGGCGGCAGCGGCGGTCGCAAGGAACGTATTGATGAAGGGCAGGCCGACGAAGGTATTGGCTTCGAGGTTGGAGCCGGCGTTGAAGCCGAACCAGCCGACCCAGAGGAGCGCAGCGCCGATCAGGACGTACGGCACATTGTGCGGCGCCATGTTGTCCTTGCCGAAGCCGAGCCGCTTGCCGAGGAAGAGGCAGCCGACGAAGCCCGTGATACCCGCGTTGATGTGAACGACGGTGCCACCGGCGAAGTCATAGGTGCCCCAGCCATACATCAGGCCGTCCGAATCCCAGACCATGTGGGCGATCGGGAAGTACACTGCGGTGACCCAGAGGACGATGAAGACCATCAGCGGCAGGAACTTGATGCGCTCGGCGAAGCCGCCGACGATCAGCGCCGCGGTGATGGCCGCGAACGTCATCTGGAAGGCGAGGAAGACGAATTCGGGGATGCGGTGGTCGGTGAACGTCGCCGACGTCGTGCTGGCCGTAACCCCGGAGAGGAAGGCTTTGCCGAAGCCGCCGAAGAACTGGTTCTCGGCATCGCCGAAGGCCATCGAGTAGCCCCAGAACGCCCACACCAGCATGACGACGGCCGCGATCATGGTGCACTGCATCAGGATCGACAGCACGTTCTTCGAGCGGACCATGCCGCCGTAGAACAGTGCGAGGCCGGGGATGATCATCATCAGCACGAGGAGTGCCGACGTCATCATCCAGGCAATGTCGCCGGACTCCGGCATGACGGGCGCCGCTTCGGCCACCGCCTCGACGACGGGTGGCGCCACCTCCTGCGCCCACGCCACTGCCGAGCCGGCCAGCAGCGCCACGCCCCCGAGCGCCGGCTTCGTTAGCTTTCGGATCATCGTCTCAAATCCCCATTTGCCGATTGCATGCAATTTGGGCAGGAATATTCGTGCCTACCGAAAGGGCAAAGCAAAGGGCGTGCCACGCGGGCGAGTCCGCCGCGGCCGGGGATCCCAATCTGAGGAAATCCGTGGGATCCGCAGGCGGCTGCCCGGAACATGGGCAGCCGCTGAGGAACAGGCAGAGGGTCAGCGATCGCCTTCCGGCGAGGCCGAGACGCGGTGGATCGAGAGGTCCGCGCCGCGCCGCTCCTCGTCGACGGACAGCCGAAGCCCCATGACCGCCTTGAGGGCACCGTAGACGGCAAGGCCCACGGCGAAGGCGAAGGCGACGCCGAGGAGCGTGCCGACGAGTTGCGACATGAAGCTGACGCCGCCGAGGCCGCCGAGCGAAGTGACGCCGAAAATGCCGGCCGCGATGCCGCCCCACGCGCCGCAAAGGCCGTGGAGGGGCCACACGCCGAGGACGTCGTCCACCTTGAGCCGGTTCTGGCAGAACTCGAAGCCTTTCACGAAGATGACGCCGGCGATGGCGCCGACGACGAAGCTGCCGGCGGGATGCATGACGTTTGACCCGGCACAGACGGCCACGAGCCCGGCCAGCGCCCCGTTGTGGATGTAGCCGGGGTCCGCCTTGCCGACGACGAGCGCCGCAAGGATGCCGCCGACCATTGCCATCAGCGAGTTGATCGCCACGAGCCCCGACACCGCTTCGAGCGACTGCGCGCTCATGACGTTGAAGCCGAACCAGCCGACGCAGAGGAGCCACGAGCCGAGCGCGAGCCACGGAATGCTCGACGGCGGCGTCGCCATGCCGCTGCGGCCGTCCGAGCCGTAGCGGCCGAGCCGCGGGCCGAGCTGGAGCACCGCGCCGAGCGCCACCCAGCCGCCGAAGGCGTGGACGACGATCGACCCGGCGAAATCGTTGAGCGGATTTCCGAACGTGTCGGCGAGCCAGCCCTGGATGCCGAAATTGCCGTTCCACACCGCGCCTTCGATCAGCGGATAGGCGACCGCGACGATCGCCGCGGACGCGACGAGCTGCGGCACGAACTTCATCCGCTCGGCGATGCCGCCGGAGATGATTGCCGGGATCGCCGCGGCGAACGTGACGAGGAAGAAGAACTTGACGAGGCCGAGGCCCTGGTCGTCGCCGACGATGTCGGCCGCCGAAGCGTAGAAATCGATGCCGTAGGCGATGAGGTAGCCGACGAGGAAATAGACGGTGACGGAGACGGCAAAGTCCGCGAGGATTTTGACGAGTGCGTTGACCTGGTTCTTCTGCCGCACCGTGCCGACTTCCAGGAAGGCGAAGCCGCCGTGCATCGCGAAGACGAGGATCGCCCCCATCAGAAGAAAGAAGACGTTAGCCCCGCTACCCATTCCTGCCCTCCCGGTAAGCAGCCGTCGCCTAATTCTTGGACAGCTTGCGAGAGGGACGAATACAAGGCGTATGCCAACTCGGCGAAACGCCGAAAACCGAGGCAGCACCGCAGGGATGCTGCGGGCCGACCTCGGGTATCGCGATCAGGAAAGGCTAGATACTAGGCATTCGCACGCGGATTGGGCAGCCGCTCGACGGCGTCTGCCTCTCCGGTGCACACCGGCCGCCGAACTAGAGCGCGGCGTCGTCGGTCTCGCCGGTGCGGATGCGGACGGCGTGCTCGATCGAATAGACGAAAATCTTGCCGTCGCCGATCTGGCCGGTCTTGGCGGCGGTGGTGATCGCTTCGATGACCTTGTCGACGGCCGGGTCCGAAACGGCGACCTCGATCTTCAGCTTCGGCAGGAAGCTCACGGCGTATTCGGTGCCGCGGTAGATCTCGGTATGCCCCTTCTGACGGCCGTAGCCCTTCACTTCCGTCACGGTAAGGCCGTGCACGCCGACGGAGGTGAGGGCATCGCGCACCTCGTCGAGCTTGAACGGCTTAATGATCGCCATGACAATTTTCATGCCTGTCATCCCTTATGTGTTGCCTGACCCGCGCGGAGCGCACTTCAACGGCCGCAATCGGATCGTACCGATGCCGCGTCGCAATGGAACAATCAAACACCGTGCCAACAATCGGCCGCCGGCGCCGGTTCTTCCACAGCCTTCCTGACCACGGGGTTAGCGAAGCAGCGGAATATCGGCAGCGGGCAAGCGGAAGATCGGCAGTCGGGTTGCGCTGACGCGAAGGCGGGGGCACTTTCCCGACGGACGGAACGCGAGGACTCCATGAGCGAGCGGCAGGACGTGGTGATCGCCGGCGGCGGCCCGGTGGGGCTGACGCTCGCGGCGGCGCTCGTCCAGGCTGCGCCCGGCCTTGCCGTGACGCTCGTCGACGACCGCCGCCCCGGCACGCGCGACGACGGCCGCGCCTCGGCGATCGCCGCCGGCGCGAAGCGGATGCTCGAGCAGCTCGGCGTCTGGGGTGCGGTGGCCGACAGCGCCCAGCCGATCAACGACATGATCGTCACCGACAGCCGCGTCCGCGACGTCGTCCGGCCCGTCTTCCTCACCTTCGACGGCGTGCTCGACGACGGCGAGCCGTTCGCGCACATGGTGCCGAACGTCGACCTGACCCCCGCCCTCCTCGCGGCGGCCGAAGCCGGCGGGGTGACGGTGCTTGCGCCCGAGACGGTCTCGGCGTTCACGACCGGCGACGGCTCGGTCGAGGTCCGCCTCGGCGGCTCGACGCTGCGGGCCGGGCTCCTCGTCGCCGCCGACGGCGTCCGTTCCCGCCTCCGCGATCTTGCCGGCATCAGGACGCTGCAGTGGGACTACGGCCAGGTCGGCCTCGTCGCCACGGTGGCGCACGAGCGGCCGCACAAGGGGCGCGCCGAAGAGCATTTCCTCCCGTCCGGTCCGTTCGCGACCTTGCCGCTGAAGGGCAATCGCTCGTCGCTGGTCTGGACCGAGACCAAGGCGGAGGCCGGGCACCTGATGGCCGCCGACGACGCCACCTTCGCCACTGAACTCGCCCGCCGCTTCGGCCACCATCTCGGCGCGCTGGCGGTGGAAGGGAAGCGCCACGCCTACCCGCTGTCGCTCCGCCTCGCCCGTGATTTCGTCCGCCCGCGCTTTGCGCTCATCGGCGACGCGGCCCATTCGATCCATCCGCTCGCCGGCCAGGGCCTCAATCTCGGCCTCCGGGACGTCGCCGCGCTCGCCGAGACGATCGTCGAGGCACGCCGGCTCGGCCTCGACATCGGCGCCCTCGACGTCCTCGAGCGCTACCAGGCCTGGCGCCGTTTCGACACGCTGGAGATGGGCGCGATCACCGACGGGCTGAACCGCCTGTTCTCGAACGACAGCCGCATCCTCCGCGGCATCCGCGACCTCGGGCTCGGCCTCGTCGACCGCGTGCCGTTCCTCAAGCGCGCGATGATATCGCAGGCGGCCGGCATCGATGCCGGCGCGCCGCGTCTCCTGCGCGGCGAGGCGATCTGACCCGGCCCGGTCGTCATGACGGGGGGCGATCGCCTTTCCTCGAAGGTCATTTCCAGCCGCGCTTGACTCTCCTCTCCACGTCTGGAATCCATGTGAGAACAAAATAGGAACAACATGACGGACCGCTTCCGCCATATCAACTCATGCCCCAGGCCGACCTCACCGCGCTCCGGCGCGACATCGCCATCATCGAGGGTCGCTCTCCCATCCTGGAGGGCGACGGTCGCCTCGCGGACGACGGCGTTTCGCTCGCGGCAGTCGATCGCGAGGAGGGCGCGCGGGTTCCGTTCGGCGTGGCGGCTCTCGACCGGAAACTCGGGGGCGGCCTCCCCCTCGGCGCGCTGCATGAGTTCCGCTGCGAGGAAACCCGCGCCACCGGTTCGCTGACCGGTTTCGCCGCCGGCATCCTCGCCGGGATCGTCGCCGCGAAACGGCGGCCGATCCTGTGGATCGAGGAGGAGATGGCGCTCTCCGAGGCCGGCCTCCCCTTCGGCCCCGGCTTCGCCCGCTTCGGCCTTGATCCCGCAAAGCTCCTGATCGTCCGGGCGCGGCGGCCGGAGGAGGCCCTGTGGGCTTTCGAGGAAGGCCTCCGTTGCACCGGCCTTGCCGCCGTCCTCGCCGTCATCCGCGGCGCGCCGAAAGCACTCGACCTCACGGCGAGCCGGCGGCTCGCCCTCCGGGCCGGAACCGGCGGCGTCACCGGGCTTCTCCTCCGCCAGGCCGGCACGCCCGAGCCGGGCGCGGCTTCGACCCGCTGGCGGATTTCGTCGCTTCCCGCGGGAACGATGGATGGCTTTGCCGAAGGCGTGGGGCGGCCCGCTTTCCGGGCGGAACTCGAAAAGAACCGGCTCGGGCCGGTCGGATCATTCGATCTGGAGTGGCACCATGACCGCGGAAGTTTTGCGACCGCCGCAGCGGCGGATTCTGTCGCTCGTCCTGCCATACCTTCCTACCGACCGGCTGATGCGCCTCCGGTTCGGGAAGTCGTGGCGTTCCGGAAGGCCGGCTGACGAGCCGCCGCTCGTCATCGTCGACCGGATCAGGAGCGCGATGCGGCTCGTCGCCCTCAACGCGCCGGCGCGCCAATGCGGCTTCCAGCCCGGCCAGGCGCTGGCCGAGGCGCGCGCGATCCTGCCGTCGCTCGAAGCCATCGAATACGATTCACGCGCCGATGCCGTGTTCCTGTCGGAGATCGCCGGCTGGGCCGACCGCTTCACCCCGCTCGTCGGCCTCGACGGCGACGACGGCCTGATGCTCGACATCACCGGCTGCGCCCATCTCTTCGGCGGCGAGGCGCGCCTTGCCGAAGACGTCACCTCCCGGCTCCGGCAGCAGGGCATCGCCGCCCGCGCCGCGATCGCCGACACGCCCGGCACCGCCTACGCGGCTGCCCGTTTCGGCGGCCCCGCCGTCGTTCCGCCGGGCGCCGAGCCGAAAATCCTGAAAGCCCTGCCGCTCCTTGCGCTCCGCATTCCGCCCGCGATCGTCGAGACCCTCGAACGTCTCGGCATCAAGCGGATCGGAAACCTCCTCGACACGCCGCGCCAGCCGCTCGCCGCCCGCTTCGGCCCGGCTCTCCTCCAGCGTCTCGACCAGGCGCTCGGCGTGGAGGAAGAGGCGATCTCTCCCGCCCGGCCGATGCCGGAACTCGTTGCCGAGCGCCGCTTCGCCGAGCCGATCAGCCTCCTGTCGGACATATCGGCGGTGCTCCGTTCGCTCGCCGTCACGCTCGCCCGCCGGCTCGACGAGCGCGGTGTCGGCGGCCGGCGGTTCGAACTCTCCCTTTACCGCGTCGATGGCGTCGTCAGCCGCGCCGAAATCGGCAGCGGCCGCCCTCTCCGCGACCCGCGCCTCGTCGGCGAACTCTTCAACGAACGCTTCGCCGCGCTCGGCGACGAACTCGACGCCGGCTTCGGCTTCGATCTCGTCCGCCTCTCGATACTTGCCACCGACGACACAAAACCGGCGCAGATCGATCTCGCCGGCGAAACCGACGGCGAGGCCGATCTCGGCCGGCTCATCGACCGCATCGGCGTCCGCCTCGGCCAGGCGAGCATCGTTCGCCTCGAAGCCGGCGACAGCCATGTCCCGGAGCGCTCCGGCAAGGCGATTCCCGCCGTCGCCGACGAACGGCCTTCGCCGGACTGGCTGCCCATCGCCGCCGACGAGCCGATCGACCGCCCCCTCCGCCTCCTCGCCCGGCCGGAACCCGTCGAGACGCTCGCCGAGATCCCCGAAGGCCCTCCGATCCGCTTCCGCTGGCGCCACGCCTCCTTCAAGGTCGCCCGCGCCGAAGGCCCGGAACGCATCGCCGCCGAATGGTGGCGCGAGGATGGGCTGACTCGCGATTATTTCCGCGTCGAAGACCGCTTCGGCCAGCGCTTCTGGCTTTTTCGCGAGGGCCTCTACGGCCGCGACCCCGCCCTGCCCCGCTGGTTCCTGCAGGGGCTGTTCGCGTGACCGCCCGACAGGCTCAGCCTGCCTTCCGCCGCGCTTTCGCGACGACCTCGAGGAGTTCGTCGTTGAGCCGGCTCTGCCATCCCGGCCCGCTCTCGCGAAAGAACTCGATCACCGTCCGGTCGAGACGGATGGTGGTCTGCACCTTGGTGGGCGCCTTCTGCGGCCCGCGCTTCGGCTTCGGAAACTCCAGACCGGGAAACATTTCGCGGGCCGGCTTCATCCGCGCGAAATCGGCATCGGTCAGTTCGGGAGAATCGACGTCTGCCCATTCCTCCGCACTGATGTGCGCCGGCCCAGGTTTTCTTGTCTCGCTCATGGCGCCTGCTTTCCCTGTCGTTCGCGCGACGAAGGCTGATCACGCGGACTCTGCCGCCGTGCGGCTTAAAGACCAGCACATGGAGCCGATCCGCTATCGGCCCAACGGCAATGAAGCGCTGTTCGCCATACGCCCGCCGATCGTCGACGGCTGTCGTCGCATCGTCCCAGTCGAAGTCACGGACATACTCGAATGGAGTTCCGTGCTTTTGGAGGTTCGCCTCCGCCTTCCCGGCATCCCATTCGTAATCCACGACTTTTTGTCGTTACGATCTGCCTCGGGCGCAAGGGCCGGAACGTGAGCTTTTTCGAGCTTGCCGTCGCCTCGAACTTCTCCTTCCTCCGCGGCGCCTCGAAGCCGGAGGAGCTGGTGGCGCAGGCGCATGCGATCGGCCTGCCCGGCATTGCCATTGCCGACCGGAACTCGTTCGCCGGCGTCGTCCGCGCCTGGGCGATGGCGAAACAGCTCGATTACCCCTACCGGATCGGCTGTCGCCTCGTCTTCAACGACGGCACGCCGGACGTCCTCGCCTGGCCGACCGACCGGGCCGCCTATGGCCGGCTCTGCCGCCTCCTCACCATCGGCAAGCGCCGCGCCGAGAAGGGCGACTGCTGGATCGGCCTTGCCGATCTCCTCGAATGGGGCGAGGGCCAGATCCTCGGCCTCGTTCCGGGCGACCGGCTCGATGCTTCGCTCGACCGCACGCTTCTTCGCCTGGCGGAGGCCTTTCCGGGCGAAGTTCATCTCATGGCATCGCCAGCCTACGGGCCGGGCGATCGCCGTCGGCTCAGCAGGCTACGAATCATAGCCGCCCGTTGCAGGACGCCGCTCGTCGCCACCAATGACGTTCTCTTCCACCACTTCGACCGAAAGCCGCTCGCCGACGTCGTCACCGCCATCCGCGAGCACGTGCCCGTTGCCGAGGCGGGCCGCCTCATTGCCAAAAATGGCGAGCGCTTCCTGAAGCCGGAGGCCGAAATGCGCCGGCTGTTCCGAAACGATCCGGACGCCGTCGACATCAGCGGCCGCATTTTCGACCGGCTCGGCTTCTCGCTTGCCGAACTCGCCCATCGTTATCCGGAAGAGAAGACGCTCGACGGCGAGACGCCGCAGGAGGCGCTCGAACGCCTGACGCGAAAGGGAGCACGGAAACGCTACCCGGCAGGCGTTCCGCCGAAAGTAGAGGCCCAGCTGGCGCACGAACTCGCCCTCATCGGCCGGCTGAAATACCCGATGTATTTCCTGACGGTCCACGACATCGTCCGCTTCGCCCGGCGGAAGGGAATCCTCTGCCAGGGTCGCGGTTCGGCGGCGAACTCCTCCGTCTGCTTCTGCCTCGGCATCACCGAGGTCGACCCCAACCGCGCGAACCTTCTCTTCGAGCGCTTCCTGTCCGAGGACCGCAACGAACCGCCGGACATCGACGTCGATTTCGAGCACGAACGGCGCGAGGAGGTGATCCAGTACATCTACGGGAAGTATGGCCGCGAACACGCCGGCCTTGCGGCTACGGTCATTAGCTATCGTACCCGCTCTGCAATCCGCGAGGTCGGAAAGGCGTTCGGCCTCAGCGACGACGCGATCGGCATGCTTTCCGGCTCGATCTGGGGCTGGTCGACCGAAGGCGTGAAGCCGGAGGAAGCAAAGCGCGTCGGGCTCGATCCGGAGGCGCGCAACGTCCGCCAGACGCTGGAGCGGACGAAGGAACTCCTGGAGGCGCCGCGGCACCTGTCGCAGCACGTCGGCGGCTTCGTCATCACGAAGGATCGGCTCGACGAGGTGACGCCCGTCGCCAACGCCGCGATGGCGGACCGCACCACCGTCGAGTGGGACAAGGACGACCTCGATCACTTGAAGCTGCTCAAGGTCGATGTCCTCGGCCTCGGCATGCTCTCCTGCATCCGCCGCTGCTTCGATTTTCTGAAGCTGCACTACGATCGGCCGCTGACGCTCGCCACGATCCCCGACAAGGACGAGGCGGTCTACCGGATGTTCTGGCGCGCCGACACGATCGGCGTGTTCCAGATCGAGAGCCGGGCGCAGATGTCGATGCTGCCGCGCCTGAAGCCGAAGGAGTTCTATGACCTCGTCATCGAGGTCGCGATCGTCCGCCCCGGGCCGATCCAGGGCGGCATGGTCCACCCCTATCTGAAACGCCGGCAAGGGATCGAGAAGGTGTCGTATCCCTCCCCGGCGCCGCCGCACGATCCTGACGAACTCGAAAAGGTTCTCGGCCGGACGCTCGGCGTGCCGCTGTTCCAGGAGCAGGCAATGCAGATCGCCATCGTCGCGGCCGGCTTCACGCCCGGCGAGGCCGACAAGCTGCGGCGCGCGATGGCGACGTTCCGGCGCGTCGGCACCATCCAGACCTTTCGGGACAAGATGGTCGGCGGCATGACGGCACGCGGCTACGACAGGGAGTTCGCCGAGCGCTGTTTCCGGCAGATCGAGGGCTTTGGCGAATACGGTTTCCCCGAAAGCCACGCGGCGAGCTTCGCCCTCCTCGTCTACGCCTCCGGCTGGCTGAAATGCCACTACCCCGACGTCTTCTGCGCCGCCCTCCTAAACTCCCAGCCGATGGGCTTTTACGCCCCCTCGCAGATCGTCCGCGACGCCCGCGAGCACGGCGTCGAAATGCGCGCCGTGGACGTCAATTTCTCCGACTGGGACTGCACGCTGGAGGCCGAGGAGACATCCGAAGCGCCCGTCTCCGACGCGGAGACCATCGTGGGCTCCTCTTTCCCCTCGAGGGGGAGAGACAGAGAGGGGGGGATGCCCAACGACGCGGACTCGATGGTGCGGGACGAGACGTCCGGCACACAGGCACCCCTCGCGCTGACGGTTCGGCCCAACCGCTCCGTCCCGGCGCGCGGCATCCCCCCCTCCCCATCCCTCCCCCTCGAGGGGGGAGGGGGTACGCCCGAGCAATTCCCTATCCGAGAACGCATCCATCGCAATCACGCCGAGATGGAGGGCGACATCCTGACGACGCACGCCGTCCGCCTCGGTTTCCGGCAGGTGAAAGGCTTTGCCGAGGCCGATGCCGAGGCCGTCATGGAGAACCGCGGCGAGGGCTATGATTCCATTCGGCATTTCTGGCTGAAATCGGGGCTCACCCGCGCCGCGGTGGAGCGGCTCGCCGATGCCGACTGTTTTCGCTCGCTCGGCCTCGATCGGCGCGCTGCGCTGTGGGCGGCCCGCGCCCTCGATCCCGGCGCGGCGAAGGAGCGCCTGCCGCTGTTCGACCGCCCCGAATTCGCCGCCGACCGCAGCGGCGAGCCCGATTTCCGCCTGCCGCCCATGCCGCTCGGCGAGCACGTCGTCAACGACTATCGTTTCCTCAGCCTGTCGCTGAAGGCGCATCCGGTTTCCTTCCTCCGCAACCGGCTTCCCGCCCTCGGCGTCAGCATGAACGGGACGCTGCGGACGACGCCCGACGGCCGGCGCATCACCGTGTCGGGCCTCGTCCTCGTCCGCCAGCGGCCGGGGACGGCGAGCGGCGTCATCTTCATGACGATGGAGGACGAGACGGGCATCGCCAACATCGTGGTCTGGCCGCGAACCTTCGAGGTTTTTCGCCCCGTCGTCCTCGGCGGCCGGTTCCTCACCGTCACCGGAAAAGTCCAGAAGGAGGGCGACGTCATCCATGTCGTCGCCGAGACGATCGAGGACCGGACGGCGATGCTCGCCGTCCTCACCGCCGGCGGCACGGACATCGAAACCCTCGCCCGCGCCGACGAGGGGAAACGGCCCGGCAACGACGCCCGCTCCGCCCGCCCGCGCGGGGCCCCGTTCCGGCATCCGCGGCACGAGCCGATCCCGGCCGACATGAAGGCGCTGATCGAGGAAACACGCTCTGTCCTGCCGAAAGGCCGCAATTTCCATTAGAGCATGATCCGAAGAAGTGGCTGCCGGTTCTTCGAAAAAGATCATGCTCCATCAAGGAACAAGGCGACGAGCATGATCCGACTTCAACGGATCATGCTCTAGCGGTCCGCCTCGATAGCCGCGGTCGCCGTCCCGTCGCTCTGAGCCTCCCACTGCGGGGAGGCGGAAGGCGGCAAGCGGAGCGCAGCGGCTTCGGAGGGGGGCGCGGCCTCGAGGCGAACACCCCGACGCGCGGCTCACCCCCTCCCGCACCGGGTGATCGCCGGTTCGACACTCCCCGCAAGGGGGCGGTTCAGGTCTTCAGTAGCTTCCCATCCGCCTCGCGCGCCGCGACGCTGCTGCCGCCGCCGTGCAATTGAAGGCGCCGGACGCGCTGCCTATTATCGTCGTGATCGCGGCGCCCGGCCGCCCGGCCCGGCGCTGTTTCGCGTCCAGGCCGCGAACCGCCCCACAGCGGGCCGAAAGCGGCATCTTCGCATGAGTTCGACCGGAGAGAAGCGTCGCAGCGTCGCCATCGCGGTCGCGCCGAACGGCGCGCGCCGGACACGCGACGAGCACTCCGGCGTGCCGCTGACCCCGCGCGAGATCGCCTACGCCGCTGCAGGCGCCGCGGAGGCCGGCGCTGCCATGATCCACCTCCACATCCGGACGCCTGAGGGCGATCATACGCTCGACCCCGGCATCTACCGCGAGGCGCTCAGCGAGCTCCGCCGCGAGATCCGGAACCGGATGATCGTCCAGATCACCACGGATTCGCTTGGGAAATTCAGCGCCCGGGACCAGATGGCCGTGGTCCGCGAAGTCCGCCCCGAAGCCGTCTCGCTGGCCCTTCGCGAACTCTGTCCCGACGCCGCCGCGGAGGCGGGGTTCGCCGAGTTCCTGTGGTTCGCGAAGCGCGAGCGCATCGCCCCGCAGTTCATCCTCTACGACGCGACCGACGTGGTCCGGTATGCGCTCCTCGTCGACCGGGAGATCATCCCGTGGCGGAATGCGCCGGTGATCTTCGTCCTCGGCCGCTACCTCCTCGCCTCCGAGCCGCAGCCCCACGATCTCCTCCCCTTCTTCGAGGCGGCGAGGCCGCGCGAGATCTTCTCGACCTTCATGACCTGCGCGTTCAGCCCGGCCGAGGCGGCCTGCGGCATCGCCGGCGCGCTTCTTGGCGGCGACGTCCGGGTCGGCTTCGAGAACAACATCCTCCTGCCGGACGGCCGCCTCGCACCCGACAACGCCGCCCTCGTCCGCGCGGTGGTCGATCCCCTCGCCTGCCTGTCCCTCGTCCCCGAGGACGTCGATGCCATGCGCGAGCGCTATCTGGTCTGACCCGGCGCCGCTGCGCGAACACGGCGCGGGCACAACCCTGAAAAGAACCGGTCAAACCGATCGCAACCCTTTCGTAAGCCTTCCGGACCATGGTCGGTGCCCCGCGCGGGCGAGTGGTGGGGCGGAAGGTCCGATGGCGTTCGACTCCAGTACGGCGATCACCGCCATCGCGATCATCGCGCTCGTCAGCGGCGGCTTCCTCATCGTGAGCGGCCGCCAGTTCCGCGCCGCGCCGACGGCGGCGATCTGGGGCCTCGCCAATCTCTTCCTCGCGCTCGGCCTCCCCCTCCTGCTCGGGGACGCCCGCTACGAGATCGGCTTCCTCTGCGTGATGATCCATGGCGCGCTCGCCTGGGAGGCGCTGGCGCGGTTCGGCGGCCGGCACGTCCCGCCGCTCGTCCTGATCGTCGGCACCGTCATCTGGATCGTCCTCGCGGTGGTGCCTGAGACCCTCCTCCCCTACGGCGTCAAGGAGGCCGCCTACCTCGCGACGACGGGCGGCTTCCTCCTCGGCGCAAGCCTCGAGCTGTGGCGCGGCCGAGCCGAGCGGCTGTCGTCGCGCTGGCCGCTCGCGGGCCTTCTCATCATCGATGCGGTCGCCAGCGTCGGCGCCGCCATCGCCGTCATTCCGCTGAAGGGCTCGCCGGACGTCCCGCCCGGCGGCTGGCTCTGGATCGTCTACCTCATCGTGATGGTCTTCCTCGTCGGGACCGCGATGTTCCTCGTCTCGCTGATCAAGGAACGCGCGATCCGCGAGCAGGAGACGCTCGCCGCCACCGACGCGCTGACCGGCCTCCCCAACCGCGGTTCGTTCATGCGCGAGGCCGCGAAGGAGCTCGCTGCCGCCACCGCCGCCGGAACGCCGGTTGCCGTCGCCCTCTTCGATCTCGACCGCTTCAAATCGATCAACGACACGCACGGCCACCGCTTCGGCGACCTCGTGCTGAAGCGCTTCGCCGAGACCGGCCGGCGCAGCCTCCGGGCGGCGGACGTCTTCGCCCGCATCGGTGGCGAGGAGTTCGCGGCGCTCCTCCCCGGCGCCTCGGCCGAACTCGCGGTGGCGATGGTCAGCCGCGTCCGCCTGCAGTTCGCCGACGGCGGCGTCGCGGCCGACGGGACGACGGTGCGCACCACCGTCAGCTGCGGCCTTGCCATCGTCGAGCCCAGCGCATCGGCACCGTCGATCGACGCCGTCCTCTCCCGCGCCGACGGCGCGCTCTACGCGGCAAAAGCCGCCGGCCGCAATCGCGTCTCGCTTGCCGGCGACGCCGCGACGAGGGCCTCGCCGATCGTCCGCATCGCCTGAAGTCCAGCTTTCAGCGCAGGGCAGCCGCGATGTTGCCGCCGTCGACGGTGGTGACGCCGCCGGTCGTCCGGAGCGCCAGCGCCTGGTGGAGGAACGCCTCCGCGACGTCCTCCGCCGTGACCTCGAGGCCGAGGAGATTGCCGGCCATGTACGCCTCTTCCGACAGCCCGCGTGCCGTCGACCGCGCGGCGATCATGGCGTCGGTCAGAAGCCCGGAACGGATGCGGTCGGCGTTGACCGCGTTGGAGCGGATGCCGGCGGCGCCGTAGTCGACCGCGTATTGCCGCGACAGGAACAGCGTCGCCGCCTTCGGCAGTCCGTACGGCCCGAACGACGCGCCCGGATTCACCGCCTGCTTGGAGGCGTTGAAGAGGAGCGCGCCGCCCGTCTTCTGGGCCAGCATCACCTTCACGGCCGCCTGCGCCACGGCCTGGTGGCCGAAGAAATTGAGTTCGAAGCTCTCGCGCAGCACCGCGTCGTCGACGGCGCCGATCGCGCCCTGCCACGCCGCGCCGGCATTGGAAACGAGGATGTCGAGCCCGCCAAAAACCTCGACCACGCGGGCGAAGGCGGCGGCGACGGACGCGCGATCGGTGACGTCGCAGGCGATGCCGACGCCGCCCAGCGGCTTCGCGACCGCAGCCGCACGCGCGCCATTGAGATCGAGCACCGCGACCTCGGCGCCGTTTCGCGCGAACAGCGCCGCCGTGGCGGCGCCGATGGCGCCGGCACCGCCCGTCACGACCGCGACCTGGCGCTGGAGCGGTTTCTCGGCCGCCTTTCCGAGCTTGGCCTGTTCGAGCGACCAGTACTCCATCCGGAAAAGGTCGGCTTCGGGGAGCGGCGTGAACCGGCCGACGCGCTCGGCATCCGCCACCGTCGCCACCGTTCCCACCGCGATATCCGCGGCGACGGACGCTTCCCTCCGGCTCCGGCCGAGGCCAAAGAGGCCAAGGCCGGGAACGAGGACGACGCGCGGCATCGGGTCGAGCATCGTCTTGGGGTCCGCGGGATCGCGCCCGTAGCGGTCGAAATAGCCGTGATACGCCTCGACATAGGCCGCGACCGCCGCCCGCGTCGTGCCGGCGAAACCTTCGATATCGCCGGCATCCGGAGCGGAGAGGACGAGCGGCAGCGGCTTGGTCCGGATCACGTGATCGGGGGTGACCGTACCGCGACGGCCGTAGTCCGAAATGCCGGCGCCGCCGACATGGGCGAGGATGTCCGGCGAGGTCCGGAAATCGAGGACGAGCCGCCGCCACCGGCCCGGCCCCGCCGGCTCGGCAACCGCGCCGCGCACGATCGGCGCCACCTCGGCGAGCGCCGCCACGCGCGGCGGCACGGGCGCTGCCGCGAACACGCGGCGGGTCGCGCGGCCGATCCGGCTCTCCGCCCGGTCGACCATCTCGATCATGAGCTCGTACGAGTCCCGCGCCGTCGCGCCGAACGTGAAGATGCCGTGGCGGTCGAGGATGAGGCCTTTCACCGACGGCGCCGCGTCGAACACGTCTGCCGCGGCCCCCGCAAGGGCAAAGCCCGGCATGACGTAGGGAAGGAAACCCATCTCGTCGCCCCACACCTCGGCGGCGATCTCGCGGCTGTTGGGCTGGTCGACGAGGCTCACCACGGCGTTGGCGTGGCTGTGATCGACGAATTTGTGCGGCAGGAAGGCGTGGAGGAGCGTCTCGACCGACGGCGTCGGCGCCGTGCTGTCGAGGAGCGCGAGGCGTACCTGGTTGACCATCTCCTCGTCGGAGAGGCTCCGTATCCGCCGGAGCCGCAGCATCGGCGCGAGCCGTACCGCGGGATGGCCGGCCGGCTCGATCGCCGCCATGTCGGAGCCCGAGCCTTTGACGCAGATCACCTCGGCCGGCTCGCCGATGCCGTCGGGCATGGTCGTCTTCACCGACGTGTTGCCGCCGCCGTGGAGGACGAGCGCCGGATCGCCGCCGAGGAGGCGCGAGGAGTAGGTGCGGAGGGCGAGATCCTCGTTCACGCCGCGCACGGCGTAGCGTGCCACGGCTTCGGCAGCGTCGCGGTCGCACCAGCGGGATTTCATTCGGAATTGTCCCGGCCGAAGAGGGCGGAAAGGCCCGTGTCGAAGGGCGCGCGGACGATGCCGCGCTCGGTGATGATCCCGGCGATGAGGGCGTGCGGCGTCACGTCGAAGGCCGGGTTCCGCGCCTTGGCGCCGGCGGGCGCGGTCCGGACGCCGGCAAAACCAAGAACCTCGTCGGGGGCGCGCTGCTCGATCGGGATGTCGGCACCGGTCAGGCAGTCGAAATCGAGCGTCGAGGACGGAGCCGCGATGTAGAACGGGATGCCGAAATGCCGGGCGAGGATCGCAAGCCCGAGCGTGCCGATCTTGTTCGCCGCATCGCCGTTCCGCGCCACGCGGTCGGCGCCGGTGACGACGAGGTCGACGAGCCCCGCCGCCATCGTGCTCGCCGCCATGGAATCGGTGATGACCGTCACGTCGAGGCCGGCCGCCTGCAGCTCCCACGCCGTCAGCCGCGCTCCCTGGAGGAGCGGCCGCGTCTCGTCGGCGTAGACGCGGAACGCAACCCCGCGCTCGTGCGCGACGTACATCGGCGCGGTCGCCGTGCCGATGCCGGTGGCGCAGAGCGCCCCCGCATTGCAGTGCGTCAGGACGCCCGAGGACGCTGCGATGAGGGGCGCGCCGGCGAGCCCGATGCCGAGGCAGAGCCGCTGGTCCTCCTCGTGAATGCGGACGGCTTCGTCGACGAGCGCCGCGAACAGCTCTTCGGCCGCGGCGGCTTTCGTCGCCGCCGCCCGCCGCTGCATCCGCCGGAGCGCCCAGCCGAGATTGACGGCCGTCGGCCGCGCCGCGTCGAGATGCGCGGCCTCGCGTTCGATCGCGTCGTGGAACGCTGCCACCGTGCCCGAGCGGAACGGCCGGAGCGCAACGCAGAGGCCGTAGGCCGCCGCAACGCCGATCGCCGGCGCGCCGCGGACTTTCAGCGTCCGGATGGCCGAAAACACCTGGTCGGCCGAATCCTGCCGTTCGACGACCACCTCGTGCGGCAGGCGCGTCTGGTCGAGGAGGTAGAGGTCGCCGTCGCGCCATTCGACGGTGCGGGGAAGGCGCGCCAGGACGCCGGCGGTTCCGCTCATGATGAGAGACCTCCGAAGCGGGCGCCAGCTTCCCCCGCCCGGTTACGCAGCCATTGTCGAAGGGGCCTCTCCCCGCTCGAGATCCCTTGAGGGGGAGAGGACCGCTCAATGGCGGCCTCGCGGTGCTGCAGGGTCATGCCGGAAACCTCTCGAGGCTCGCACTCGCCCGCGCAAGGGCAGAGACCTCCTCGATCGCAGCGAAGCGGTGACGCTCGATCACGAGGCGGCGGCCCATGGCGAGCGCCTGCTCCTCCACCCGCGACCGCGCTGCGGGATCCGCGATGCCGGCGATGTCCGCCACCTTCGCAATGCCGACGATGCGGCGCATCATCTTGCAGCCGGCGAAGCCGATCGCGTCGGCGAACAGGCGGCGCAGGAACCGCTGGCGAAACGCCTCGGCGCTCGCGCCGGCATCGAGATCGCGTCCGACGAAGGATGCTCCGTCGCGGCCGGCATCGCTCTCGCGCCACAGGTCGAGGAACTTCGCCCGAAAGCCTTTCCAGATCGCCTCGGCCGTCTCGGTCAGCCACGGCCGGAACGCAGCGTCGCCCTCACGCGCGCCGCGGGCGAGAAAGGCGAGCCAGAGATTGGCGAGGATCGCACCGACATCGAAACCCATCGGACCGTAGAACGCGAACTCGGGGTCGATGACGTAGGTCTCGCGCTCGTTCGCCATGATGGAGCCGGTGTGGAGGTCACCGTGGAGGAGCGCCTCCGCGGCGTTCATGAACAGCCACTTCATCTCGGCGACTGCGGCGCGGAGTTCCGAATCGCGCTGGATGGTATCGATCGCCGCCTGCCGGAGGCCGGCAGGATAGGCGTTCGAGGCGCTGTCGTCATAGGGGTGGGTGAAGACGAAATCCTCGGTGATGCGGCAGAGCTCGACGTTCACCGACGCGGCGACCGCTGCCTTCTTGGCGGCCGGATCGAGGTGGAGGTCCGACGTGAAGAACAGCGTCCGCGCGAGGAAGGTCGAGAGGTGATCGGCGAGGCGCGGCAGGCGCCGCCCCGCGATCAGTTCGCCGCGCACGATACGGTGCGCGCGGAGGTTCTGCATCGCGATGAGCGACATTTCGGGATCGGCGTGGAAAAGCTCCGGCACCATCCCCGGCACCAGCTCGGCATGGCGCCGCAGCGCCGCCGTCTCGAACACCATCCGCTGCCGCCCGAGCGGCCAGGATTCGCCGGCGATGCGGAGGAACGGCACGGCCTGTTTGACGACGACCGTCTCGTCGGGCGCGGTGCGGTTGGTGACGATGTAGACGTAGTTGAGATTGCCGTCGCCGACCTCGCGCACATCGATCGCGCCGAACGAGGAGAAGCGCGCGGCGAGCGCCGGAACGCTCGCGACATAGTCGACGACGGTCGCCTCGGTGAGCTGGCGATAGCCCATCCACATCCTCCCCGCGCTTTGTCGCGCGCGGGGAGGCGGAGCGCAATCGATGGCCGCTATCGGCCGGCCACCCTCTCCCGTTGGACCTATACGCCGACGCCCGCCGCCGAGATGGAGGCACGAAGATCGGCGAGCGAGGTGTCGATCACGGCCGCCGAGCCCGTCCAGTAGAAGCCGGTGCGCCGGACAGCGATACGGTCGACGGCGCCGAGGACGCCCGCATTGACGCCCACGATGAGGAGGATCTGCTTCCGGCCGTCGTTCTGTACCGACAGAACGGTGCCGACCGTCTCGCCGTCGGTGGTCGTGATGGTCGTCCCTTCGATGTTCTCCCAGTGGACGCGAACGAGGCTGCCGCCGGAGTTGTAGACGCGGAACTGGCCGGGATTGGCGACCGGCTCGCAGTCGCAGGGTTTCACGATGATGTCGTTCTCGTCGACGACGTCCTCGCCGATCGTGGCGTCCGCCTGGGCCCAGCCGCCCGCGGTCACGGTGATCGCCCAGGTCGGCGTCACCATCGCCAGGATGGCGAGCCAGCCGGCGGCAAATGCAAGCGAAGGTTTCTTCATCGGTTCTCTCCCTTGACCGTCGTCCGGCCCGCCCGACTACCCCACCACGATCGGGCGCCGCTCGATGGCGGCGAGGCCGGAGTCTTCCTCCCAGCGTAGCACCAGTTCACCCGATTGGGGTGGGGCGATGAAGAAACGAAGATAGGGGTTCACCGCAACCGAGCTGCGGAAGCGCGCTTCGAACACGGTCGCGAAATTGATCGAGGCGAGGAAGCGGGTGACGATGTTCTTCGGAATGACGTCGCCCGCGAGCGTCGTCCGGAGGCCCGTCTCCATCGGGTGGTTGATCAGCGTCGTGATTTCCGCCGGCACGCCGGGCAGGAACCTGTCGGGAACCCGGACGCGCGTCCGCATGATGTCGGTGGTGGCGTAGGTCGCCGCGTTGGTGAGGCAGCCGATCGTGACGATGAGGATCTCGCGTTCCGCCACGATCACCTCGCCGGTCGAGACGCGGGCGATGACGCCGACCGGCATCGTCTCGTTGATGCGGATGCGGGTCGCGATCTCGGCCCGCCCGGACAGCGGCGAGAAGAAGTAGTCGGCGACCTCGGGCGCCGGATTCTTCAGCGCATGGACGTGGAGCGACTCGACGTAGCTTTCCGGCGTCATCGGCCTGTCGACCGCAACGCCGAGCGCAATCGAGGTGCCGTCTTCGGAGAGATAGGGCAGGTCGATCGTGATCCCCTCCGTGGAGGGTACCGCGTCGCCGACGAGCGCGCGGGCGGTTTCGACGCCCTGCCACCACGGCGCTTCGCCCTGCGCCACGGCGCGGCGGACGAGGACCGGCAGGAGCGCCGCAGCGCCGGCGAGGGCAAGCGCCGAGCGGCGCGTCGGCAAGGGGCCTTCGCCGTTCGGCACTACCAGACCGTGCCCCAGATGTCGTTCGTGATCGCGTGATACCAGCCGAAGGTGTTCGCGGCCTCCCGCGCCCGGAATTCCGGCCCGCCCGACGCCGGGCTGACGCCGCCGGAGCCGGGCACTTCCGCGATCGCCCCGTCGATCAGCCGATACACGCCGACGACCGAGATGCCGTATTCCGGTCCGACGAGGCTGTAGCAGGTGTTGAGCCATGCCGGCGCAGGCGGCTCGCGGCCTTCGAGCATCGCGACGATGTTCGCGGCGACGACCTTGCCCTGGGCGTTGGCGGCAAAGCCCGATTTCGGCATCGGTGCAGCGATCGTGGCGTCGCCGATCACGAAGACGCCCGGCGCCGCAACTGCCTCGAAGGTCGCCGGGTTGACGGGCACCCAGCCGGATTCGTTGGTGAGCCCGGCGCGGTCGGCGATGAGGCCGGCCCGCTGCGGCGGGATCACGTTGAGGACGTCGGCACGGATGCGCTGGCCGAACTCCGTCTCCACCTCGAGCGCATCGGCATCGACGCGGACCACCTTGCCGTCGTTGGACCGGCTCACCCACTCGATCATGTCGCCGTAGAGCGTCGACCAGCCGTCGGTGAACCGTGCCTGCTTGGAGAAGGCGTCCTTGGCGTCGAGGATCAGCACCTTCGACGCCGGCTTGTGCGCCTTGAAGTAGTTGGCCACCAGGCTCGCCCGCTCGTACGGCCCCGGCGGACAGCGGAACGGGTTGTCCGGCGCCACCATCACGAACGTTCCGCCGTCGGGCATTGCCTCGAGCTGCGCGCGGAGAAGCTGCGTCTGCGGTCCCGCCTTCCAGGCATGCGGCGCCTTCTCGGCCGCCGCCTCGCCATATCCGGCGAGGGCATCCCAGCGCATGTCGATGCCGGGCGACATCACCAGGGCGTCGTAGCCGAGCTCGGCCCCGCCGCCGAGGCGGAGGGTTCTCGCGGCGGTGTCGACGGTCTCGGCGCGGTCGTGGACGATCTCGACGCCGTAGTCCGAGCGCAGCAAATCGTAGCCCTGCCCGATCGCGGCGAAATCCCAGAGCCCGCCGAGATAGAGGTTGGAGAACGGGCAGGTGTAGAACATCTCCGCCGGCTCGATGAGCGTCACCGCAAGGCCGGGGCTGCGGAGCTTCAGATATTTCGCCGCCGTCGCCCCGCCGAAACCGCCGCCGATGACGACGACGCGCCCCGTGGCGCCGCGCGCGACGTTTGGCATCGCGAGCGAGGCGGCGCCGGTCGCCGCAATGAGGCCGAGCGCCGACCGCCGCGTGATGCTCATGGCGCCGCTCCCGTCCAGCCGCCGGCGAAGTAGCGGGCGAGCGCCGCGATCTCGGCATCGTCGAAGCCGAGCGCGATCCGCTGCATGATGGTGGCACCGGGAACGAGATCGGCCCGGAAATCGGTCATCCGCGCAATGAAGGCGTTGGGCGCCATGCCCGCGATCGCCGGGACGGGCGGCATGCCCCTGCCGTCGGGGCCGTGGCAGTTGGCGCAGCCGCCCGCCAGCACCGACGCTTCCTCGAACGAAATCTCGCGGGCGCCCTGGGCGAAAACGGACCCCGCGATCCCGACCGCCACGAGGGCCGCGAGGGCCCATCCTGTCCGTCTCATGTGCTCCTCCCCGCGGAGCCCTGTTCTGGAATCGTTGTAACAGCGCGTCCCCGGCGTGTGAACCGGCGCCGCCGCGGGGAGGTCGACGATCGGCTCCGGATCGGATGGAAGGCCTGATCTTGCCGGCGGCAGGTCGCCTGCCCACCACGCGGTGCGAGACGGCGCGGATCGCAGCCTGAACAGGCTGTCACATCAAAGCCTTGATCCTGCCCACCCGACTTGCCCACCAATCCTGCCGATTGCTCATGTCGGGTGGCTGCCCACCGTCCCGCAGCGGGTTGACGAGCCTCACTTTATGGCTAGGTTGCCCACAAAGTTGGGCAGCCGGAGAGGGCCATGCCGCGCATCCTGAGCAACTTCCGAAAGGTCAGCTTCTCCTTCGAGTTCTTCCCGCCGAAGACCGAGGCGATGGAGGAGACCCTGTGGAGTTCGATCGAACGGCTGGCGCCGCTCGCGCCCGATTTCGTGTCGGTCACCTATGGCGCCGGCGGGTCGACGCGGCAGCGCACGCACCACACCATCGAGCGCATCCTCAACGAGACGATCCTGTCGCCGGCGGCGCATCTGACCTGCGTCGGCGCTCCGCGCGCCGAGGTCGACGAGATCATCTCGGCCTATCGCGACATGGGCGTCCGGCGCATCGTCGCCCTCCGCGGCGATCCCGCCGCCGGCCTCGGCACACGCTACGAGCCCCATCCGCAGGGCTATGGCAGCTCGCCGGAGCTCGTGGCCGGGATAAAACTGCTCGGCGGCTTCGACGTCTCGGTTTCGGCCTATCCGGAGAAGCATCCCGAGAGCCCGAGCTTCGATGCGGACATCGACATCCTGAAGCGGAAGGTCGACGCCGGCGCCGACGAGGCGATCACCCAGTGCTTCTTCGACAACGACGTGTTCGCCCGCTACGTCGACTGCGTCCGCGCCGCCGGGATCGAGATTCCCATCGTGCCCGGCATCCTGCCGATCCACTCGTTCAGGCAGATGATGAATTTCGCGGCGAAGACCTCCACTTCGGTGCCGGCCGCGCTCGTCGAGCGCTTCGAGAAGGCGGGCGAAGACCCGGAGGCGCGCCAGACGCTCGCGGCCGAGATTGCTGCGAAGCAGGTGCAGGACCTCATCGCCGCCGGCCATGACCGCATCCATATCTACACGCTCAATCGCGCCGACCTGACCGTCGCCGTCTTCGACGCCCTCGGCCTCGGCTCGGTCGCCGCGACCGGAAGACCGCCCTCGACCGCCTCCCTCGGAGCCCGCCGCATGACCATCAAGCCCGTCCCGGCCGCGCCGGTCGTCACCGAGACCGTCAACGTCACCCCCTTCCCGCAGAAACGGCCCGACGCCCGCGCCACGATCACGGCAACGGCGGCCGATCGCGTGCTCGTCCTCGACGGCGCTATGGGCACCGTCATCCAGACCTACAGGTTCGACGAGGCCGCCTTCCGCGGCGAGCGGTTCAAGGACTGGACGAAGGATCTCCGCGGCAACAACGACCTCCTCAACCTCACCCAGCCGGACACGATCCGCTCGATCCACCGCGCCTATTTCGAGGCCGGCGCCGACATCTGCGAGACCAACACGTTCTCGTCGACCAGCATCGCCCAGGCCGACTACGCGATGGCGGACCTTGCCTACGAACTCAACCTTGCCGGCGCGATGCTGGCGCGCGAGGCGGCCGATGCCGTCGCGACACCGGACAGGCCGCGCTTCATCGCCGGCGCCGTCGGCCCCACCAACAAGACCGCCTCGATGTCGCCCGATGTCGGCGATCCCGGCTTCCGCGCCGTCACGTTCGACGACCTCGAGGCCGCGTATCGCGAGGCGATCACCGGGCTGATCGACGGCGGCGTCGACATGCTGCTGTTCGAGACGATCACCGACACGCTCAACGTGAAGGCCGGCCTTTTCGCCGCCGAGGAGGTCTTCGAGGAGAAGGGCGTCCGCCTGCCGATCATGATCTCCGGCACCATCACCGACCTCTCGGGCCGGACGCTGTCCGGCCAGACGCCGACGGCGATGTGGCACTCGGTGCGCCATGTCGCGCCGATCACGATCGGCCTCAACTGCGCCCTCGGCGCGAAGGAAATGCGCGCCCACATCGCCGAACTGTCGCGCGAGGCGGACACGTTCGTCTGCGCCTACCCCAATGCGGGCCTGCCGAACCCGCTCGGCGAGTACGACGAGACACCGGAATCGATGGCGTCGCAGCTCGGCGAGTTCGCCCGCTCCGGCCTCGTCAACATCGTCGGCGGCTGCTGCGGCACGACCCCGGCGCACATCCGCGCGATCGCGGACGCGGTGAAGGGCGTGAAGCCGCGCGCGGTGCCGGTGAAGGAGAAGCGG
>JADLGL010000038.1 GCA_020849325.1 Bauldia sp. | reverse complement strand
GCGCCGGGGATCGGTGCTGCGGTCGGTGCCGGTGTCGGCGCCCTCGGTGGCGCGGCGGTCGGCAATCCGCAGTGGAACGCCCAGTACAACGCCGCTTTCGGCGCCTGCATGCAGGGCTACGCCCTCCCGTACTAGGCGGCGCTGTTCTCCTGCCCAACCGGGGCAAGCCCCTGTTGGGTGCCGCCTTCGGCGCCTGCATGCAGGGCTACGCCCTCCCGTACCAGGCGGCGCTGTTCTCCTGCCCAACCGGGGCAAGCCCCGGTTGGGTGCCGCCTTCGGCACCCGCAGGCAGGGCTACGCCTCCCGTACTGAGGCGCCTGCTCTTCAAGTCCGTTCGAAGGGGCCGGAGGCATAAGTCCCCTGCCATCCGTCCCCGTCGCCAGCCCGTCTGCCGCAAGGCAGGCGGGCTCGGTGTTTCAGCCGTCGGCGCGGCGGGTGAGGGTGACGAGGTAGTTGGCGTCGATGGCCGCGAGCTCGCGGCCGTCTTCGGTGATGGGTTCGGAGGCGCCCTTCAGCCCCGCGTCGAGGCGGTATTCGACGCGGGCCGTGCCGTCGCGCTCGGCGCGCTCGAATGCCTCCTCGGGCAGCGCCTCGATCGGGCTCGCGCCGCGCGAGGCGAGGTCGTCCCGGAGGAAGTCCATCAGCGTCGCCTGGTTGCCGCGGTCGCGGGCGGCGAAGGTGAGGCGGCGGGCGGCGGTGCCGACCACGACGCGCGACTTGCCGTCGGCATAGGTGAGCCGGGCGGACTGGATCGCCACGCCGGCATTGAACTTCGAACGATCCACCGCCATCGGCGTTCTCCTCCGCCCGGCTTCGGTGCGGGCTTCGGCCTCTTCCTAGCGCCGGACCTCGACGCCCGCCAGTCGCGCCCGCCCGCCGGCCGCCGTCCGTCACCGGCCGCCGGGATGAACGCCGGGTGAACTGCCGGTTCAGGCGAGGCTCAGCCCGCTTCGGCCATTGTCGGCATGCTGACCGGCGCCCCGTACTGCTTCGCCGGTCGGCGCCCGACCCCATCGGGTTCTCTCTTCCTCCCCAACTCGGCCCCGCCCCCACGCGGGGCCTTTTTCTTTATCGGCGCTGAAAACCTCAAAGTAACGGCTGCGGCGCCATCGTGCCCGGCCGAGGGGAGCAGCAGGCGGGAGCCGGAAGGACGTGATGGTCGACACAGAGACCCGGACCGACGCTGCGGACACAGAGACGAGGCGGCTGGCGGCGCTCGCCAGCTACGACATTCTCGATACCCCGCCCGAGGAGAACTTCGACCGGATCGGCCGGATGATCCGGCGCCTCTTCAAGGTGCCGATCTCGATCATCTCGTTCATCGATGGCGACCGTCAGTGGTACAAGGCGTCCGAAGGGATGGGCGTCAGCCAGGTCCCGCGCGAATCCTCGTTCTGCAAGCGGACGATCGAGACGGGAAAGCCGCTGATCGTCGAGGACGCGTCGACCGATCCGCGCTTCGCCGACAATCCCTACGTCACCGGCGATCCCGGCGTGCGGTTCTACCTCTCGGTGCCGCTGACGACGAAGGACGGGTTCCACATCGGCACCGTCTGCGTCATCGACACCAAGGCGCGGCAGACCGGACCGCTCGAGGTCGAACTCCTCGCCGAATTCGCCGACATGGCGATGGACGAACTCGAACTCCGCAACCGCGCCACGCGTGACGCGCTCACCGGCTGCCTGTCGCGCCGGGCGTTCCGCGAGGAGGCGAGCCGCACGATCGCCTTGTCGCTCCGCCACGATCTCCCGCTCGCCCTCATTACGTTCGACCTCGACCATTTCAAGTCGATCAACGACACGTTCGGCCACGCCGCCGGCGACGAGGTGCTGAAGGCCGCCGCCGCCACGATCATGCGGACCATGCGCCGCTCCGACGTCCTCGGTCGCCTCGGCGGCGAGGAGTTCGGCGTCCTCCTCCCCAATACCGATCTTGCGGGGGCGTTCGAGGCGGCCGAGCGGATGCGGAGCGTGCTCGCCGAGCGAGAGGTCGACATCGGCGGCAGGACGCTCACCGTCACCGCGAGCTTCGGGGTCGCTGCCGCCGGCAACGGGGTCGAGACCGCCGAGGCGCTCCTCGCGCGCGCCGACGAGGGTCTCTACTCGGCGAAACGGTCCGGCCGGAACCGCAGTGCTGCCGCGTCCTGACGGCGTGGCTCGCGCCGCCGCCGGATGGTACAGGAGCGCCATGTGCTCCCCGCGCCGCCTTCAGAAGCGACTTGCCTGGCTTGCCGCCCATAGCGGCCGGTGCGCGGACTGAAATTCCTCGTCCGGCGCGCCTCCTGAGCGAAGCCGGACGTTCCCGAAATCCCCCGCTTCCTCAGGCTCGCCGGATCCAATGCGAGACCTGACGATGGCTGCCGAAGCCGCTCCGCCCGCCCTCTCCGCCACGACCGCGCCCGCCCCGGTAGCCATCGCCGGCGCGCCGCCGGCCGACCACGGCGCGCGCGCCTACCGGGCCGGCGTCCTTTTCGCCGCGGCGGCGGCGTTCCTGTTCTCGACGAAGGGCGTCGTCATCAAGCTCGCCTACGAGGAGGGGCTCGATGCCGAGACGCTGATGGCGCTTCGCCTCGGCCTGTCGCTGCCCGTCTATCTCGCCATCGGCGCCTGGTCGATCCGCGACCACCGGCGGACCGGCCGGCCTCTCCCGGGTCTTCGGGTGATCGCCTCGGCGTGCTTCGTCGGTTTCCTCGGCTATTATGTCGCGAGCTACACCGATTTCCTCGGCCTCCAATACGTCTCGGCGCAGTTCGAGCGGATGATCATCTTCACCTATCCGCTGCTGGTGGTGCTGTTCGGTTCGTGGTTCTTCGGCCAGAAGGCGCGGCCGGCGGCGCTCGTCTGCATCGCCGTCGCCTATGGCGGCCTCGCGCTGATGATCGTCGAGAAGCTGGGCGAGCCGGGGAGCAATCTCTTCCTCGGCGTCGGCCTGGTGCTCGCCTCGGCCATCGCCTTCGCGTTCTATCAGCTCCTCGCCAAGCCGGTGATCGCGGCGATGGGGCCGCGGCTCTTCACCTGTGTCGCCATGACGGCGGCGTCGGTGGTGGCGCTCGTCCAGTTCGGCCTCACCCACCCGATCTCGGCGCTCGCGGTGACGCCGACCGCGTTCTGGTATGCGGTGCTCCTTGCCGCCGGGGCGACAGTCGTCCCGTCCTTCCTCCTCGCGGCGGCGCTCCACCGCATCTCGGCGCAGTCGAACTCGGCGATCTCGATGGTGAGCCCGCCGGCGACGATCGTCCTTGCCTTCTTCGTCCTCGGCGAGACGCTGACGCTCCTCGATGCCGTCGGGATTACGCTGGTCCTCGGCGCCGTGGCGTGGCTGACGTTCGGCGACCGGAAGGCCGCCACGGCGAGATAGACCAGTGGCCTACGCCCGGTCGGCCTCGGGCGCGGCGGCGGTTTCGACTGCGACGCGGGCGGTCGCGAGCATCCGCCGGGCGATGCGGGCGTGGAGACGTTCGACGACGCGGCCGTTCACCGTCACCGCGTCGCGCGTGCCGGCGCCGGCGCGGTCGAACGCGCCGAGGATCGACTGCGCCCAGGCGATCTCCTCGTCCGACGGCGTGAAGCTCTGGTTGCAGGGGGCGACCTGATTCGGGTGGATCACCGACTTGCCGTCCATCCCGAGCATCCGCGCCTGGGCACATTCGGCGGCAAAGCCGTCGGCATCGTTGAAGTCGTTGTAGATGCCGTCGATCACCGCGAGCTCGTAGGCGCGGGCGGTGAGCACGCAGGTCGATAGCCAGGGGAGCATCGGCACGCGATCGCGGCCGGGGCGGACCTCGGTCTCCGCGGCGAGGTCGTTGGTGCCGACGACGAGCGCGGCGAGGGGCGCTCCCTGGTCGGCGCCGGTCGCGCCGATCGCGCCGGCATTGAGGATCGCGAGCGGGGTTTCCATCATCGCCCAGATCGCGACCGACGGGTCGGCGCCCGCGGCGCGCATCGCGGCGCGGATGCGCCGGACGTCCTCGGGCCTCGAGATCTTCGGCACGAGTATCGCGTCCGGCACGGCGGGAACCGCGGCGGCGATGTCACCGGCCGCCCAGCGGCTCTCGAGCCCGTTGATGCGGATGACGAGTTCCTTGTCACCGTAGTCGGCGCGGGCGGCGACGGCCTCGACCGCCATCCGGCGCGCGGCTTCCTTGTTGTCGGGCGCCACCGCGTCCTCGAGATCGAAGACGAGGACGTCCGCCGGAATCGTTCTGGCCTTGCTGATGGCCTTCGGGTTGCCACCCGGCAGGAAGAGCACGCTGCGGCGCGGGCGGAAGGTCGCTGACATCAGGTCCCGGAACAGGAACGGCGGGGCGGAAGCGAGCACAACACATAGCGGCGCACGGGGCGCGTCAAGGTCCGATCGCACCGGCGGGCGGCGAGGTCACAACATAGACCCTCCGGAAGCGGGGGTTGACCGGGATGCTCCGAACCGCTTCACGAAGCAGGTCATAACGGCGGAGACGAGGCGATGGAGTTCCCCGAGCGGCTCAAAAGCGGATACGCAGCCTTCCGTTCCGGCCGGCTCACCGCCGATCGCGAGCGCTATGCCCGCCTCGCCGAGCGCGGCCAGCGCCCGGAAATCATGCTGATTGCCTGCTGCGACAGCCGCTCGGCCCCCGAGACCATTTTCGACGCGGCGCCGGGCGAGATGTTCGTCTGCCGCAACGTCGCCAACCTCGTCCCGCCGTTCGACGCCGACGGCAACTGGCACGGAACGTCGGCGGCGCTCGAATTCGGCATCACGCGGCTGAAGGTGCGTCACCTCGTCATCATGGGGCACGGACGCTGCGGCGGCATCGCCGCGTCGCTCGACCCCAGCTCGCTCGAGGGGTCGGATTTCATCGGCCGCTGGATCAGCCTTCTCGAGCCGGTCCGCGCGATGATCGCCGACGATCCGATGGAGACGGCCGCGCGGCACCGCGCGCTCGAATTCGCCTCGGTCCGCCAGAGCATCGTGAACCTTCAGACCTTCCCGTGGATCGCATCCGAGGTCGCCTCGGGCGCGTTGAAGCTCCACGGGGCGTGGTTCGACATCTCGACGGGGGAGCTCTTCGCGCTCGACGGGGCGAGCGGCGAGTTCGTGTCGATGGCCGAGACCGGACAGCAGGCGCTCGGCTTCTGATGCGCCAGGCCGCGGAGATCACGATTTCCGCGACGCCCGAGACGGTGTGGTCGGTGCTCGCCGACACCGACAACTATCCGAGCTTCGACCCCGGCATCGCGCGGATCATCGGCGGGCCGCTGACGCCGGAGCGGTTCGCGCCGGAGGTGAACCGGAAGGGGAACGAGGTCCGCCTCCGCCCGGTGCGGCTCATCGTCTACTCCGTCGAGGACGGCGACACCGGCCGCCTCTTCCGCGTCGGCGAATTCGGCCCGCCGCGCTACATGGTCTGGACCGAGCGCGCGACGTTCGGCCTCGTCGTCCGAGAACGCACCTTTCTCGTGGAACGGGCAGGGCCCGCCGGTGCGCGCTTCCGCATCGCGCAGGAGACCACCGGCCGCCTCGCGCGCTTCGCCGAGCGCTGGGAACCGAAGCTGGACGAAGCGTTCCAGCGGTTCTGTGCCGGGCTCAAGGGAATGGCCGAGACGCTGGAGGCCGTGAAGCGGGAGAGGCGGGCGAGGTGAGGCCGCACAG